>NZ_BAAASD010000012.1:0-209344 GCF_039532705.1 Streptomyces sparsogenes subsp. cuspidosporus | reverse complement strand
GCCCCCTCTGACCCCGGCGCCCTCTGACCCCCGGCCCTCTCTGACCCCCGGCGCCGGCCGCCCGGGCGTGGCCGCCCCGGCGCAACCTCCGTGCAACGTACCGGCGCCTAACCTCGCCGCCGACGTCGTCCCGCGACGTCATGCCACGACGAACACTGGGAGAGCCGCCCATGACGCGTTACGCGAACCCCGGAGCCGAGGGCTCGGTCGTCCGTTACCAGCCGCGCTACGACCACTGGATCGGCGGGGAGTACGTGCCGCCCAAGCAGGGCCGGTACTTCGAGAACCCGACCCCGGTCAACGGGCAGCCGTTCACCGAGATCGCCCGGGGCACCGCCGAGGACGTCGAGCGGGCCCTGGACGCCGCCCACGCGGCGGCCCCCGCCTGGGGCCGCACCGCGCCCGCCGAGCGCGCCGCGGTGCTGCTGAGGATCGCCGACCGCATGGAGGAGCACCTCGAGGCGCTCGCGGTCGCCGAGACCTGGGAGAACGGCAAGCCGGTGCGCGAGACGCTGGCCGCCGACATCCCGCTGGCCATCGACCACTTCCGCTACTTCGCCGGGGTGCTGCGGGCCCAGGAGGGCAGCCTGTCGCAGCTCGACGAGGACACCGTCGCCTACCACTTCCACGAGCCGCTGGGCGTGGTCGCCCAGATCATCCCGTGGAACTTCCCGATCCTGATGGCCGCGTGGAAGCTCGCCCCCGCGCTGGCCGCGGGCAACGCGGTGGTCCTCAAGCCCGCCGAGCAGACCCCGGCCTCCATCCACCTGTGGATGAGCCTGGTCGCCGACCTGCTGCCGCCGGGCGTGCTCAACATCGTCAACGGCTTCGGGGTGGAGGCCGGAAAGCCGCTGGCCTCCAGCGCGCGCGTGGCCAAGGTCGCCTTCACCGGCGAGACCACCACCGGGCGGCTGATCATGCAGTACGCGAGCGAGCACCTGAAGCCGGTGACGCTGGAGCTCGGCGGCAAGAGCCCGAACATCTTCTTCGACGACGTCTCGGCCGCCGACGACGACTTCCTGGACAAGGCCCTCGAGGGGTTCACCCTCTTCGCCCTCAACCAGGGCGAGGTGTGCACCTGCCCCTCGCGCGCGCTGGTGCAGCAGGGCCACTACCGTGACTTCATGGACGCGGCCGTGGCCCGCACCCGGAAGATCGTCCAGGGCCATCCGCTGGACACCGACACCATGATGGGCGCCCAGGCCTCCAACGACCAGCTGGAGAAGATCCTCTCCTACCTGGACATCGGCCGGCAGGAGGGCGCCCGCGTGCTGACCGGCGGCGCCCGCGCCGACCTCGGCGGCGAGCTGTCGGGCGGCTACTACGTGGAGCCGACCGTCTTCGAGGGCGCCAACCACATGCGGGTCTTCCAGGAGGAGATCTTCGGCCCGGTGGTGGCCGTGGCCCCGTTCAGCGACTTCGACGACGCCATCAAGATCGCCAACGACACGCTGTACGGGCTGGGCGCCGGCGTGTGGACCCGCGACGGCACGACCGCCTACCGCGCCGGCCGCGCCATCCAGGCGGGCCGGGTGTGGACCAACTGCTACCACGCCTACCCGGCGCACGCGGCGTTCGGCGGCTACAAGCAGTCCGGCATCGGCCGCGAGACCCACAAGATGATGCTCGACCACTACCAGCAGACCAAGAACCTGCTGGTGAGCTACTCCCCCAAGAAGCTCGGGCTGTTCTGATGGGCGGGCTGTGATGGGCGGGGCCGAGGTGTCCCGGGTCGCGGTGACCCCGGCCGCGGCGGAGCTGATCCGGCGGCTGAGCGAGGCGCACGGCCCGCTGATGTTCCACCAGTCGGGCGGCTGCTGCGACGGCAGCGCCCCGATGTGCTACCCGCTGGGCGAGTTCCGTACCGGGGCGGCGGATGTGCTGCTCGGGTCGCTGGAGGTGGAGGGCGTCGCGGAGCCGGTCGGGTTCTGGATGTCGGCCGAGCAGTTCGAGCGGTGGCGGCACACCCATCTGACGGTGGACGTGGTGCCGGGCCGGGGCAGCGGCTTCTCCCTGGAGGCCCCGGAGGGCGTCCGGTTCCTGATCCGCTCCCGGCTGCTGGACCCGCCGGGCTAGCACCGGCCCTGGCCCTGTCCCGGCGGGCGCGGCGGCCGGGACGGGGCCTGGCGCCCGGGCACGGGCGTCAGGCCGCCGTCAACCCACCGCCGGCCCGCCGGCCCGCCGTCGATGCGCCGTCAGGCGCCGTCAGCTCGCGTCGGCGAGGGCGAGGGTGTGGAGGCGCTCGGGCGGGCCCGGGCGGGCGTAGTACCAGCCCTGGGCGGTGTCGCAGCCCAGGCCCCGCAGGTACTCGGCCTGCACGGCGGTCTCCACGCCCTCCACGGTCACCGCCAGGTCGAGGGTGTGGGCGAGCGAGACGATCCCCTCCACGATCTTGACGTCGACGGGGTCGATCGGGGCCCGCTGCATCCCCCGGGTGAAGGAGCGGTCGAGCTTGAGCGTGGAGACCGGGAGCCGGCGGAGGTAGGACAGGTTGGAGTAGCCGGTGCCGAAGTCGTCCAGGGCGATGTCCACGCCCAGGTCGGCGAGTTGGCGCAGCGGGCGCAGCGCGTCCTCGTCGGCGCCGATCAGGTCGTTCTCGGTGACCTCCAGGCACAGGGCGCTCGGGCACAGCCCGGCGTCCTCCAGGACGGCCACGGTGTCGGAGACCAGGCTGGGGTGGCTGAGCTGACAGGGCGAGAGGTTGACGTTGACCCGCAGCCGGTCGCCGTCGCCCCCGGCGGCGTCCCGCCAGTCGCGGGCCTGCCGGGCGGCCTGTTCCAGCACCCAGCGGCCGAGCGGCACGATCAGGCCGGTGTCCTCGGCGAGCGGGATGAACTGGTCGGGGCCGAGGACCCCGTGGGTCGGGTGGAGCCAGCGTACGAGCGCCTCGGCGCCGCGTACGGTGCCGTCGGCCAGCCGCACCAGGGGCTGGTACTCGATGAAGAACTCGCCGCGCTCCAGGGCGGCGGGCAGCCCGTTGGTCAGGCTGTGACGCGCGATGACCCGCGCGTTGGAGTCGGCGTCGGCGAGTTCGTAGCGGTTGCCGCCGGCCGCCTTGGCCCGGTACATCGTGATGTCCGCGCTGCGCAGCACCTCGGCGCGGCCGATCTCGCCGGCGGCCCCGTCGACCACGCCGATGCTGGCCCGTACCAGCAGCTCGCGGCCGTCGACGCGGACGGGCTCCTCGAGGGCGGCGAGCATCCGGCCGGCGAGGGCGGCGCTGTCCTGCTGCGCCGTGGGGCCGGTGACCAGGGCCAGGAACTCGTCGCCGCCCACGCGGGCGATCAGCTCGTCGGGGGTGGCGGCGCAGGCCTGGAGGCGCTCGGCGACGACCTTGATCAGCCGGTCGCCCGCGATGTGGCCGAGGCTGTCGTTGACCGCCTTGAAGCCGTCCAGGTCGAGGTAGCAGACGCCGAAGCGCTCGGCGCCGGACTCGCCGGCCAGCACCTTGTCGAGGTGTTCGAGGAACAGGGTGCGGTTGGGCAGCCCGGTCAGCTCGTCGTGGGTGGCCTCGTAGCGCAGCCGCTCGCGCAGCAGCCGGTGCTCGGTGATGTCCTCGGCGAGGGTGAGCTGGTACTGCGGGGCGCCGGTGGAGTCGCGGAGCAGGGTGACCGTCAGGTTGGTCCACAGCACGCTGCCGTCGTCGCGGTAGTGCGGCTTCTCGACCCGGAAGTGGTCGCGCTGTCCGGTGACCAGCTCGCGGTAGATCTCGTGGACCCCGGGGGCGTCGTCGGGGTGGACGAACTCGTTGACGTTGCGGCCGGGGCGGAAGAAGTCCATGCCGCCGAACATCCGGGCCATGGCGTCGTTGACGACCAGGATCTCCCCGTCGAGGCCGCAGATCCCGACGCCGATGACCGCGCCCTCGAACACCGCCTGGAACTTGGCCTCGCTGGCGTGCAGGGCCTTCTCGGCCTCGGTGCGGGCGGCCTCGGCGGCGCGGGAGAGGGCCTCGTGCTGATCGCGCTCGCGCTTCCTGAGCTCGCGGACGAAGCCGGCGGCGAGGGCGTGCTGCAGCCGGGTGCAGCGGGTCCGCGCCTCCTCGTCGGCCATCGGGGGGTCGGGCGGGCAGTGCGGCACCAGATGGCTGTCGATGGCGCCCAGGATGGCCGGGAGGGCCTCGGGTTCGGCGCACTGCGCGCCCACCAGCGCGGCCCCGACCTCGTACGCGGGCGCGGTGTCGAAGGGCTGGGAGGCGAGGGCGGCGCTCAGCCGGCGGGCCAGCGGCACCAGGTGCGCCTCGAATTCGGTGCGGCTCATCGTGGTCGCCGTCACCGGGTGGACGGCGCCGCTCCAGAGTTCCGCGAACCGCCTGATCCCGGCGTCCGCCGCCGTGGTCTCCTCCGCGCGCTCCCTGGGTCTCGGCCCGCCGACCGGCCCGGAGGTCATATCGCGGGCCCCGCCGCGGCGCGGCCGTGACCGGCCGCCGCTTCCTCGCCTGTGCCGTCGTCGCCCTTCGGCCGCCAGTACACGTCCTGCACTTCCTCGCCCTCTTCCGGCTTCCGGGGCCGCCCTCGGGGTCGTCCGCGTCCTCGGGGAAGTGGAGCATGACGAATAGCGGCAGGGCAACCCGCTGCTGAACCGAGATTACTGACCGGCCGTCCGCGGTGGAACGGGAAGTGGAAATCAATAGTCCGCTTCTCGGGGTTTTTCGGGGTTTTATCGGCGCCGGTAACGGAAAAGCCGGGAGGAGCCGGGCAAGTGCCGGGGCGCGTCGGGGCAGCGCCGCGCGGCAGGGGCGGATTCCGCCCCCGTAGGCCGACCGCGGCGGAACGCGCCCGCAGGGGCGGTCCCGCCGCGCGAGGGGGCCTTCTTCGGCGAATCTCAGCCGCCTCCGCTCTCCCCGGCCTCGGTGATTTCGATGTGGCGGGGCTTGGTGGTCTCCGCCTTGGGGACGTCGATCGACAGCACGCCTTCCGACATGCTCGCCTTGACGCCTTCGGTGTTCACTTCGCCCGGCAGCCGCATCCGGTACTCGAAGTGCCCGGTGCGGCGCGTGCTGCGGCGCACGACGCCCTTGCGCTCCCGTTCCCGGATCTCGCCGGAAACGGCCAGTTCCTGCCCGCTCACCTCGACGTCGACCTCGTTGCGGCTGACTCCGGGAAGCTCGATCTGGAGGTGGTAGCCCTCGTCGCTCTCGGACACGTCGGCGGACGGCGTCCAGGCCACCAGGCCCATGCCCGGCAGGCCGCCGCCGACCGTGGATTCGAGCAGGCCGCCCATCTGGTTGAGCAAGTCGTCGAATTCGGCCAGGGGGCTGCGCGCCCAGCCGCGTCGGCGCTCCATCGCGCCCTCGTTCCCTGTGCGTCGGACGGGCATGCTCATCGCCCATCACCGTCCTCTCCGTGAGCCGCGGACTGTGGTGTCCGACGACCTCCCCCTGTCCAGCATGGGCAGCCTCGAGGCCGCCCGCACCTCGGATCATGGGCGGGGCGGGGCGGGCAGGGCGAGAACAGAGGCGGAGGCGGGGGTGGGGCGGGAATGGGGTGGAGGGGCGGCGCCCGGGGCCGGGCGCCGCCGGCGCGCTCAGCGGATGCCCAGCTCCAGCAGGGCCCGGCGCTGGCTCGCGGTCGGCCGGGCCGGGAAGTACAGGTAGCAGACGCCGCCGCTGCCGGAGACCACCTTGCCCTGCGAGTTGTAGCGCTTCGTGCGCAGCCAGATGTTCTCGAACTCGCGCCGCTTGTAGACGTGGCGGACGGCCGCGTTGTCGGACGACGCCGGGTCGTTGGCGATCACGTCGCCGTCGGCGGTGAAGCCGATCACGGTCATCAGGTGGCCCGCGGTGCCGTAACCGGCCCCGGTCAGCTCCTCCTTGAGGAAGGACTGGGAGGTGATCACGGGGATCCCGGCGGCGATCAGCTTCTCGGCGTCGTTGAGCGAGCCGAGCCGGGTGACCACGCCCTGCAGATCGCGGTACGTGGCGGCGTAGGCGGCGTTGAACGGCCAGTTGCCGCAGCCCTGGTACTGGTAGTCGAAGGTGTACCGGGCGGCGTGGCAGACCTGCGGGTCGGCGTAGTCGGGGTTGACCCAGGCCAGGTCCGCGGCGGTGGGCTTGCGGCCCCAGTACTCGATGATCATCTGGGACGAGGTGGGGCTGCACCAGGCCTCGCCGCCGTTGTCGTACTCCGGGTACTGGCCCTTGTGGATCTCCTGCGAGTAGCGCGGCACGGCCAGCTCCCGGCCGCCGGCCAGGCCCGGCGCGGAGGCGGGCACCTCGAAGCGGTCGGGGACGTCCGAGCCCATCGCGCCGACGCGCCACACCGTGGGCGTCAGACCGCTGCCGGGCCTGCGGTAGAGGGTCAGCCGCAGCCGGTACGAGGCCAGCCGCAGCCCGGTCGCCGGGGCGTCGATGGCGAAGGTGTCGGTCCACACCGAGCTCTTGCCGTCGCTCTGGCCGTCGACCGAGGTCCGCCGGATGGAGTCGGCGCCGTCCCCGGAGGCCCAGCGGCCCATCACGTACCAGGGGGTGTCGGTGCCGTCGGAGTACGTGCCCTTGAGCTCGGCCTGGATCCAGGTGCCGGCCGGGGTGCGGGCGTTCCACGAGACGATCGCCTCGGTGGCCGGGTGGGGCAGGGTGTGCACCGGGGAGGTCCAGGTGGCGTACTCCCAGGCGGCCGTGGTGCCGGTGTGCGGATCGGTGTAGTCCGCGGTGCCCGCCGGGCGGGAGATGACCACACCGGGGCGGGCTCCGGCCTCGACGCGGATGCCCTCGCCCGATCCGGCCCGCCAGTCGGCGAGGCTGCTCCAGCCGCGGTAGCCGACCGCCGGGGCGGCGGCCTTGCGGGAGGGCCGGGCCGGCGGGCGCACCCTCTGCGCGGCCGCGGCGGCGGGTGCCGCGGCCGATGGGGCCAGCGCGGCCGCCCCGGTGACGGCGAGGGCGGCGGCGAGCACGGTGCGGCGAGGCGTGGATCCGTCTCCGGATCTGGTCATACGGGGTTCCCCCAGTCGTCGTCCGGGTGGGCCGCGGGTGCGCGACAGTCGCACAACTATGGCCGCTGCGAGTGGTTTCAGGCCAGTGATTCCCGGCTCCGCGCCGGATCAATATTGGTGCGACCAGTGGAGTGAACGAGGGCCGCCGGAGCCCATGCCCCGGCCCCGCCCCCGGACGGGCCGAGGGCCCCGCAGCCGGGCGGCCGGGACACCGCCTAAGGTGGTCGGCGATGGACCTGCCCCGCCCCGCCGCCCCCCGCGCCCCCCTCGCCGCCCCGGACGCGCTCGGCGCGCTGGCCCGGCGGCTGCGCGCCCTGCCGCCCTCGTGCGGGCCGGTCCGGCTGGTCGCGGTGGACGGGCACGCCGGGTCGGGGAAGACCACGTTCGCCGGGCGGCTGGCGGCGGCGCTCGGCGGGGCACCCGTGCTGCACACCGACGACCTCGCCACCCACGAGGAGCTGTTCGCCTGGACCCGGCGGCTGGACGAGCAGGTCCTCGCCCCCCTCGCCCGCGGCGCCACCGCCCGGTACGCGCCCTACGACTGGGTGGCGCGCCGCTTCGCCACCACCCCGCGGCGGCTTGCCCCCGCCCCCGTGGTGCTGGTCGAGGGCGTGGGCGCCGGCCGGCGCGCCCTGCGCCCGCGGCTGGCGCACCTGCTGTGGATGGAGCTGCCCGACGTGGACTCCTGGCGGCGGGGACAGCTCCGGGACGGACCGGAGCTGTCCACATTCTGGGACGGCTGGCTTCCCGCCGAGCGCGCGCATTTCGCCGCGGACCCCTCGCGCCCGTACGCCGGAACGCTGGTGGTGCAGCGAGACGAGGGGTACGAGTTGCTGGCGGGGCCCGCCGCGGCGGTCTGAGCCACCCCCGCGCCTCACGCTGCGTGACCATGCATGGCCGGCCGGCGCCCGATGGGTGCCCGCCCGGCGCGCCCGACCCGCGACGCGCGCCCCAACTCCGCTTGACCTGGGGCCCATACAGGTCTTACGTTCTCAATGTGCGACTCGTACGAGTCGCCCCAAGACGCGAAGCCCCCGGTTGTTCCCCCGTGATCGGGGGCTTCGTCCTGTCCGGGGGCTCTCGGAGCCCCCGGCGCGGCCCCGTCGCCGACCCTTTTCCGCCGCTTTGCTCCCCACCGCCCTCACCGTGGGTGACCAGCGTCTTCCGGCCTTTCACGCCCCCTGCGCGCCCCCGCGCACGCCGCCCGGCCAGGCAGGTCGGACACGAACAGCCGTGCGGCACCCTCGGCCCGTGCGGCCTGCGCAGGTACGATGCGAAAGGGGCAGCCGCCCCGGCGGCAACCACGGGGGCAGGGTTGGTGGGGGACGTGATGGATTTCGGCACCCAAGGTTCGCACTCCCCGGCCGATCTCGCCTGGCTGCGTGCCGTCGACGCGTACACCATGGGAGCGTACGCGCAGGCCGAGGACGAGTTCCGGACGGCGGTGCGGCACGACCCCGGCATGGCCGACGCCTGGCTCGGCCTCCACGCGCTGCGCGCCGACACCACGACCGCGCTGCTGCGGATGTACCGGCACCGCGACCGCTTCGGCGAGCAGCGCGCCCGCCACCACCGCACCCTGAACTCCTGGTACTGGCTGGGCTGGTGGGTCCAGCCGGTCCTGGAGACCAGCCGGGACCTGCTGCTCGCGCACGCCTCCCACTGGCTCGACGGCCGCCACGTCCCCGAGCTGGACCGGGCCCTGGCCGGCTGCCCGCCCGTGGAGGCCGACCCGCAGGCGCGGTTCCTGCACGCCTGCCGCGCCTACCTGGTCAAGGACTGGGAGCAGCTGGTGCGGCACACCGAGCCGCTGCTGGACGACCCCTTACTCGGCATCGAGGCGGGGCTGTTCGGCGGCATGGCCCGGGTGCGCCTGGAGATGTACGGCCAGGCGGAGCCACTGCTCGCCGCGGCCCTGATGCGCTGCCGCAGCGAACAGCCGCAGCGCAAGGAGCTGCGCTACTGGCTGGCCCGCGCCCACGAGGGCACCGGCCGCAGCGCCGCGGCGCTCCCCCTCTACCGCGCGGTGCACCGCATCGACCCGACCTTCATGGACACCGCGGCCCGGCTGGCGGCCATAGCCGAGGGCGACGGCCTGGACGAGACCGCGGACCTGGCCGCCGTGTCGCTGGCCGGACTCGGCAGCCAGGACGCCGCCGAGGGCCGCGACGGCCCCGCCGCCGACCCCGACCCGCTGGTCACCGCCGACCCGGCGGACGGCCGGGAGCCGCGCCCCACCGGCCCGGAGCCGGAGGGCCCCCCGCTGGTGACCGCGCCCGCGGTGGCCGCCGACGGCCCGCGCGAGCGGGCCGGCGTCCCCCCGCAGCCCGGCCCCTCCGACCCGGTCCTGCTGGAGCACGCGCTGCAGGAGCTGGAGCGCATGGTCGGCCTGGAGCCCGTCAAGCGGCAGGTGCGGGCGCTGTCGGCGCAGCTGCACATGGCCCGGCTGCGCGCCGGGCAGGGCCTCCCGGTCCAGCCGCCCAAGCGGCACTTCGTCTTCTCCGGCCCCTCCGGCACCGGCAAGACCACCGTGGCCCGCATCCTGGGCCGGGTCTTCTACGCGCTCGGGCTGCTGAGCAGCGACAATCTGGTCGAGGCCGGGCGTGCCGACCTGGTCGGCGAGTACCTGGGCCAGACCGCCGTGAAGGCCAGCGAGCTGATCGACTCGGCGCTCGGCGGGGTGCTGTTCGTGGACGAGGCGTACTCCCTGTCCAACTCCGGCTACAGCAAGGGCGACGCGTACGGCGACGAGGCGCTGCAGGTGCTGCTCAAGCGCGCGGAGGACAACCGCGACCGCCTGGTGGTGATCCTGGCCGGCTACCCCGAGGGGATGGACCGGCTGCTGGCCGCGAACCCGGGCCTCGGTTCGCGCTTCACCACGCGCGTCGACTTCCCCAGCTACCGCCCGCTGGAGCTCACCCGGATCGGCGAGGTGCTGGCCGCCGAGAACGGCGACCGGTGGGACGAGGAGGCCGTGGAGGAGCTGCGCTCCATCAGCGGACACGTCGTGGAGCAGGGCTGGATCGACGAGCTGGGCAACGGCCGGTTCCTGCGCACGCTGTACGAGAAGAGCTGCGCCTACCGGGATCTGCGGCTGTCCGGCTGGTCCGGCGCCCCGACCCGCGACGACCTCGCCACGCTGCGGCTCCCGGACCTGATGCAGGCGTACGGCGAGGTCCTGTCCGGCCGCGGCCCCATGTACCGCGACCCGCAGGACCCGCCGCCGGTGTAGCGCCGGCCACGGGCGCGGCCGCGCCCGCTCAGCCGACCATCGCCCGCTCCTCGTCCTCCGACGCCGAGGTCTCCGAGACGGAGGGCCCCGAAGCCGAGCCCCCCGAACCCGAGGCCGCTGAAGCCGGCTCCGAAACCGCGGCCGCCGTCCCGGCCCTGGGTTCGGCCACCCGGTCGCGGGTCCCGCCCCGGTGGGAGGGGTCCCGTACCTCGCCGACCAGCATCTCCAGGACGTCCTCCAGGGCGACCAGGCCCAGCACCTTGCCCGTGGCGTCGGCCACGGCCGCCAGGTGCGAGGCCGCCCGCCGCATCACGGTGAGCGCGTCGTCCAGCGGCAGCTCCGCCCGCAGGGTCCCGATCGGCCGCCACAGGTGCTGGGGCACGGCCCGGTCCGGGGCGTCGAGGTCCAGGACGTCCTTCACATGCAGATAGCCCATGAAGGCGCCGCCGGCCCCGCGCACCGGGAAGCGCGAGTAGCCGGTCCGTACGGTCAGCTCCTCGATCTGGCGGGGCGTGACCGAGGGATCGACGGTGACCAGGCCCGCCGGGTCCAGCAGCACGTCGGTGACCGGGCGGCTGCCCAGTTCGAGGGCGTCGGCGAGCCGCTCCTGCTCACCGGGGTCGAGCAGCCCGGCCTGCCGGGAGTCCTCGACCAGGTGGGTGAGCTGCTCGCTGGTGAAGACCGCCTCGACCTCGTCCTTGGGCTCCACCCGGAACAGCCGCAGCACCAGCCGGGCGCAGGCGCCGAGCAGCGCGGTGACCGGGCGGCACAGCCGGGCGAAGGCGACCAGGCCGGGAGCGAGCCACAGCGCGGTCTTCTCGGGGGCCGCCATGGCCAGGTTCTTCGGCACCATCTCGCCGATCACCAGGTGCAGACAGACCACCACGGCCAGCGCGATGGCGTAGCCGAGGGGGTGGACGAGCTGCTCGGGCAGGTGGACGGCGTGGAAGACCGGCTCCAGCAGGTGCGCCACGGTCGGTTCGGCGACCGCGCCGAGCGTCAGCGAACAGACGGTGATGCCGAACTGCGCGGCCGCCATCATCTGCGGCAGGTTCTCCAGGCCGGTGAGCACCGTACGGGCGCGGGCCGAGCCCTCGGCCGCGCGTGGCTCGATCTGGCTGCGGCGGACGGAGACGAGGGCGAACTCGGCGCCGACGAAGAAGCCGTTGGCGAGGACCAGGAGCGCGGCGAAGAGAAGTTGGACCAGGCTCATCGTTCCGCCCCCCGGGCGCCGTCGCTGTGGGCGCCACCGGCGAGGGCGCCACCCGCCGTCACCAGGCCGCCGGTGCCGGTGCGTATGATCCGCACCCGCTCGGCCCGGTGGTGTCCGACCTGGCG
The DNA here is from genome assembly GCF_039532705.1 of Streptomyces sparsogenes subsp. cuspidosporus. NCBI lineage: Bacteria > Bacillati > Actinomycetota > Actinomycetes > Kitasatosporales > Streptomycetaceae > Streptomyces > Streptomyces sparsogenes. The sequence goes on along the minus strand of NZ_BAAASD010000012.1, from coordinate 197,844 downwards.
GACGGAGAGCTTCCAGCCGGGCAGCTCGGCGGTGTCGCCGACGGCCGGGATCCGCGCGAGGAGGTCGGCGACCAGGCCGGCCACGGTCTCGTACGGGCCGTCCGGCGCCTCCAGGCCGATCCGGCGCAGGGTGTCGACGCGGCAGCCGCCGTCGGCCTCCCAAGTGGGGCGGCCGTCCTCGGCGGCGGTCGGCATCAGGTCCGGGGTGTCCGCGCCCTCGTCGTCGTGCTCGTCGCGCACCTCTCCGACCAGCTCCTCGACGATGTCCTCCAAGGTGACCACGCCCGCCGTGCCGCCGTACTCGTCGACGACGACGGCTATCGGCTGTTCGCTGCGCAGCCGCTCCAGCAGGGGCTGGACCGGCAGCGTCTCGGGAACCAGCAGCGGGGGCTGGGCGATCCGGCCGACGGGCGTGCGCAGCCGCTCCGCCGAGGGCACCGCGAGGGCGTTCTTGAGGTGGACCATGCCGATCACCTCGTCGAGGCGGTCGCGGTAGACGGGGAAGCGGGACAGCCCGGTGGCGCGGGTGAGGTTGAGCACGTCCTCGGCGGTCGCGGAGGACTGGAGGGCGCTGACCCGGACCCGTGGGGTCATCACATGCTGGGCGGTCAGCTCCCCGAGGGAGAGGGTGCGGACGAACAGGTCGGCGGTGTCCTGCTCGATGGCGCCGGCCAGCGCGGAGTGGCGGGCCAGGGAGACCAGTTCACCGGGGGTGCGGGCGGAGGCCAGCTCCTCGGTGGGCTCGACCCCCAGCGCCCGCACCAGCCGGTTGGCGACCGTGTTGAGCAGGGAGATGAGCGGGCGGAAGAAGCGGGCGAAGGCGTGCTGCGGCCCGGCGACGAACCGCGCGACCTGCAGCGGCCGGGAGACGGCCCAGTTCTTGGGGACCAGCTCGCCGACGATCATCTGCACGGCGGAGGCGATCAGCATGCCGAGGACGACGGCGACGCCGGAGACCGCCCCGTGGGGCAGTCCGGTCGCGGTCAGCGGGCCGGTCAGCAGTTCGCCGAGCGCCGGCTCGGCGAGCATGCCGACCACCAGGGAGGTGATGGTGATGCCGAGCTGGGTGCCGGAGAGCTGGAAGGACAGTTCGCGCAGGGCCTCCACGACGGTGCGGGCCCGGCGGTCGCCTTCGGCGGCGGCCCGCTCGGCGTCCGGCCGCTCCACGGTGACCAGGCCGAACTCGGCCGCGACGAAGAAGCCGTTGGCGAGGATCAGGACGAGTGCTGCGGCGAGCAGCAGGAGGGACAGGGTGACGCTCATGCCGCCGCCGTCGGGTGAGGGGCGGCGCAGGTACTACAGGACGATCCGTCCATCTCTGGAGGGAGTCACTCCTCGGGTCGCAGGGGCCTGTCGGGGCGCGCCGGGGGCGCATGGACAGGTGGTACGGGCCGGGGCACCGTCGGCGCCCCGGCAACAGGGTAATCAAGGATCGGGCTTTCGGGGCAGGCCCCGTAGCCCCTGACAGGGCCGATCGAGCGGTTGGGGGCCCGCTGGGGCCCGTCTTCAAAGGGGGCGAGGCGCCCTGCAGGACGGGCCCTGGGGCCGTGGTCGGACGGCTGTTCGGGGGTCCGGTTCAGTCGCCCGCCCGGCCCGTGCCGTGCGTCTCGGCCAGCGCGCGCAGCGCGCGGGCGTCACCGATGGCGCGGGCCTTGGCGATGCCGGGCTGGATGCCCATCGCGGGCAGGCTGGTGCCGTCGGCGAGGTCCAGATAGACCCACGGGTCGCCGGGCCGCAGGTTGACCCGCAGCACCTCCGCCCAGGCCAGCCGGCGCTTGGTGGTCAGGTTGACGACGGTCACCCCCTCGGGGTCGGCGACCACCTTGGGGCGGCTCAGCAGGGCCAGCACGCCGAAGAACAGCAGGCCGGTGAAGATGAAGCTGATCTTCTCCCCGGGGCTCAGCCGCTCCAGGAGCAGTGCCAGCGCCGTGAGGACGGCGACCAGGGCGACCCCCGTGGTGAGCAGGACGGCCCGGGTGCGGGTGGGCCGGAAGGTGACGGGGAGGGCGGGGAGCCCGGCAGGGGGCTGCGCGGGCGCCGAGTCGGAGGCGGGCACGTGGCGTGGGGTCTCTCCGTGAGAGGAACGGGTCTGAGGAGGTGGGGCGGCCGGGCCGTCAGAGCCGGCAGGCGTGGATGCCGGTGGTCAGGATGGCCCGCGCCCCCAGGTCGTACAGCTCGTCCATGATCCGCTGGGCGTCCTTGGCCGGGACCATCGAGCGGACCGCGACCCAGCCCTCGTGGTGCAGCGGGGAGACGGTGGGCGACTCGAGCCCGGGGGTGAGCGCCACCGCCCGCTCCACCTGCTCCACCCGGATGTCGTAGTCCATCATCACGTAGCGCCGGGCCACCAGGACGCCCTGCATCCGGCGGAGGAACTGCTGGACCTTGGGATCGTCGGCCGGGGCGCCGGTGCGGCGGATGACGACCGCCTCGGACTCGAGGATCGGCTCGCCGATGATCTCCAGACCGGCGTTGCGCAGGGTGGTGCCGGTCTCGACCACATCCGCGATGATCTCGGCCACGCCGAGCTGGATGGCGGTCTCGACGGCGCCGTCGAGGTGCACGACGGCGGCGTCCACGCCGTTGTCCGCGAGGTGCTTGGTCACCAGGCCCGAGAAGGAGGTGGCGACCGTCATCCCGCCGAACTCGCTGACGTCCTTGGCCGTGCCGGGCCGGGTGGCGTAGCGGAAGGTGGAGCCGGCGAAGCCGAGCTGCATGATCTCCTCGGCCTGGGAGCCGGAGTCCAGCAGCAGGTCACGGCCGGTGATGCCGATGTCGAGGCGGCCGGAGCCGACGTACACGGCGATGTCGCGCGGGCGCAGGAAGAAGAACTCGACGTCGTTGTCGGAGTCGACGAGCACCAGTTCCCTGCGGTCCTTGCGCTGCCGGTAGCCCGCCTCATGGAGCATCGCCGACGCAGGCTCGGACAGTGAACCCTTGTTGGGGACGGCGATGCGCAGCATGAGACCTTTTCCTTACGTCGGCGGTCAGCGAGGTCGGGTGGCGGTGGGGCGTGCTCAGAGGTGGGCGTAGACGTCGTCGAGGGTCAGGCCCCGGGCGACCATCATCACCTGGAGGTGGTAGAGGAGCTGCGAGATCTCCTCGGCGGTCGCCTCGTCGCTCTCGTACTCGGCGGCCATCCACACCTCGGCGGCCTCCTCGACCACCTTCTTGCCGATGGCGTGCACGCCGGACTGCAGCAGTTCGGCGGTGCGGGAGGTGGCGGGGTCGGCCGTGCGGGCCTTGTGCTGAAGCTCGGCGAAGAGCTCCTCGAACGTCTTCTTGGGCATGATGCCCGTCATCCTACTTGTGCCGTGCGACCCGACTCAGCGCCAGGGCTCGGAGACCGAGCGGAGGATGGTGGCGGTGGCCACGGCGGCGGTGACCGCCTCGTGCCCCTTGTCCTCGCTGGATCCCTCGAGGCCGGCCCGGTCCAGGGCCTGCTCCTCGGTGTCGCAGGTCAGCACGCCGAAGCCGACGGGCACCCCGGTGTCCACGCTGACCTGGGTGAGCCCCTGGGTGACGCCCTGGCACACGTAGTCGAAGTGGGGGGTGCCGCCGCGGATGACGACGCCGAGGGCCACGATCGCGTCGTAGCCGCGGCCGGCGAGGACCTTGGCGACCACCGGCAGCTCGAAGCTGCCGGGGACGCGCAGCACGGTCGGCTCGTCGATGCCCAGCTCGCCGAGGGCGCGCAGCGCCCCGTCGACGAGCCCGTCCATCACCTGGGCGTGCCACTGGGCGGCCACCACGGCCACGCGCAGGTCGGCGCAGTTCTCCACGGACAGCTCGGGGGCTCCCTTACCGCTCACGTCTGTGTCTCTCCTTGGTGCGGGTCTTGCCGGGGGTGCGGGTCTTGCTTCGGGGTGGTTCCGGTGCGGGACGGGTGGTCACTGGTTGCCGCAGGCGGACATGGGCTGCGGGTGGCCGGGATCCAGCCACGGCAGGTCGTGGCCCATCCGGTCCCGCTTGGTGCGCAGATAGCGCAGGTTGTGCTCACCGGCCTGGACGGGCATCGGTTCCCGGCCGACGACCCGCAGCCCGTGCCGGACCAGCGCCGCGGTCTTCTCCGGGTTGTTGGTCATCAGGCGCAGGGAGCGCACGCCGAGGTCGGTGAGGATGGAGGCGCCGGCGGCGTAGTCCCGGGCGTCGGCGGGCAGGCCGAGCTCCAGGTTGGCGTCGAGGGTGTCGCGGCCCAGCTCCTGCAGCTCGTACGCGCGCAGCTTGGACAGCAGGCCGATGCCGCGGCCCTCGTGGCCGCGCAGGTAGACCACCACGCCGCGGCCCTCGGCGGTGACCCGCTCCAGGGAGGCGTGCAGCTGGGGGCCGCAGTCGCAGCGCTGGGAGCCGAAGACATCGCCGGTCAGGCACTCGGAGTGGATCCGGACCAGGACGTCCTCGCCGTCGCCGATGTCGCCCTGGACGAGGGCGATGTGCTCGACGCCGTCGGCGGTCGAGCGGTAGCCGTAGGCGTGGAAGTCACCGAAGGCGGTGGGCAGCCGGGTCTCGGCCTCGCGCCGCACGGGGGACTCGGTGGACCTGCGGTAGGCGATCAGGGCCTCGATGGAGATGATCGCCAGACCGTGCCGCCGGGCGAAGGAGACCAGCTGCGGCAGGCGGAGCATGGTGCCGTCCTCGCCGGCGATCTCCACGATCGCGGCGGCCGGGCGCAGCCCCGCCAGCTTGGCGAGGTCCACGCCGGCCTCGGTGTGGCCGTCGCGGGTGAACACGCCGCCGGGGCGGGCGCGCAGCGGGAAGACGTGTCCGGGGCGGGCGAAGTCGCCGGGGGCGCTGTGCGGGTCGGCGAGCAGGCGCAGGGTGGTGGCCCGGTCGGCGGCGGAGATGCCGGTGCCGACGCCGTGTTCGGCGGTGGCGTCGACCGAGACGGTGAAGGCGGTGCGCATGGACTCGGAGTTCTCCGCCACCATCTGCGGCAGCCGCAGCCGGTCGAGGTCGTCGCCCTCCAGGGTGGCGCAGATCAGGCCGCGGCACTCGCGCATCATGAAGGCGACGATCTCGGGGGTGGCCTTCTCGGCGGCGATGACGAGGTCGCCCTCGTTCTCCCGGTCCTCGTCGTCGACGACCACGACGGGCCGCCCGGCGGCGATCTCGGCGATCGCCCGCTCGACGGTGTCGAGCGCCAGCTCGTCGGGCCAGTCGGCCGCGCTCCGCACGCTCGGCAAGGGGGTCATGTGCCGCTTCCTGGCGTCCCCGCCGCCTTTCACGGGTGCCTCGGCGTCGCTTGCGGGGGCGGTCATGCGATGGCCTCCTCGTCAGTGGCGGTCAGCGGGCGGGCGTCCTTCCCCAGCAGCCGCTCGACGTATTTGGCGAGCACGTCCACTTCGAGGTTGACCGGGTCGCCGGGCTGCTTGACGCCGAGGGTGGTCAGGGCGAGGGTCGTCGGGATGAGGCTGACGGTGAAGTAGTCCGGGCCCGCGTCGACCACGGTCAGGCTGATGCCGTCGACCGTGATGGAGCCCTTCTCGACGACGTAGCGGCTGAGGTCGGCGGGGAGCGAGATCTTGACGATCTCCCAGTGCTCGGAGGGCTTGCGCTCGACGATGGTGCCGGTGCCGTCGACGTGGCCCTGCACCAGATGACCGCCCAGGCGCCCGCCGAGCGCCATGGGGCGCTCCAGGTTGACGCGGGAGCCGACGGCGAGGGCGCCGAGGCTGGAGCGGTTCAGGGTCTCGGCCATGACGTCGGCGGAGAACCGGCCGTCCTCGAGGTCGACGACGGTGAGGCAGACGCCGTTGACGGCGATCGAGTCGCCGTGCTTGGCGCCTTCGGTGACGACGGGGCCGCTGACCAGGAAGCGGGACGCGTCGCCGAGGTTCTCGACGGCGACGATCTCACCCAGTTCTTCGACGATTCCGGTGAACACTCAGCTCTCCTCGGAGACGGTGGGGTTGGGGACGGCGGGGGCGGCGGACGGTTCGGGGGCGGCGGTGACGCGCAGGTCGGGGCCGAGCCGCAGGACATCGGTCACCGTGAGGCGCAGCGCCTGCGTGATGGTGGTGATTCCCGCGTCGGCGAGGGCGGGGGCGCCCGCGCCGAGCAGGACGGGGGCCAGGTAGCCGACGACCTTGTCGACGGCGCGGGCGGCGAGGAACGCCCCGGCGAGGGTGGGGCCGCCCTCCAGCAGGACCGAGCGGACCCCGCGCGAGAGCAGCTCGTCGAGCACGGCGGGGATGTGCAGGCCCCGCCCGCCGGCGGCGCGCGGCAGCCGGACGGTGTCGGCGCCCGGCAGCCGGGGGGCGGCCACGTCCTCGGCGACGGCGATCAGCGTGGGGGCCGTGCCGTCCAGGACCCGGGCGCCCGGGGCGATCGTGGCGTCGCTGTCGAGCACGACGCGCAGCGGCTGGCGGACGCCTTCCGGGCCGCGCGCGGCGAGGTGCGGGTCGTCGGCGCGCAGGGTGCCGGAGCCGATGACGACGGCGTCCGCCTCGGCGCGCAGCCGGTGCACGTCGGCGCGGGAGGCGGCGGAGGTGATCCAGCGGCTGGTGCCGTCGGCGGCCGCGCTGCGCCCGTCGAGGGTCGCGGCGTACTTCCACAGCACGAAGGGGCGGCCGTGCCGTACGGAAGTCAGCCAGGCCTCGTTGACCGCCGTGGCCTCCTCGGCGAGCAGGCCGCTCTCGACGGCGGTCCCGGCGGCGGCCAGGGTGGCGGCCCCGCCCGCGGCCCCGTCGGTGGGGTCGGCGACGGCGTAGACGACGCGGGCGATCCCGGCCTCCAGCAGGGCCTGGGCGCAGGGGCCGGTGCGGCCGGTGTGGTTGCAGGGCTCCAGGGTGACGACGGCGGTGCCGCCGCGGGCCCGCTCACCGGCGTCCCGCAGGGCGTGGACCTCGGCGTGCGGGCCGCCGGCCCGCTGGTGCCAGCCCTCGCCCGCGACCCGGCCGTCGGCGTCGAGGATCACGCAGCCGACGACGGGGTTGGGGCTGGTGTGGCCGAGGCCCCGGGCGGCGAGCGCCACGGCACGGCGCATCGCCTCGGCTTCGGCTGTGGTGGCCACCGGGTCCTCCTGCCTCTTCGGGCACGGACTCCGGGGCTGTCGAGATGACAGAAGCGGAAAGACGACACCGGGGGACGCCTGGGCCGGGATACGGTCCGCCGCGAGGGCGGGCCGCCGACGGCGGCGCACCGGTGCTCTGCTCCCGCCGCGCACTGCCTCCCATCCGGACTTTCACCGTCGGTCCAGGAATTTCACCTGGTCAACCGACCGCTGGCGGCGGACGGGTCGCGGACTGTAACCGCCGGTTCGGATTTTCACCGACCCCGGAGTGCGCTGACGTCACTGGTACGGCCCCAGTGTGCCACGGGACCTCGGCACTGCTGGAGCCCGGGGAGTGTGGCCTGCCTCACCCGCCCGCAGGTCCACGCGGCCGAGTCGGCCAAGGGGCGCCGAACAGCTGGTTCTGGGCGGCGTCCAGGGCGGTCAGCACCGCGCCGCGCAGCACCCCGCCGCCGCCCACCACCCCCGCCCGCACCTGGGTGCGCAGCGGGGACAGCCGCCGCAGCCGGTCCTCGACGCGGCGCGCGAGCGCCGTGCCCCCGGCCCGGCCCATCTCCCCGCCGAGGACCACACAGCCCGGGTCAAGCACCGCGCACACCGCGGCCGCCCCCACCGCGATCCGGCCCGCGAGCGCGTCCAGGAACGGCTCGCCCCGCTTCCCCGCCTCCACCGCTGCCCGTACCGCCGCCTCCGCCGCGGGCGCGTCGTCCGCCGCGTCGGCCGGCATCCCCAGCTCACGGGCGAGCGCACCGACCGCGGGGCTGCTGACCAGCGAGTGGAAGCCGCCGTCGCAGCCGGTCGCGGAGGGCAGCCCGGCCGTCCCCGGCACGGGCATGAAGCCGATCTCCCCGGTCCCGCCGGACGCTCCGCGCCGCAGCTCCCGGTCCAGCACGACGGCCGCGCCGACGCCGTGGCCGAGCCACAGCAGGACGAAGGTGTCCCGGTCGCGGACCACGCCGAGCCGCTGTTCGGCGACGGCGGCCAGGTTGACCTCGTTCTCCAGCAACACCGGCGCCCCGAAGGCGCCCTGCAGGGCGGTGCTCAGCTCCCGGTGCCAGCGGGGCAGCGCCTCGGTGGCGGCCAGTTCGCCGGTCGCCGGGTCGACGAGCCCGGGGGCGCCGACGCCGATGTGGTGCAGCCGCTCGGCCCCCGCCTTCGCGGCCGTGCGCCGCACCAGGTCGACCGTGGCCTCGGCGGCCCGCGCGGGCTCGGCGTCGGCGGCGACCGGAAGCGATGCCTCGGCGTGGATGTGCCCCAGCAGATCGGCCACGCAGACGGCGACGCTCCGCGCGCGGACGTCCACGCCCGCGACATGGGCGCTGTCGGCGACGATGCCGTACACCCGGGCGTTGGGCCCCCGGCGGTCGGCGCCCGTCTCCCCCACGACCGCGATCAGCCCGGCGCCCCGCAGCCGCTCGACGAGGTCCGCGATGGTGGGCCGGGACAGCCCGGTCAGGGACTTCAGCTGGCCGGCGGTCAGCGGCCCCTCGTCCTTGAGGAGTTGCAGGGCGAGGCGGTCGTTGATGACCCGCGCCGTGCGCGGGGAGGCGGTACGGCCCGCCAGGGGCCCGCGCGTCGACGTCATGGGCGGGATCCTTTCACCAGGCGCCGCTCCTTCGGACCAGAGGCGCCGCTCCTTCGGACCCTATCTATCAGGGACCCTTCCTGATAGTTTCCGTGGCGGATCGTGTCTCCGGGAGGGTGGGCAGCGGACATGGACGGCACCGCGGAGGCGCGGGAGATCGGGCAGCGGAAAGAGGTCCGCAGGGCGCGGGTGGCCGTGGCGGTCGTGTTCGCCGTGCACGGCGCGGTCACCGGCAACTTCGCCACCCGCGTCCCCTGGATCCAGGAGCACTTGGACCTCGGCGCGGGCCTGCTCGGCCTCGCGCTGGTCTTCCCCGCCCTCGGCGCCTCCGTCGCGATGCCCCTGGCCGGGCGGGTCAGCCACCGCTTCGGCGCCCGCGCCGCGCTGCGCGGGCTGATCGCGCTGTGGTGCCTGTCGCTGGCGCTGCCCCCGCTCGCGCCCGGCCTGGTCTGGCTGTGCGGCGCGCTGTTCGTCTACGGCGCCTCAGCGGGGATGGCCGATGTCGCCATGAACGCCCTCGGCGTGGAGGTCGAGAGCCGCCTGGGCCGCTCCATCATGTCGGGCCTGCACGGCATGTGGAGCGTCGGAGCGCTCCTCGGCTCGGCGGCCGGCACGCTCGCCGCCCACGCCGACGCCGACGCCCGGCTGCACCTGGGCCTCGCCGCCGCCGTGCTCACCGTGATCGGCGCGGTGGTCTGCCACTGGGTGCTCGACCTGCGCAGCGACCCGGAGGAGCACCCGCCGCCCCGCTTCGCCCTGCCGCCCCACTCCGCGCTGATCATCGGCGCGGTCGGCTTCTGCGCGGTGTTCGCCGAGGGGGCGAGCCTGGACTGGTCGGCGGTCTATCTGCGGGACGTCCTGGACTCCTCCCCCGCCGTCGCCGCCGCCTGCACCACGGCCTTCTCCTGCACGATGGCCGCCGCCCGGCTCGTCGGCGACGCGGCGGTGGGCCGCTTCGGCGCGGTGCGCACCGTACGCGCGGGCGGTGTGCTGTCCACGGTGGGCGGCCTGCTGGTCGTGACGGCCACCGGGCCCGCCCTGGCCATCACCGGATTCGGCCTGCTGGGCCTCGGGATCGCGGTGGTCGTCCCGCTCGCCTTCGCGGCGGCCGGGCGCAGCGGCCCGGCCCCCAGCCAGGCGATCGCGGGCGTCGCGACGATCACGTACACATCGGGGCTGATCGCCCCCGCCGCGATGGGGTCGATCGCCGACCTGACCTCGCTGACGGCCTCGTTCGGGGTGGTGACGGTGCTGGCGCTGGGGCTGGTGGTGGGGGCGGGCGTGCTGCGCGGCTCGTCGCCGGGGCAGCCGGGGACGGCCCCCGGGGGCCCCACCGATGCGACGGCCCCGAGCTCGACGCCCCGCTGAGGCCACGCGTCCACGCCCCGCCCCCGACGGTTCGGCCGGGGCCGAACCGTCGGGGGCGGATGATGGACGGCATGACGCAGTCCCAGCCCAACGGTCCACAGCTCGCCCGGCTCGCCGCGCTGCTCGCCGACGAGACCCGCGCCTCGTTCTGTCTGGCGCTGCTCGACGGGCGGGCCTGGACCGCCGGGGAGCTGGCGCGGCTGGCGGGGGTGGCCGCGTCGACCGCGAGCGAGCATCTGAGCAGGCTGGTCGCCGGCGGCCTGCTGGCGGAGGAGCGGCAGGGCAGGCATCGCTACGTACGGCTGGCGGGGCCCCAGGTCGCCCAGCTCATCGAGGACCTGTCGGGCCACGCCGCCCCGCCCCCGGCGCCCCGGACGCTGCGCGCCGCCGGCGCCGGTGAGGCCATGGCGCGCGCCCGCACCTGCTACGACCACCTGGCCGGGCGGCTCGGCACGGCGATCACCGACGCCATGCTGGAACGCGGGCTGCTGGAGGGCACGACGGGGTTCGCGCTGACCGAGGCGGGCGTGGACTGGTTCGGGCGGCTCGGCGTGGACCTGGCGAGCGCCCCTCGGGGCCGCCGGCCGATGGCGCGCAGTTGTCTGGACTGGACCGAGCGCAGACCGCATCTGGCGGGGGTGGCGGGGGCCGCGCTGTGCCGGCACGCGCTGGACGCGGGGTGGTGCGTACGGATCGGCACCCAGCGGGCGCTGCGGGTGAGCGAGGAGGGGCGGCGGGCGCTGAGCGGCCTGCTGGGCGTGCGGACCGCTGACCTCTAGCCACGGTCTGCACCCGCGGTCTTCACCCGCGATCTTTGGGACGCTCTTCGGTCAGGATCTTTAGAGGGATGAAACACATTTTCGACCCACTAACATTGCTGCGATCCCCCTGAGCAATGAAGTGGAGCACAACCATGGGCCTCGGCGTGCGCTGGACCCTGCACGGAGACGGGCGCACGCCCGCCCCCGGAGCCGTCGTCAAGCCGGATGAGCGGCTCTCCTGGCCCCGTACGGTGGGGCTGGGCGCGCAGCACGTGGTGGCGATGTTCGGGGCGAGCTTCGTCGCCCCGGTGCTCATGGGGCTCGACCCCAACCTCGCGATCATGATGTCCGGGGTCGCGACCGTCCTGTTCCTGCTGGCGACCCGCGGCCGGGTGCCCAGCTATCTGGGGTGCAGCCTCTCCTTCGTCGGCGTGGCCGCCGTGATCAGGGCGCAGGGCGGCGGCAGCGCCGCCGTCACCGGCGCGATCCTGGTGGTCGGCGTGGTGCTGTTCCTGAGCGGCCTGGCGGTGCGCACCTTCGGCGCGGGCATCATCCACGCGGCGATGCCGCCGGTGGTCACGGGCGCGGTCGTCATGCTGATCGGCTTCAACCTGGCGCCGGTGACCGCCCACACGTACTGGCCCGCCGACCAGTGGACCGCGCTGCTGACCATGCTCTTCACCGGGCTGGCCGTGGTCTGTCTGCGCGGCTTCTGGTCGCGCATCGCGATCTTCCTGGGCCTGGTCTTCGGATACGCGATCTCCTGGCTCTTCGACCGCGTCTTCGGCAAGATCCACTCGCTGGACGGCAGCGGGCGGGTCACCGACCACTGGCGGCTCGACCTGTCAGCGGTCTCCAAGGCGGACTGGATCGGCCTGCCCTCCGTGCACGCGCCCAGCTTCCACTGGTCGGCCGTCCTGGTCGCCCTGCCGGTCGTCATCGCGCTGATCGCCGAGAACGCCGGGCATGTGAAGGCCGTCGGCGAGATGACCGGCGACCCGCTCGACGACACCCTGGGCACCGCGATCGCGGCGGACGGCGCGGCCACCGTGCTCTCCACGGCGGTCGGCGGCCCCGCCAACACCACGTACTCCGAGAACATCGGCGTGATGGCGGCCTCCCGCGTCTACTCCACCGCCGCCTACTGGGCCGCGGCCGGCTTCGCCCTCCTCTTCGGGCTGTGCCCCAAGTTCGGCGCGGTCGTCGCGGCGATCCCCGGCGGTGTGCTGGGCGGCATCACGGTCATCCTGTACGGCATGATCGGGCTGCTCGGCGCCCAGATCTGGGTGCACAACAAGGTGGACCTGCGCAATCCGCTCAACCTGGTGCCGGTGGCGGCCGGTGTGGTCATCGGCGTCGGCGGAGTGAGCCTCAAGGTCAGCGACAACTTCGAGCTCAGCGGGATCGCCCTGGGCACGGTCGTCGTGCTCAGCGGCTACCACCTGCTGCGCGCGCTGGCCCCGGCCCATATGAAGCGCGAGGAGCCGCTGCTGGACGCGGGCACCAGTACGTACGACGACGAGGCCCGGCGGCCCTGAGCGGCCCCGACCCGGCGGCCCTGGCCCGGCGCCGCCTCACGCCCGCGCCGTGAGGTCCTGCACCCCCACCACGCGCAGCAGTTCCAGCCGCTCGGCGGACTCGCTGCCCGGGCGGGCCGAGTGGACGGTGAGCCGCTGCCCGTGCTCGGCGTCCACCAGCACCTCGCGCTCCAGCTCCAGCGGCCCCACCACCGGGTGCAGGAAGCGCTCGACCGCCGGGCGCCGCGCGATGTCGCGCGGTGCCTCCCACAGCGCGGCGAACTCCTCGCTCGCCGCCCGCAGCTCGGCCACGAGCCCGGCCGGCCCCGGGTCGCCGGGGCGGGCGGCGAGCGCGGCCCGCAGGTCGGCGACATGGCGCCGGGCGCGCTCCGCGTGGTCCTCGGCCGGGAAGAGCCGACGGGCGCGCGGGTCGGTGAAGTACTCCCGCACGATGTTGCGCCGCCCCGGCGGCCGGGCCCCGACATCGCCGACCAGGGCGGCGGCCATCGCGTTCTGCGCCAGCACCTCGCCCCAGTCGCCGCACACCTGGGCCGGGGTGTCGTACAGCCGGTCCAGGACCCGCAGCAGGCCGGGCCGCACATGCCCGGCGGCGGACCGGTCGCGCGGCGGCCCCTCCCCCGCCAGGCGGAAGAGGTGGTCCCGCTCGTCGTCGGTCAGCCGCAGCGCGCGGGCCAGCGCGGTCAGCATCCGCCGGGAGGGGCGCGCGCCACGGGCCTGCTCCAGCCGCGTGTAGTAGTCGGTGGACATCCCGCCGAGCCGGGCCACCTCCTCGCGGCGCAGCCCGGGGGTGCGGCGGCGCGCCCCCGGGGTCGAGCCCGACGTCGGCGGGCGAGAGCCGGGTGCGGCAGTGGCGGAGGAAGTCGGCGAGTCGAGTGCGGTCCACGCCCCCAGGGTGGCCGGTGCCCGGTTCCCCAACCAGGGTCTGCCGATCCCCGGATCGGCGGTGCCCGGCCGGCTGTCCTCTCCGTCTTCTCCGTCCGCTGCGGAGTCGTGTTAGTCCGTTTCGGGGAAGCGGCGGCGAACGGCCGGACGCGCCGGGCTCCGGCTGCGACTCTTGCGTCCATGACGACGTCGGCCGAGCGGCTCGCGCCGCGGACCGTGGAGGGTGTCGTGGCGCGGATGCGCGCGCTCGGCGCCGCGCTGCCGCCCCGGGACGGGGTGGCGGTCTTCAACCGGGTGTATCTGACGGTCACCGAGGAGGTGGGCCGCCGGATCGGCGACGGGTCCTTCCAGGACCCGGCCGCGACCGAGGACCTGGACGTGCGCTTCGCCGCCCGCTATCTGGCGGCGGTCGACGCGGTGGCGGCGGGCCGGCGGCCGCCCGCCTGCTGGCGGCCGCTGTTCCAGCTGCGGCGCCATCCGGCGGTCCGGCCGCTGCAGTTCGCGCTGGCCGGGATCAACGCGCACATCGGCCATGACCTGGCCCTGGCGCTCGTGGACACCTGCCGGGCGCGGCGGGCCGAACCGGAGGACCTGGAGGGCGACTTCGACCGGGTCGGCGCCCTGCTCGCCGGGGTCGAGGAGCGGATCCGGGAGGATCTGATGCCCGGCCCGGACCTGCTGGACGTGGCCGATCCGCTCACCCATCTGGTGGGTTCGTGGAGCCTGGACAAGGCGCGGGGCGCCGCGTGGGCGGCGTTCCGCGCCCTGTGGGGGCTGCGCGGGCTGCCGGAGCTCACCGAGGAGTTCGTCGAGCGCGTGGACGAGAGCGTCGGCCTGGTGGGGCGGTTTCTGCTGACCCCGCTGCCGGGCGGCTGACACGCCCTGCGCGGCGGGGCCTCGGCCCGGCGGCCCGGACTCCTCGGCTCAGTCCTCGGGGAGTTCGACGGGCGCGATCTCCTCGAACACATCGCCCGGGCCCGGGTTCTTCGGGTCCGTCCGGCCGCCGAAGTGGGTCATCACGCCCCACACCGCGTTCAGCGCGGTCTGCACGGCGCCCTCGGCCCATCCCGCCGTCCAGGAGATGTCGTCGCCCGCGAGGAAGATCCCGCGCTGGCCGGCCGGGAGGCGGTCCTGCATGAAGTGGGTGAACAGACGGCGCTGGTAGCGGTAGTGCCCGGGCAGGTTGGCCTTGAACGCGCCCATGAAGTAGGGCTCGTTCTCCCAGGAGACGGTGACCGGGCTGCCGATGATGTGCTTGCGGATGTCGACCTTCGGATAGATCTCCGACAGCGACTTGAGCATGACCTCCATCCGCTCGTTCGCGGACAGCGGCAGCCACTTGAGGCTGTCGTCGCACCAGGTGTAGGAGAGGCAGATGACGGCGGGCCGGTCCGGCCCGTCGTCCAGCAGGTAGGTGCCGCGGGTCATGCGGTCGGTGAGCGTCATGCTCATCACGTCCCGGCCGGTGGTCTCGTCCTTGTCCAGCCAGAACGGACGGTCGACCGGCACGAACAGCTTGCTGGACTCCATGTAGTGGGTGCGCTCCATCGCCGTCCAGTGGTCGATGGGGAAGAGCGAGTCATCGCACTCGATCTTGGAGAGCAGCATCCAGGACTGCGCGGTGAAGACCACCGCCTGGTACGAGCGGATGTCGCCCGCCGCGTCGGTGACGACGATGCGGTCGCCCGCCGCGCGGTGCAGCCGGGTGACGGCCGGGCGCGGCCGTCCGTCGTGCAGGGAGGACAGCGAGGTGCCCGGCGCCCAGTGCACGAGCTTGCGCGGCTCGCGCTCCCACAGCCGCAGCGGCAGCTGCTGGCTGCCGCCCACGATGCCGCGGTGGTCGTCGTCCGCGCCGGTGTAGACGACGCGCAGGATCTCCAGGATGGAGTTGGGGAAGTCGGTGTCCCAGCCGCCGGTGCCGAAGCCGACCTGGCCGAATATCTCCCGGTGGCGGAAGGAGCGGAAGGCCGGGGAGTCGCAGAGGTAGCCGTAGAAGGTCTGGTTGTCGAGCTTCTCGACCAGGCGGGACCAGATCTCCCGGATCCGCGGGACGTCGCGCTCGCGGATGGCGCGCTGCATCGCGGAGAAGTCGGCACCCTCCTCCAGGCAGGCGTTCCAGGCGTCCATCACCTGGTGGTAGACCTCGGGCAGGTCCTCCAGGGTGCGCGCGTAGTGGGACTCGCCCTTCAGGTCGACAACGGTGGAGGGGGTGTCGGGCGCGAGCGGGTTGGGGAAGGGCCGGGTCTTCAGGTCCACCAGGTCGATGTAGTGCTGGAGGGCGGTGGAGCTGGGCGGGAAGCGCATGGCGCCCATCTCGGCGGTCAGCGAGGGGTCGCAGCCCTCGAAGCCGACGGTGCGCAGCCGTCCGCCGATCCGGTCGGCCTCGTAGACGACCGGCTTCAGGCCCATCTTCATCAGTTCGTAGGCGGCGACGATGCCGGAGAGCCCGCCGCCGATGACCGCGACCTCGGTGCCGTGCTCGGTGGCGGGGATCTGGCCGAGGCCGGCGGGGTGGGCGAGGTAGTCGTCGTAGGCGTAGGGGAAGTCCGGGCCGAACATGGTCAGCGGCGGAAGGTCGGACTGCCGGTCGTCCTGCTCGTCGTGGACGGCGGTGGGCACCGTGGACGTCATCGGGTACGGACTCCTTGCGGGGGTGGGACGAGGGGCGCGCTGCGGCGGCGGGGCGAAGGGGCGGGTCAGGTCAGGGGGGTGTACAGCTCGGGCCTGCGGTCGCCCAGGTAGGGGTTGGTGGTGCGGGAGGCGGCGAGCAGTTCCGGGTCCACGTCGCCGAAGGCCAGCTCCTCGCCGCGTCCGGCGCGGGCCTTGACCGTGCCGTCGGGGCCGGCCAGGCAGCTCAGCCCGATGAAGTCGAAGTCGCCCTCGGGCCCGGTGCGGTTGACGTAGGCGATGTAGAGCTGGCTCTCGAAGGCCCGGACCGGGACGAGGGCCTCGGCCACGAACTGGAAGGGGTGCATCTGCGCGGTGGGCACCAGCAGCAGATCGGTCCCGGCCAGGGCGTGGGCCCGGACGTTCTCGGGGAACTCCACGTCGTAGCAGATCATGATCCCCACCCGTACGCCGCCGAGTTCGGCCTGGACGACGGGGGTGTCGCCGGGGGTGAACGAGGCGCGCTCGAAGTCGCCGAAGAGGTGGGTCTTGCGGTAGTTCGCGAGCTCGGCCCCGTCGGGGCCGACCAGCCGGGCGGAGTTGAAGACCGCGTCGCCCGCGCGCTCCGGGTAGCCGTAGAGGACGGCCAGGCCGTGGGCGGCGGCGAGGCCGGCCACCGCCCGCCCGCCCGGGCCGTCGGCCGGCTCGGCCAGCCGCCGCACGCCGTCGCTGATCGCGTAGCCGGTGAGGAACAGCTCCGGCGCGATCAGCAGTCCGGCGCCGGCCGCCGCGGCGCGCCCGGCCGCCTCGTCGAGGGCCTTGAGATTACGGGCGACGTGGCCGGGGTGGCCGGAGCTCTGGAGCAGGGCGGTGCGCAGCGCGGGCATGGGCATGACCTTCTGGCGGGGCGGCGGGGCCACGGGAGGGGAGACGTAACGGAACAAAGACGGTGAGATGTCACCGCACCAAGACGGTACGTTCGCCGGGATCGGCGGACAAGGCGCGACCATTGCGCACCCGCCGTCGATTCGTTACGTCTTCCGGCCCCCGGGCGGCGATTCGTTGCGCCGCCCGCCTCGGCCGCCGCCCGCCCCGGGTCAGGCCGGAGTGCCGGACCCGAAGCGGCGCAGCAGAGGGGAGAGGACGAGGACCGACTTGGTGCGCTCCACGAAGGGTTCGCCCGCGATCCGCTCCAGGACGCGCTCGAAGTGCCGCATGTCGGAGGCGAAGACCTGGACGATGGCGTCCGCGTCGCCGGTGACGGTGGACGCGGACGCCACCTCGGGGTAGCGGGCGAGGCCGCGGTGGATGTCCTCGGGGGAGGTGTTCCGGCGGCAGTAGAGCTCGATGAAGCCCTCGGTCTCCCAGCCGAGCGCGGCCGGGTCCACCCGTACGGTGAAGCCGGTGATGGCCCCTTCGGCCCGCAGCCGGTCCACCCGCCGCTTGACGGCGGGGGCCGAGAGGCCGACCTCCTCCCCGATGTCGGCGTAGCTGCGGCGGGCGTCCTCGGCGAGGGCGTGGACGATGCGTTCGTCCAGATCGTTCAGTCGCACTGCGGGGATGTCACTTCTCTGCTGTGGCCAGTCGGGAGCGGCGCATGCCGTATGCGAAGTACAGCACAAGGCCGACGGCCATCCAGACGCCGAACACCATCCAGGTCACTCGGTCCAGGCTGCCCATCATCCACAGGCACAGCCCGAAGCCGACGAGGGGGAACAGCGGCGACAGCGGCACCCGGAAGGTGCGCTGCATGGTGGGCCGGGTCCGGCGCAAGACGATCACGGCGATGTTGACCAGCGCGAAGGCGAAGAGGGTGCCGATGCTGGTGGCGTCGGCGAGCTGGCCGAGCGGGATGGCGGCGGCCAGCACCCCGCAGAACAGGGAGACGATCACGGTGTTGGCGCGCGGCACCCCGCTGGCCGGGTGGACCTTGGAGAAGACCTTCGGCACCAGCCCGTCCCGGGACATCGCGAAGAGGATGCGGGTCTGCCCGTAGAGCACGGTCAGCACGACGGAGGCGATGGCCACGACCGCGCCGGCGGCCAGCAGCACGGCCCAGAAGCTCTGCCCGGTGACATCCTTCATGATCCCGGCGAGCGCGGCCTCGGAGCCGGCGAACCGCTTCCACGGCAGGGCGCCCACCGCCACGGCCGCGACCAGGCAGTACAGGGCGGTGACGATGACGAGGGAGAGCATGATCGCGCGCGGCAGGTCGCGCTGCGGGTTCCTGGCCTCCTCGCCGGCCGTGGAGGCGGCGTCGAAGCCGATGTACGAGAAGAAGAGGGTGGCCCCGGCGGCGCTGACGCCCGCCATACCCAGCGGCATGAAGGGGGTGTAGTTCCCGGCGCGGACGCCGGTGAAGGCGACGGCGCAGAACAGCACCAGGGCGGCGATCTTGACCGTCACCATGATCGTGTTGGCCCGGGCGCTCTCCTTGGCCCCGCCCAGCAGGAAGGCCATGGCCAGCAGGACGACCAGCAGCGCGGGCAGGTTGAACAGACCCCCGTCGCCGGGCGGGGCGGCCAGCGCGTCGGGGATGGTGACGCCCAGGGTGCCGTCCAGCAGCTCGTTGAGGTACTGGCCCCAGCCGACCGCGACGGCGGCCACCGACACCCCGTACTCCAGGATCAGACACCAGCCGCAGACCCAGGCGACCAGCTCGCCGAGGGTGGCGTAGGCGTAGGAGTAGGAGGACCCGGAGACCGGGATGGTGCCCGCCAGCTCGGCGTACGACAGGGCGGAGAACAGCGCGGTCAGCCCCGCGATCACAAAGGAGACGACCACCGCGGGCCCGGCGTCCGGCACGGCCTCGCCGAGCACCACGAAGATGCCGGTGCCCAGCGTCGCACCGATGCTGATCATGGTGAGCTGCCACATGCCGAGCGAGCGGCGCAGCTTCCCGCCCTCGCCCTGGCCGCCCTCGGCGACCAGCAGCTCGACGGGCTTGCGCCGCATCAGCCGGGGGCCGAGCGCCCGGGAGCCGGGGCGCGGGGCGGTGAGCCCCGACCGGGATCGCTCGGCGGTGGGCGGGGCTGCGCCGTGGTCCAACACGTGAGGGCTCCTTATCGCTGCCGGTCGGGTTGTTCGGATGGCGGTGACCGGCGGCGTACGCACGGGTGCCGAAGGGCGAAACCCGCAGGTGGGACCACCGAGCGGACGGTCCCCGCCACTCCGCGTCAGCGCAAGACCCTATGAGGGACGCGGGCCCGGCCGTAATGCACCATCCTTGCGCATACGCGTACGAACGTTGCGCGCGGGGTGGCTGTACGGTGAATCGTTGCGGGAGGCCGGGCCGCGTCGCCGAGCGTTTCACCCGAATGCCACGATACGGCACCAATTTGGCCCTCGTTGGTGGGAACGTGACCCCAGACAGCCTGCAGAGCACCGATCATGACCCCCACGGCCCGGACGGCGGGTGCCGGCCCGGCGGCCACGGGGACCCGGACGAGCGGGTCCCGCTCGAGTACTGCGCCCGTGTGTGGGAGGACTTCCTGCGGACCCTGAACCGCATCGAGACCGACTTCGGCCGGCGCCGCGGCACCACGGAACCGGGCGTACGGGCATGACCTACACCGAGCCGAGGCCGGGCGGCTACGGCCCGCCTCCCCCCGTCGGCCACCGGCCCGCCCCCGGCGAGCGGTTCGAGGCGGCCCCCGACGTCCCGCTGGGCTTCCCGCTGCCGGATCCCGAGACCATCGAGAGCCGGTGGGACCTGGAGGGGGACCTGGCCCGGCTGCTGCAGACCTCGGCGCCCGGCTCCGCCCCCCTGGACTCCCGCCTCGACGACCCGCCCGAACGGGACGCCGACAGCTTCCCCGCCGCCCGCTCCCCCGCGCACGTCCGCGGCCGGGGCCGGCGCCGCCGGGTCCGGTTCCGGCTGCCGACCATGCCGTGGCTCCAGCTGATCAGCCTGGTCTTCGCGGCGGTCACCACGGTGATCGTGGCCATGCTGAGCGTGCTGGGCGGGATGGTGTCCTACGAGCCGCTGCGCTATCTGGCCTCCCCCAGCACCTCGGAGTCCATGGCGGCCTGGTGGCCTCTGCTGGTGTACGGGCCCTGGCTGGTCGCCTCACTGTCGGTGCTGCGCGCCGCCATCCACCGCCGGGGCGCGGCGCACTCCTGGGCGGTGGTGGTGCTCTTCTCCACCATCGCGGTCTTCCTGTGCGTCGCGCACGCGCCCAAGGACCCGCCCAGCATGGCCGTCGCCGGGCTGCCGCCCGTCGCCGCGCTGGTCTCCTTCCACCAGCTGGTGCGCCAGATCACCCTGACCAGCCCGCCGCGCCACGCCATGCCCCGCAGCCGGGGGGCCGCCGACCCGCGCGACAAGCCCCGGGTATGAAACGGCCCCCGCTCGGCTGTACGCGTCGAGCGGGGGCCGGCCGGCTTCACCCGGTGGTTCAGTCCCAGCTGACGTGGAGCGGCTTGCCCTCCGCGTAGCCGGCGGCGCTCTGCACGCCCACCACGGCCCGCTCGTGGAACTCCTCCACCGAGCCGGCGCCCGCGTAGGTGCAGGAGCTGCGCACGCCCGCCACGATCGAGTCGATCAGGTCCTCGACGCCCGGCCGGGCGGGGTCGAGGAACATCCGCGAGGTGGAGATGCCCTCCTCGAACAGTCCCTTGCGGGCCCGGTCGTACGCCGACTCCTCGCTGGTGCGGTTGCGCACGGCGCGGGCCGACGCCATGCCGAAGCTCTCCTTGTACGGCCGCCCGTCGGCGGTGTGCTGGAGGTCGCCCGGGGACTCGTGGGTGCCGGCGAACCAGGAGCCGATCATCACGTTGGACGCGCCGGCGGCCAGCGCCATCGCGACATCGCGCGGATGCCGGACGCCGCCGTCCGCCCACACGTGCTTGCCGAACCGGCGCGCCTCGGCGGCGCACTCGAGCACCGCGGAGAACTGCGGCCGCCCCACGCCCGTCATCATGCGGGTGGTGCACATGGCGCCGGGGCCGACCCCCACCTTCACGATATCGGCGCCCGCCTCGATCAGATCGCGCACGCCCTCGGCGGCGACCACGTTGCCCGCGACCACCGGCACGCCCGGGTCCAGCGCCCGGACCGCCTTCAGCGCGCTGATCATCGACTCCTGGTGGCCGTGCGCGGTGTCCACCACCAGCGTGTCCACCCCCGCCGCGAGCAGCGCCTTGGCGCGGCCCGGCACATCGCCGTTGACCCCGACGGCGGCCGCGACCCGCAGCCTGCCCTCCGCGTCCACCGCCGGCCGGTACAGCGTCGCCCGCAGCGCGCCCTTGCGGGTCAGGATGCCGACCAACCGCCCGTCCTTGTCCACCGCGGGGGCGAGCCTGCGGTGGGCGGCGTCGAGCCGGTTGAAGGCCTCGCGCGGGTCGATCCCGGCGTCGAGCACCAGCAGCTCGCGGGACATCACCTCGCTCAGCTGGGTGAAGCGGTCCACGCCGGTCAGGTCGGACTCGGTGACCACGCCCACCGGCCGGCCCATCTCCACGACCACGCCCGCGCCATGGGCCCGCTTGGGCAGCAGCGACAGCGCGTCGGCGACCGTGCCGGTCGGGCCCAGCACGATCGGCGTGTCCAGCACCAGGTGGCGCTGCTTGACCCAGCCGACCACATCGGCGACCACGTCCAGCGGGATGTCCTGCGGGATGACGACCATCCCGCCCCGGCGGGCGACTGTCTCCGCCATGCGGCGCCCGGCGATGGCGGTCATGTTGGCCACCACGAGCGGGATGGTGGTGCCGCTCTCGTCGGGCGAGCTCAGGTCCACGTCCTGGCGTGAGCCGACCGCGGAGCGGCTGGGCACCATGAAGACGTCGTCGTACGTCAGGTCGTAGGGCGGCTGCTGATCATTGAGGAAACGCACGCTCGGAACTTCCCAGTCGTTCGGAATTGGCCCTCGACGAAGGAAGCCGAGGAAAACGCACGTACTTCATTCTCCCATGTCGCCCCCTGAACCAGGCCCGGGACGATCATCCAGAACGGCCGGGAGCCCGCTGGTCGGATCGTCCAACCCGCCGCCCGGGCCCGGGCGCGCCGCGCGCCTACGGCCCGTCCGGGTCCGCGCGGTCCAGGGCGGGGCGCGGGCCGGGGCCGGTCTCCAGCAGCAGGTGATCGGCGGCGGCGGTGTCCGTGACCAGGCTGGTGACCAGGCCGGAGCGGAGCACCGCGCCGATCGCGGGGGCCTTGCGGCGGCCGCCCGCGATGGCGACTACCTCCGGGATCCGCCGCAGCCGGTCGGCCTCCACCGTGATGCACCGCTCGCCCAGGTCACGGCCGATGCGCCGGCCCTCGGCGTCGAAGAGGTGGGCCGACATCTCGGCGGCGGCGCCCAGGCTCGCGTAGTGGGCCCGCTCCTGCTCGGTCAGCATGTCGTACACCGTGGAGATGCCGGCCTCCCACGAGCCGATGGAGACCGCGGCGACGGTGACCTTGTCGAAGTACTCGAAGGCGCGGGCGATGCCGGTCTGGCCGCGCAGCGCGTCGGCGGTGGCCGTGTCGGGCAGCAGCATCGGCGCGTAGATGGGGTGGGCCTCGCCGCCGGAGACGGCGGCGGCGCGCCGGACCGCCTCGACCGAGCCGCGCTCCGCGGTGCCCGCGTCGTAGACGCCGGTGAGCTGCACGACGGTACACGGGGGCAGCCGGTGCAGGGCCGCGGCCATGTGGATGGTGGAGCGGCCCCAGGCCAGGCCCAGCACATCGCCCTCGGTCACCAGCTCGCCCAGCAGGTCCGCGGCGACCTCGCCGAGGTTCTCCGGGTCGGGGGTGTCGGCCTCGGCGTCGGCCGGGGACTCCACGACGACCGCGTGGCGCAGTCCGTACCGGGCGCGCAGCGCGTCGGAGCGCTCCGCGTCCAGCTCCGCGGGCACCCGGATCTCGATGCGCACCAGATCGCGCTCCAGCGCGGTCTCGAGCACCCGCGCCACCTTGAAGCGGCTGACGCCGAACTCCTCGGCAATCTGGATCTTGGACTTGCCCTCGAGGTAGAAGCGGCGCGCCATGGCGGCCGCCTGCACCAGTTCGGCGGGTCCCATCCGCGTGCCTGAACGGCCCGTCGACACCGCGGTCTCCTCACTGCTTCCCATGTTCTGGACTCACCGTTCATCCTGTCAGAAACGGCGGGCTTGATCTGCCCTTTACCCAGGAGTTCACCGGGCGGTCGCGGGCCCGTCCTCGGCGCGCCGCCGACCGGGGATCGCCTGGAGGGCCAGGTCGCGCAGCTCCCGCACGGCCTTCGCCGGGTCCTCGGCCCCGTAGACCGCCGATCCGGCCACGAACACATCGGCCCCGGCCTCGGCGCACCGCTCGATCGTCGAGGCGGACACCCCGCCGTCCACCTGCAGCCACAGCTCCAGCCCGTGCTTGGAGATCAGCTCGCGGGTGCGGCGGATCTTCGGCAGCATGATGTCAAGGAACGCCTGCCCGCCGAAGCCCGGCTCAACCGTCATGACCAGCACCATGTCCAGCTCGGGCAGCAGGTCCTCGTACGGGTCGATGGGGGTGGCGGGCTTGAGCGCCATCGACGCCCGGGCGCCCTTGGCCCGGATCTCGCGGGCCAGCCGTACGGGGGCGGCGGCCGCCTCGGCGTGGAAGGTCACCGAGCCCGCGCCGGCCTCGACGTACTGCGGGGCCCAGCGGTCCGGGTCCTCGATCATCAGATGGCAGTCCAGCGGCGTGTCCGTCGCCTTGCCCAGCGCCTCGACCACCGGCACGCCGAGGGTCAGGTTGGGGACGAAGTGGTTGTCCATCACATCGACGTGGAGCCAGTCGGCGCCCTCGACGGCCTTCGCTTCCTCCGCCAGGCGGGAGAAGTCGGCGGACAGGATGCTGGGATTGATCTGCAGGGCCATGGCACCAGCCTGCCACGCCCGCCGCGGATCCATGGAGCCGGGTGATCACGAACCGTACCGACCGAGAACGAGAACCACTCATGACGCGCCACCCGATACGCCGCACACGCCGAATACGCCGGACAGGCAGCACACGCGGAGCAGGCAGCACACGCGGAGCAGGCGGAACGGGCAGGGCGCCCGCCGGGCCCGGGCGCGCCGGGCGCGCGGTGGCCACGGCCCTGGCCGTGGGGCTGCTGGTGGCCCCGGCCACCGGCGCGCGGGCCGCCACGGCCACGACGCCCCGCCCGGTGTGCGTCTCCGGGCGGGCGGGGCTCGCCACCGAGCTGTCCGCGGACATCGCGCGGGCCCTGCGCGGCAGATCCGCCACCGTCGCGGTCGCCCTCCGCGACCCCGCCACCGGCACGGTCTGCACCCTGCGCGCGGACCGGGCCTTCGACTCCGCGAGCGTGGTCAAGGTGACCGTCCTGGCCACCTTGCTGTGGGACGCGGACCACCACGGCCGCGCGCTCACCCGGCGCGAGTCCGGCCTGGCCACCGCCATGATCACCAAGTCGGACAACGCCGCCACCACCACGCTGTGGCGGCAGCTCGGCGCGCGTAGGGTGGCGGCGTTCCTGCGGGCCGCGGGCATGAACCGCACCGTCCCCGGCGACGACGGCCACTGGGGCCTCACCCAGATCACCGCCCGCGACCAGATGCGGCTCCTGGACCTGGTGACCACCCCGAACCCGGTGTTGAGCGACCGCGCCCGCGCCTACGTGCTCAGGCTGATGGGCCGGGTCATCCCCTCCCAGCGCTGGGGCACCCCGGCCGGCGCCCCGGACACCGTGCTGGTCCAGGTGAAGAACGGCTGGCTGTCCCGCGCCACCCACGGCTGGCGGGTGCACAGCCTCGGCGCCTTCACGGGCGGCGGCCGCACCTACACGATCACGGTGCTGAGCCAGGACGACCGCACCATGAAGGCCGGGATCGCCACCGTCGAGGCCGTCGCCCGCGCGGTGCACAAGGACCTCAACGCCTGACCCCAGGGGGTGTCTCCCCGGTCGGACCGGGCGCCGCCGGTCAGACCAGGCGCTGGTCGGGCCGGGCGCCGGTCAGGCCGGGCGCTGGTCGGGCCGCACCGGCCGGGCCAGGCACCGGACAGGCCGCACCGGACAGGCCGCACCGGCCGGGCGGGCCCCGATCCGGTGGCCGGTCAGGCCGTGCGCCGGAGCAGGGCCAGATACATCGCGTCCGTGCCGTGCAGATGCGGCCACAGCTGGACGTCCGGCCCGTCGCCGAGCGCGGGGACCCCGGGCATCAGCGGCCTGGCGTCGATCCACTCCGCCTCGGCCGCGGGCCCGCCGCGGCCCTTCAGGACGTCCTCGACCACGGCCCGGGTCTCGGCGAGGTGCGGCGAGCAGGTCGCGTAGCCGACCACGCCGCCCACGCGCACCGCGGCCAGCGCCTGGCGCAGCAGCTCCCGCTGGAGCGGCGCGAAGCCGGCCAGGTCCTCGGGGCGGCGGCGCCAGCGCGCCTCGGGGCGGCGGCGCAGCGCGCCGAGCCCGGTGCAGGGCACGTCGACCAGCGCCCGGTCGAAGCCGCCGGGACGCCAGGGCGGCCTGGTGCCGTCCGCCGCGATCACCTGGTACGGGCCGGGGTTGCCCGCGAGCGCCCGCTCCACCAGCCCCGCCCGGTGCGGCTGCTTCTCGGCGGCGAGCAGCGCGGCGCCCCGCCGCGCGGCCAGCGCGCCGAGCAGCGCGGCCTTGCCGCCGGGGCCCGCGCAGCCGTCCAGCCAGCGCTCGTCGGGCCCCTCCAGCGGCGCGTTCGCCAGCGCGACGGCGACCAGCTGGCTGCCCTCGTCCTGCACCCCGGCGCGCCCCTCGCGGACCGCGTCCAGCGCCCCCGGCTCGCCGCCCTCGGTGAGCCGCACGGCGTACGGGGACCAGCGGCCCGGCAGCGCGGAGTCCTCGCCGACGGCCGCCATCAGCTCCTCGGCCGTGCTGCGGCCGGGCCGGGCGACCAGGGTGACCTCGGGCCGTTCGTTGTCGGCCTCCAGCAGGTCCTCGATCCCGGCGCTGCCGCCGCCGAGCGCGTCCCACAGGGCGGAGACGATCCACCGCGGATGCGAGTGGACGATCGCCAGGTGCTCCTCGGGGTCCTCGTCGTACGGCGGGGCGACCTTCTCCAGCCAGCCGGCCAGGTCGTCGGCCGCGATCTTGCGCAGCACGGCGTTGACGAACTTGGCCCGCCCGTCGCCGAGCACCACCCGCGCCAGCTCGACGCTCGCCGAGACCGCCGCGTGGGCGGGGATGCGGGTGCCGAGCAGCTGGTGCGCCCCGAGGCTGAGCACGTCCAGCACGGGCGGGTCCACCTCGCGCAGCGGCCGGTCCACGCACTCGGCGATGATCGCGTCGTAGGTGCCCTGGCGGCGCAGCGTCCCGTAGACCAGCTCGGTCGCCAGCGCGGCGTCCCGCGCGTCGAAGGGCCTGGCCTCCGTGGCCTCCTCGCGGGCCTTGCGCAGCAGCGGCGGCAGAACGAGGTTCGCGTACGCGTCGCGCTCGTCGACGGCCCGCAGCGCCTCGAAGGCGAGGATCCGTACGGGGTCCTTCTTCGGGCGCCGGTAGGGCTTGCCGGGGGCGGAGCGGCGGGGACGGCCGGGCTGGGGACTCACGGGAAATGTGCTCCGGGGACAGATGGGGCTTGGCGGAGTCCAGCCTACGGGGCGGGGGCGGGGCCCGGTGCGCGGCTCAGTTCAGGGCACCCTTGGCCGCCTGGGGCGGGGTCGCGGTGAGCGCGACCCCGCCCGCGCCCGACGGCTGTTCCGACGGCTGCTCGAACTGGGTGCGGTACAGCTCCTCGTAGCGCCCGCCGGCCGCGAGCAGCGCGGTGTGCGTGCCACGCTCCACGACCCGGCCGTCCTCGACGACGAGGATCAGGTCGGCGGCCCGCACGGTGGACAGCCGGTGGGCGATGACCACCGCGGTCCGCCCGTCCAGGGCCTCGGCGAGCGCCTCCTGGACGGCCGCCTCGGAGGTGGAGTCGAGGTGTGCGGTGGCCTCGTCGAGGATCACCACGCGGGGGCGGGCCAGCAGCAGCCGGGCGATGGTCAGCCGCTGGCGCTCGCCGCCGGAGAGCCGGTAGCCGCGCTCGCCGACCACGGTGTCCAGGCCGTCGGGCAGGGCCGCGATCAGCCCGTCGAGGCGGGCCCGGCGCAGCACCTCCCACAGCTCCTCCTCGGTCGCCTCCGGCTGCGCCAGCAGCAGGTTGGCGCGGATCGAGTCGTGGAAGAGGTGCCCGTCCTGGGTGACCATGCCGAGCGTCCGGCGGAGCGACTCGGCCGTCAGGTCGCGGACGTCCACGCCGGACAGCCGCACGGCGCCCCCGTCGGCGTCGTAGAGCCTGGGCAGCAGCTGCGCGATGGTCGACTTCCCGGCGCCGGAGGAGCCCACCAGCGCGACCATCTGGCCCGGCTCGGCGCGGAAGGACACCCCGTGCAGCACCTGCTCCCCGCCGCGGGTGTCCAGGGTCGCCACCTCCTCCAGGGAGGCGAGGGAGACCTTGTCCGCCGAGGGGTAGCCGAAGTCCACGCGGTCGAACTCGACCGACACCGGCCCTTCGGGCACCGGCCGGGCGTCCGGCTTCTCGGCGATCAGCGGCTCCAGGTCCAGCACCTCGAAGACCCGCTCGAAGCTGACCAGGGCGCTCATCACCTCCACCCGGGCGCCGGCCAGGGCGGTCAGCGGCGCGTACAGGCGGGTGAGCAGCAGCGCGAGGGCGACGACCGCGCCGGGGTCGAGCTGGTCGCGCAGCGCGTAGTAGCCGCCGAGGCCGTAGACGAGGGCCAGGGCCAGGGCGGAGACGAGGGTCAGGGCGGTGACGAAGGAGACCTGGACCATCGCGGTGCGCACCCCGATGTCGCGCACGCGACGGGCCCGGGCGGCGAACTCGGCGGACTCCTCCTCCGGTCGGCCGAAAAGCTTCACGAGCGTGGCTCCGGGCGCCGAGAAGCGCTCGGTCATCTGGGTGGCCATCGCGGCGTTGTGGGCCGCCGCCTCGCGCCGCAGCCGCGCCAGCTTGCCGCCGACCCGCCGGGCGGGCAGCAGGAACAGGGGCAGGAGCAGCAGTGCCAGCAGGGTGATCTGCCAGGAGATGCCCAGCATCACCGCGAGGGTGAGCAGCAGGGTGACCAGATTGCCGACCACGCCGGACAGGGTGTCGCTGAACGCCCGCTGGGCGCCGATGACGTCGTTGTTGAGCCGGCTGACCAGGGCGCCGGTGCGGGTGCGGGTGAAGAAGGCGACGGGCAGGCGCTGGACGTGGTCGTACACGGCGGTGCGCAGGTCGAGGATGAGCCCCTCGCCGATGTTCGCGGACAGCCAGCGCGTAAACAGCCCGAGCCCGGCCTCGGCCACGGCGATGACGGCGATCAGCGCCGCGAGCCCGAGGACCACGCCCTGGTCGGAGCGGTGCACGATCGCGTCGACCACCCGGCCGGCGAGCAGCGGGGTGGCGACCGCGAGCACCGCCGTGACGACGCTGCCCACCAGGAAGAGGGTGAGTCGGCGGCGGTGGGGGCGGGCGAAGCCGCCGATGCGCCGCAGGGTCGCGCGGGAGAAGGGACGCCGGTCGTCGTTGGCGTTCGCGGTCCGGTAGAGCGAGTGCATGGCGGTGGCTTCCATGTCCATCGCGCACCTCCGTGTGTCTGGGTGCCGTCGCGGGATCGCGGCTGTTCCGGACCGGCGGCACACGATCAGGACCGTAAGACCTCAACCAATGTTCAAGTCAACTGATCCCGCCTCGCGCTCGGGGCGCGGGACGGGGGGCAGGGGGACGGGAGCGGTGGGCGGAAGGCGCCGCGGGACGGGGCGGCGTCCGCCGGGCCGCGGGGGCAGTGCGCGCCGTCCGCGCCGGGCCGGAGCGGCAGGGCGCTGCCCGCCGAGCCGTCGGGGCAGGGGGCTGCCCGCCGAGCCGCGGATGCCGGGCGTCATCCGCCGAGCCGTGGGGGCAGGGCGCTATCCGCCGAGCAGCTCGCCCTGGGCGATCCGCACGCCGCGCGCCCAGTCGGCCCCGGCCATCGGCCGCTTGCCCTGCGGGCGCACCCATGACAGCCGCACCGCGTGGCTGCCGGTGCCGACGTACACGTCCTTCTTCGTCACCGCGAGCTCGCCGGGCGCCAGGTCCGTACGGTCCGTCGCCGGCGTCACCGCGTTGACCTTCAGCCGCTCCCCGCGGAAGGTCGTCCACGCCCCCGGCGCGGGGGTGCAGGCCCGCACCAGCCGGTCCACGCGCAGCGCGGGCGCGGCCCAGTCGATCTCCGCGTCCTCGACGTTGATCTTCGGGGCGAGCGAGACGCCCTCGGCGGGCTGGGGCTCGGCGCGCAGGGTGCCGTCCTCGATGCCGTCCATGGTGGCGGCCAGCAGCCCGGCCCCGGCCAGCGCCAGCCGCGTGAGCAGATCGCCGCTGGTGTCCGTGGGCCGTACGTCCTCCGTCACCACCCCGTACACCGGGCCGGAGTCCAGGCCCTCCTCGATCAGGAAGGTCGAGGCGCCGGTCACCTCGTCGCCCGCCAGCACCGCGTGCTGCACGGGGGCCGCCCCGCGCCAGGCGGGCAGCAGGGAGAAGTGCAGATTGACCCATCCATGGGCGGGGATCTCCAGAGCCGCCTTGGGCAGCAGCGCGCCGTAGGCGACCACCGGGCAGCAGTCCGGCGCGATCTCCCGCAGCCGCTCCAGGAACTCCGGCTCGCGCGGCCTGGCCGGCTTGAGCACCTCGATCCCCGCCTCCGCCGCCCGCTCGGCGACCGGGCTCGCCACCAGCCGCCGGCCACGCCCGGCCGGCGCGTCCGGCCGGGTGACGACGGCCACCACCTCATGCCGGTCGGACGCGATCAGCGCGTCCAGTGCGGGCAGGGCGACCTCGGGAGTACCGGCGAAGACGAGCCTCATGGGTGGCGAACTACCTCTCACGCGCAGCGGAAACAGCGCACCAGTCTAGGGCCCGCCTTCACAGGGGGGCAGCGCCCCGGGGGCGGCGGGCCATGGGGGGCGGCGGCGCCACGGGGGGCGGCGGCGCCACGGGGGGCGGCGGCGCCACGGGGGGCGTACGGGAGCGGTGACGCACGCCCCCGGACCGTGACCGACGGGCGGGTGTCGCGTTGGTCAAGGCAGTCAAGGCAGATTGACCGCGTCGGGCCGCTGCGGCGGCCCGGCGCGTTTCCGACCTCCGTCCCCTGCCTTCGAGTATCAAACGCCGGATTCGAGAGGCTTGTTCATGGCCGACCACGCAACCCACGACGCCCAGGCACGGGCCAGCCTGCACCTCCTGGTCCGGGACATCGAGCGGGTCCGCCGACAGGTGGACGCGCTGCGCACGCTCACCGCCCAGCTCGGCAATGTCTACCGCCCCCGGCGCACGGGCCCCTCCGCGGGCTTCGTCGTCTACGGGCGCGCCCCGGCGCCCACCGTGCGCCTGGCCCAGGAGCTGCGGGACAGCGTGGAGACGCTGGTCACGGCCGCCGTGGACTTCGACCGCTCGCTCGGCTTCTCCTGGGACGCGGTGGGCTCGGCGCTCGGCGTCACCAAGCAGGCGGTGCACCGCCGCTACGGGGCGCGGCGGGCCGCCGCGCAGAGCGCCGCCGAGGGCACCGAGACGTCGGTGCGCACCGCCGAGCCGGGCGCCGTGCCCCCGGTGCCGTCGGTGCCCGCCGCGCGCTCGATGCCGCCGCAGCCCGCCCCGGCACTGCGCGACGAGCCGCGCCCGGGCGCGCTCCCCAACCCCCGCCACGGCTGAGGCCCACGGCGGGCATCCCGAGCCGCCCGCGCGACCGCCGCCCCGTGACGGCTGCACCGCGACGGGGCAACCGCGACCGCTGCCCCGCCCCGGATGCCTGTCACGGACCCCCCGCGACCGCTCCCCCGCGACGGCTGCCCCTGCGGCGGCGGCCCCGCCCGGATACCCCGCGGGGGTGCCTGTCGCGGCCGCTCCGCCCCGGATGCCCGCCCGGCTGCCCCACCGCGACCGCCCCGTGACGGCTGTTGGCTCCCCCACGACCGCTCCCCCGCGACGGCTGCCCCACGACCGCTCCCCCGCGACGGCTGCCCCACGACCGCTCCCCCGCGACGGCTGCCCGCGACCGCTCCCCCGCCCGATTGCCCCGCCGGGGGTGCCTGTCGCGGCCGCCCCGCCACAGAGGCCCGCCCCGGCTGCCCCCTCGCGGCCGCCCCGTGACGGCTCCCCCGCGACGGTGGCCCCTCCCGGATCCCCCCGGACGCCCTGTCCCGGCGCGCCTGCCCGACCGGCCTCGGCCGGGCACGGCGGGCGGGCGCCAGGCCCGCGCCGGCCGCGCGCCGGGCGCGGCGGCCGGTAGCCGGCGCCGCGGCAAGCGCGTCAGCCGATGTCGAGCGGGTCGATCCGTACCGCCGGGTCCTTCTCGCCCCGGGCCAACCGTTGCGCCTTGGCCGCCTTGACGGCCGCCGCGAGGGCGCTGCCCTGGCCCGGGCGGACGCGCAGCAGCGCGCGGTGCCACTCCTCCCCCGGCGGCGGCTGGCCGGGGCGGCGGGGGCGGCCGGGCTCTGTGAGGGGGAGCGGGACCGGGCCGAGGGTCTCGGTGCCCTCCGGCAGGGGGGCCGCGGCGATCAGCTCGGACACGGCCTCGGCGGGGCCGGCGACCGCGGCCATCCGGGAGACCGGCGGGAAGCCCAGCTGGGCCCGCTCGGCCAGCTCCCTGGCCGCGTAACCGGCCGGGTCCCAGCGCACCAGCGCCTGGACGGGCCGCTGGGTGGGCTCGGCGAGCACCACGACGGTGCCGCCCCCGCCTCCCCCCGCGGCCCCGCCGTGGCCGCGCACCAGGGCCGCTGCGTCCAGCCAGCGGCGCAGCGCCTCCTCCCCGGCGCGGAGATCCGGGCGGCCGAGCAGGGCCCAGCCGTCGAGCAGCAGCGCCGCGGCGTAACCGCCCTCGGCGACCGGCTCGGCGCCGGGCGTCGCGACGACGAGCGCCGGGCGGCCCGGGACCGTGGCGAGGATGTGGTCGCGGCCGGAGGTGCGCACCGGGACGTCAGGGAAGGCGCGCCCCAGCTCCTCGGCGGTGCGCCGGGCCCCGACCACGCTGGCCCGCAGCCGCACGCCCCCGCACTCCCGGCAGTGCCAGGCGGCCTCGGGCCGACCGCACCAGGCGCAGTGGAGGGTGCCCGCGTCCGGGGCCTCCAGCGGGCCCGAGCAGTGCGCGCAGCGCGCGGGCTCGCGGCAGCGCTCGCAGGCCAGCCGCGGCACATACCCCCGGCGCGGCACCTGGACCAGCACCGGACCCCGGGTCAGCCCCTCCCGCACGGTCTGCCAGGCCAGGGTCGGCAGCCGGGCGGCGCGGGCCTGCGCGTCCCGGGCCGTCTCGCCCTCGTCGACCGTACGGATCAGCGGCGCCGCCGCGCGCACGGTCTCCCGGTCGGCCTCCAGCGGCCGCGCCCAGCCGTTCTCCACCAGCTGCGCGGCCTCCACGGTGCGGCCGAGGTCGCCCAGCAGGAAGCCGGTCCGCTCGTGCACGGCCCGCAGCAGCAGGACGTCCCGGGCGTGCGGGTACGGCGCGTGGACATCGCTGTGGCTGTGGTCGCCGTCGTCCCAGATCCCCACCAGGCCCAGGTCCCGCACGGGCGCGAACATGGCCGCCCGGGTGCCCACCACGGCCCTGACCGAGCCCCGGCTGACGGCCAGCCACCGGCGGTAGCGCTCCTCGGGCCCGAGGTCCGCGGTGAGCAGCACATGCCGCCCCGCGCCCAGCACCTCGGTGAGCGCCGCGTCGACCCGCGCGGCCGTCCGCCCGTCGGGGACGACGACGAGCGCGCCGCGCCCCGAGGCGAGGGTGGCGGCCACGGCGACGGCCCACTCGCGCGGCCAGTGCGGTCCGGGCAGCGCGGTCCACACCGCACGCGGCGTCCCGCCGCCGGCGAGGGCGTCCAGGAACCCGGGCCCGGCCGGATAGCGCTCCCAGCCCCCGGGCGCGGGCACCCCCGGCGGCGGCAGCGGCGGCGGGGAGGGCTCGCGCTCGGCCCGGACGTTGCGCTTGGGCAGGGCCAGCTGCAGCACATCGGCGAGCGATCCCGCGTACCGGTCGGCGACCGCCCGGCACAGCGCGAGCAGCCCGGGCCCCAGCACCGGCTCAGGCGACACCACCTGCGCCACCGCCGCCAGCGGACCCCGGTAGTCGGACTCGGCGACCCGCTCGACGATGTACCCGTCGAGCAGCCCGCCGCCCTCCCGGCGCCCCTCGCGCACCTTCCCCGTGCCGGCCCCGAACCGCACCCGGACCCGCACCCCGGGCCGCGCCTCGGCGTCCATCTCGGCGGGCACCGCGTAGTCCCACAGCTTGTCCAGGTGCACCGGGCCCTTGTCCACCAGCACCTTGGCGACCGGCAGCTCCCGCGCCAGCGCGGCCCCCCGCCACGTCCGCGGCTTGGCCTTCGGCACCTTGGCCTTGCGCACGGTCTCCCGGATGAGCGCGAGCTGCTCACTCCCCTGGAGGTCCGCCCCCGGGGCCCGCCCCGCCGGATCCCGCTCCGGCCGCCCGTTGTCGCTGCTCACAGCTTCAGTCTTAGCAGAAGACACGGACACCGGCCCGGGCGTGGTGCCCGGGCCGGTGTCCGATGCGAAAGACGCGCAAGCAGAGAGGCGAAAGCAGAAGGGCCTTACAGGGCCTTACAGGGCCTCCTGGATGGCCTTACAGCCCCGCCGCCGCGCGGAGCGCGTCCACGCGGTCGGTGCGCTCCCAGGTGAAGTCCGGCAGCTCGCGGCCGAAGTGGCCGTACGCCGCCGTCTCGGCGTAGATCGGGCGCAGCAGGTCCAGGTCGCGGATGATGGCGGCCGGGCGGAGGTCGAAGACCTCGGAGATGGCCTTCTCGATCTTCTCGTGGTCGATCGTGGCCGTGCCGAAGGTCTCGACGAACAGGCCGACCGGCTCGGCCTTGCCGATCGCGTAGGCGACCTGCACCTCGCAGCGCGCGGCCAGGCCGGCCGCGACGACGTTCTTCGCGACCCAGCGCATGGCGTACGCGGCGGAGCGGTCGACCTTGGACGGGTCCTTGCCGGAGAAGGCGCCGCCGCCGTGGCGGGCCATGCCGCCGTACGTGTCGATGATGATCTTCCGGCCGGTGAGGCCGGCGTCGCCCATGGGGCCGCCGATCTCGAACCGTCCGGTGGGGTTGACCAGCAGGCGGTAGCCCTCGGTGTCCAGCTTGATGCCGTCCTCGAAGAGCTGGTTCAGCACGTGCTCGACCACGAACTCCCGGATGTCCGGTGCCAGCAGCGATTCCAGGTCGATGTCGGAGGCGTGCTGCGAGGAGACGACCACGGTGTCCAGGCGGACCGGCTTGTTGCCGTCGTACTCGATGGTGACCTGAGTCTTGCCGTCGGGCCGCAGGTAGGGGATGGTGCCGTTCTTGCGGACCTCGGAGAGGCGGCGGGAGAGCCGGTGGGCCAGGTGGATCGGCAGCGGCATCAGCTCGGGGGTCTCGTCGCAGGCGAAGCCGAACATCAGGCCCTGGTCGCCCGCGCCCTGCTTGTCCAGCTCGTCCTCGTCACCCTCGACCCGGGCCTCGTAGGCCGAGTCCACACCCTGCGCGATGTCCGGCGACTGGGAGCCGATGGACACCGAGACGCCGCACGAGGCTCCGTCGAAGCCCTTCTTCGACGAGTCGTAGCCGATCTCGAGGATCTTGTTGCGCACCAGCGTGGCGATCGGTGCGTACGCCTTGGTCGTCACCTCGCCGGCCACGTGCACCAGGCCGGTGGTGATCAGGGTCTCGACGGCGACCCGGGAGGTCGGGTCCTCCTTGAGGAGCGCGTCGAGGATGGTGTCGCTGATCTGGTCAGCGATCTTGTCGGGGTGACCCTCGGTCACTGATTCCGAGGTGAACAGGCGGCGGGACACATCGCTCCCTGGGGTTGCAGCGGCTGCTGGCTGATCATGGTTGGGACCGCCCGGGAGCTGCGCCCGGTGCGGTTCCTCGGCCAGTTTATCCGGCGGGTGGGCCGGTCGAGCATCCCGGTCCCACAGGACGGGCAGGCCGTGACCTGGAACATACCCCGGCCTGACCGGAAATTCAGCCTTGCCGGGGAGGCAGGAAAATGTCATTCCCTCCGATGGCCCGAACCGGCCGATCGGCCGCCCCGGGCCGGGCCGACCACCCGGGACCGGTCAGGCCAGGCGCCGGGCCACCAGGTCCCAGACCGTGTCGGCGAGGACCTCCTTGGGCCCGTAGGGCACCGGCGTCTCGGTGCCGTCGGACGCCAGGACCACGGCCTCGCTGGCCTCGGCGCCGAAGGTCTTGTGCTCCCCCACCTCATTGACGACCAGCAGGTCGCAGCCCTTGCGGGCGAGCTTGGCGCGTCCGTTGGCGAGCACGTCGTCGGTCTCGGCGGCGAAACCGACCACGACCTGCCCGGGCCGGGCGCGGTCGGCGGAGATCTCGGCGAGCACGTCCGGGTTGCGGACCAGGGCGATGGGGTCGGGCTCCTGCCCGTCCCGCTTCTTGATCTTCCCCTCGGCGTACCGGGCGGGCCGGAAGTCGGCCACGGCCGCGGCCATCACCACGGCGTCGGCCTCCGCGGCGGCCTTGAGTACCGCCTCGCGCAGCTGCACGGCGGTGCTCACGCGCACCACATCGGCCCCGGCCGGGTCGGGCAGCTCACTGTTGGCCGAGACCAAGGTCACCCTGGCCCCGCGGGCGACGGCGGCCCGGGCCAGGGCGTAGCCCTGCTTGCCGGAGGAGCGGTTGCCGAGGAAGCGCACCGGGTCCAGGGGCTCCCGGGTGCCGCCCGCGCTCACCACGACATGGCGGCCGGCGAGGTCGAGCCGCTGTTCCGCGGTGCCGCGGGCGAGCACCCGGCGGCAGACCTCGAAGATCTCGCCGGGGTCGGGCAGCCGGCCCTTGCCGGTGTCCACGCCGGTCAGCCGTCCGACGGCGGGCTCGATGACGACGGCCCCCCGGCGGCGCAGCGTGGCCACGTTCTCCCGGGTGGCCGGGTGCTCCCACATCTCGGTGTGCATGGCGGGCGCGAAGACGACCGGACAGCGGGCGGTCAGCAGAGTGTTGGTGAGCAGGTCGTCGGCGAGGCCGTGGGCGGCCTTGGCGAGCAGGTCGGCGGTGGCGGGGGCGACCACGACCAGGTCCGCGGACTGGCCGATGCGTACGTGCGGCACCTCGTGGACGGACTCCCAGACCTCCGTGGTGGCCGGGTTGCCGGACAGGGCCGACCAGGTCGCCTCCCCGACGAAGTGGAGCGCCGAGGCGGTCGGTACGACCCGCACCTCGTGCCCGGACTCGGTGAGGCGGCGCAGCAGCTCGCACGCCTTGTAGGCGGCGATCCCGCCGCTGACCCCCAGGACGACCTTGGGCTTGTCCATCGCTCGCCTCTCCCCGCAGCTCCCTCGTGTACGTACCCATGACACACCACGGGCCCGGCGGGGGTGCCGCCGGGCCCGTGGTGGGAGGTGTCGACTACTGCGCCGGGCCCTCGATGGCCTCGGAGGTCAGCAGACCGGCGTTGATCTCGCGGAGCGCGATCGACAGCGGCTTCTCGTGGACGTGGGTGTCCACCAGCGGGCCGACGTACTCGAGCAGGCCCTCGCCGAGCTGCGAGTAGTACGCGTTGATCTGGCGGGCGCGCTTGGCCGCGTAGATCACCAGGCTGTACTTGGAGTCGGTGGCCTCGAGCAGCTCATCAATCGGCGGGTTGATGATGCCCTCGGGCGCGGTGATGGAAGAGGACACTCTCTGCCTTCCGAAGGGGTGATGAAGAAGTTGAGAAATTCGATCGGTGGCGGCCCGCGCCGTGAGTACCGCTGCGGCCTTCAAGGCGGTGGATACCAGCGAAGATCAAACGACTCGCATCAAGGTTAGCAGCTCTTGCGCCACGCCCTCGACGGAGGTATTGACCAAGGTCACATCGAACTCCGGCTCGGCGGCCAGCTCGGTCGTCGCGGCCTCCAGCCGCCGCTCGATCACCTCGGGCGGCTCGGTGCCCCGGCCGGTGAGCCGCCGGACCAGCTCCTCCCAGCTCGGCGGGGCGAGGAAGACCAGCTGGGCGTCCGGCATGGACTCGCGGACCTGGCGGGCGCCCTGCAGGTCGATCTCCAGCAGCACCGGCTCGCCGGCGGCGAGGCGGTCCTGGACCGCCTCGCGCGGGGTGCCGTAGCGGTTGCCCGCGAACTCGGCCCACTCCAGCAGCTCACCGTTGGCGATGAGCTTGTCGAACTCCCCGTCGTCCACGAAGAAGTACTGGACACCGTGGCGCTCGCCGGGTCGCGGCTTGCGCGTGGTGGCGGAGACGGAGAGCCACACCTCGGGGTGTGCTTTGCGCATATGAGCGACGACCGTGCTCTTGCCGACCCCGGAAGGGCCGGAGAGCACGGTCAGCCGCGGACGTGCGTCCGGGGGTACGGGGGTCGCCCCCCGAGAGTGTGCTGCCATGCAGCGATTATCCAGGTTCCCGGGAGTGCCTGGAAACGTCAGTTGGCGGCGCCGCCGAACTCGCGCTCAAGCGATGCGATCTGGTTGGAGCCCAGACCGCGGACACGACGGCTCTCGGAGATGCCGAGCCGCTCCATGATCTGCTTGGCGCGGACCTTGCCGACGCCAGGCAGGGACTCCAGGAGAGCGGACACCTTCATCTTGCCGATGACATCGTTCTCCTGGCCCTGCTTGATGACCTCGTGCAGGGACGCGCCGGAGTGCTTGAGCCGATTCTTGACCTCGGCGCGCTCCCGGCGAGCCGCGGCGGCCTTTTCGAGCGCGGCTGCGCGCTGTTCAGGGGTAAGGGGCGGAAGAGCCACGCCTACGTCACCTCGGATGTCGAACTGTCGGATACGGACCGGTGAGGAACCTAGTCGCCCCTCACCTGGGGAGCAACGCGCAACGCAGCAGCGCGTTCGCTCTCGTCGGAGACTAGCGGCCCATTCCGCTCCAGTCAGCGAGAACAGACGAAAAGTCCTGGTCAGACTCGCTCGACTTGGACATTTAGGGGCAAAACACCCCGGTTATTCGGCCACAGCGCGCACTTGATCAGCCATTCGGAGCGCCGCCTCGGCCAGCGAAGCCGGGTCGGGACCGTGCCGGAGCACCCCCCGGCTGACGCTCGGGAGCACGTTCGGCACCGCCGCGCCGAAGACCTCGGGCAGGTCCGCGGGCGTCGCGCCCTGGGCCCCGATGCCCGGGGCCAGCAGCGGCCCGCCGATCGCCAGATCCGCGCCGGCCTCCCCCGCCGCGCCCCCCAGGGTGGCCCCGACGACCGCGCCGAACGAACCGAGGCGGCCCGCGCGGGCCTCGTCCGCGTTCTCCTCCCTGAGGTGGTCCAGCACCGTGGCGGCGACCGTCGCCCCGCCGGCCCGCACGGCGTGCTGCACCTCGGCGCCCTCCGGGTTGGAGGTGAGCGCCAGCACGAAGACCCCCGCCCCGCTCGCCCGCGCCGCGTCCAGCGCCGGGCGCAGCGAGCCGAAGCCCAGATACGGGCTGACGGTCACCGCGTCCGAGAACAGCGGGCTGCCGGGGTCCAGATAAGCGGCGGCGTACGCGGCCATGGTGGAGCCGATGTCGCCGCGCTTGGCGTCCATGAGCACCAGCGCCCCGGCGGCCCGGGCGTCCGCGACGGCCCGCTCCAGCACGGCGATGCCGCGCGAGCCGAAGCGCTCGAAGAACGCGGACTGCGGCTTGAGGACCGCGACCCGCTCGGCGAGGGCGTCCACGACCGTGCGGGTGAACCGCTCCAGGCCCGCGATGTCGTCCCCGAGCCCCCAGTCGGCGAGCAGCGAGGCGTGCGGGTCGATGCCGACGCACAGCGGGCCGCGGTCGTCCATGGCGCGGCGCAGCCGCGTACCGAAGGGGGTGGTCATGCGTTCTCCTTGTCGGCCTCGGGGGCCTCGTCCTTGCGGGCGTCCGCGCCGACCGCGTCGGCGAGCGTGGCGTACGGGCTGTCCGCGAGCCGGGCCGCGAGACCGCGGTGGATGCGGCGGCTCCAGAACGGGCCCGCGTAGATGAAGCCGCTGTAGCCCTGGATCAGCGTGGCCCCGGCCAGGATCCGCTCCCAGGCGTCGTCCGCGGTCTCGATCCCGCCGACGCCGACCAGTGTGATCCGGTCGCCGACCCGGGCGTACAGGCGGCGCAGCACCTGGAGGGAGCGCTCCTTGAGGGGCGCCCCGGACAGGCCGCCCGTCTCGCCGGTGAGCGCCGCGCCGGAGCGCAGGCCGAGGCCGTCGCGGGCGATGGTGGTGTTGGTGGCGATGATGCCGTCCAGGCCCAGCTCGACCGCGAGGTCGGCGACCGCGTCCACGTCCTCGTCGGCGAGGTCGGGGGCGATCTTGACCAGGAGCGGCACCCGGCGGCCGGGCACGGTGCGGTCCGCGGCCTCGCGCACCGCGCTGAGCAGGGGCCGCAGGTGGTCCACGGCCTGGAGGTTCCGCAGCCCGGGGGTGTTGGGCGAGGACACGTTGACGACCAGGTAGTCGGCGTGGGCGGCCAGCCGCTCGGTGGAGGTCACGTAGTCGGCGACGGCCTCCGCCTCCGGGACGACCTTGGTCTTGCCGATGTTGACGCCGACGGTGGTCCGGAAGGCGGGGCGGCCGGCGCGGCGGGCCGCGAGGCGGGCGGCGACCGCCTCCGAGCCCTCGTTGTTGAAGCCCATGCGGTTGATCAGCGCCCGGTCCGCGACCAGGCGGAAGAGCCGCTTCCTGGGGTTGCCGGGCTGCGGCCGGGCGGTGACGGTGCCGATCTCGACGTGGTCGAAGCCGAGCATGGCCATGCCGTCGATGCCGACCGCGTTCTTGTCGAATCCGGCCGCGAGCCCGAAGGGCCCGTGCATGCGCAGGCCGAGCGCCTCGGTGCGCAGCGCGCGGTGGCGCGGCGCGAGGAGGGCCGCGAGGAAGGTCCGCAGGACCGGGACGCGGGCGGCGAGCCGGATCCAGGCGAAGGCCAGGTGGTGCGCCCGCTCCGGGTCCATGTGGCGGAAGACGAGGCGGAAGAAGAGCTGGTACATGGCGGGCTTTCTACGCGTCCGCGCTCCGGGCCGGAAGGCGGGGCACGGGAGGGGAGGTCGAGGGCTCAGGTGACCCGGGCGAGCGGGCGCCCGGCCGGGAGGGCCCGGCTGAGCGGGCCCGGCCGGGAGGGCCCAGCCGGGAGATTCCGGCCCGGAGGGCTCGCCGGGGCAGGGGGACGCCGGGCGTACGGGCCCGGCGTCCCCCTCCGCGCGGCTACTGCTCGCGGGCCGCGATCAGGTGCTCCGCGTGCTCCTGGAGGGACCGGACGCCGACCGCGCCCCGGCCGAGCGCCTCGATGCCCTGCACGGCGGCCGCGAGGGCCTGGACCGTGGTCAGGCAGGGGATGCCGCGGGCCACGGCCGCCGTACGGATCTCGTAGCCGTCCAGGCGGCCGCCGGTGCCGTACGGGGTGTTGACGATCAGGTCGACCTCGCCGGCGTGGATCAGCTGGACGATGGTCTTCTCACCGCCCGGGCCCTCGCCCTCGCTCTGCTTGCGCACCACGGTGGCGTTGATGCCGTTGCGCTTGAGCACCTCGGCGGTCCCGGAGGTGGCCAGCAGCTCGAAGCCGAGGGCGACCAGCTCACGGGCCGGGAAGATCATCGAGCGCTTGTCGCGGTTGGCCACCGACACGAACGCCCGGCCCTTGTGGGGCAGCGCCCCGTACGCCCCGGCCTGCGACTTGGCGTACGCCGCGCCGAAGACCGAGTCGATGCCCATGACCTCGCCGGTGGAGCGCATCTCCGGGCCGAGGACGGTGTCCACGCCGCGCCCGGAGGCGTCGCGGAACCGGCTCCACGGCATCACGGCCTCCTTGACGGAGATCGGCGCGTCCAGCGGCAGCGTGCCGCCGTCGCCGCTGCTCGGCAGCAGGCCCTCGGCGCGCAGCTCGGCGATGGTCGCGCCCAGCGAGATGCGGGCGGCGGCCTTGGCGAGCGGCACGGCGGTGGCCTTGGAGGTGAAGGGCACGGTGCGGGAGGCGCGCGGGTTGGCCTCCAGGACATACAGGATGTCGCCGGCCATGGCGAACTGGATGTTGATCAGGCCGCGCACCCCGACGCCGCGCGCGATGGCCTCGGTGGAGGCCCGCAGCCGCTTGATGTCGAAGCCGCCGAGGGTGATCGGGGGCAGCGCGCAGGCCGAGTCGCCGGAGTGGATGCCGGCCTCCTCGATGTGCTCCATGACGCCGCCGAGGTAGAGCTCGTGGCCGTCGTAGAGCGCGTCCACGTCGATCTCGATGGCGTCGTCGAGGAACCGGTCGATGAGGACCGGGTGCTCGGAGATCAGGCCCGCGTGCCGCTCCAGGTAGGCCGCCAGGGAGGGCTCGTCGTAGACGATCTCCATGCCGCGGCCGCCGAGGACGTACGAGGGGCGGACCATGACCGGGTAGCCGATCTCGGCGGCGATGCCCTTGGCCTGCTCGAAGGAGAAGGCGGTGCCGTACTTGGGGGCGGGCAGCCCGGCCTCGGTCAGCACCCGGCCGAAGGCGCCGCGCTCCTCGGCGAGGTTGATCGCCTCGGGCGAGGTACCCACGATGGGCACGCCGTTGTCCTTGAGCGCCTGGGCCAGGCCGAGCGGAGTCTGGCCGCCGAGCTGGACGATGACGCCGGCGACCGGGCCCGCCTGCTGCTCGGCGTGGACGATCTCCAGCACGTCCTCCAGCGTGAGCGGCTCGAAGTAGAGCCGGTCGGAGGTGTCGTAGTCGGTGGAGACGGTCTCCGGGTTGCAGTTGACCATGACGGTCTCGTAGCCCGCGTCGTGCAGCGCGAAGGAGGCGTGCACACACGAGTAGTCGAACTCGATGCCCTGGCCGATCCGGTTGGGGCCGGAGCCCAGGATGATCACGGCGGGCTTCTCACGCGGCGCGACCTCGGACTCCTCGTCGTAGGAGGAGTAGAAGTACGGGGTCCTGGCGGCGAACTCGGCGGCGCAGGTGTCGACGGTCTTGTAGACGGGCCGCACCCCCAGCGCGTGGCGCACCTCGCGGACCACGTCCTCGCGCAGCGAGCGGATGCCGGCGATCTGGGCGTCGGAGAAGCCGTGCCGCTTGGCCTCGGCGAGCAGCTCCGGGTCCAGCTCGTCGGCGGCCTCGACCTCGTCCGCGATCTCCTTGATCAGGAAGAGCTGGTCGACGAACCACGGGTCGATCTTCGTGGCCTCGAAGACCTCCTCGGGGGTGGCCCCGGCGCGGATGGCCTGCATGACGGTGTTGATCCGGCCGTCGGTGGGCGCCTCGGCCCGCGCCAGCAGCTCGGACTTCTCGCCCGGGTCGCCGGTGAAGTCGAACTGGCTGCCCTTCTTCTCCAGCGAGCGCAGCGCCTTCTGGAGCGCCTCGGTGAAGTTGCGGCCGATGGCCATGGCCTCGCCGACCGACTTCATGGTGGTGGTGAGCCGGGCGTCGGCGGCGGGGAACTTCTCGAAGGCGAAGCGCGGCACCTTGACGACGACGTAGTCGAGCGTGGGCTCGAAGGACGCCGGGGTCTCCTGGGTGATGTCGTTCGGGATCTCGTCGAGGGTGTAGCCGACGGCGAGCTTGGCCGCGATCTTGGCGATGGGGAAGCCGGTCGCCTTGGAGGCGAGCGCGGAGGAGCGGGAGACGCGCGGGTTCATCTCGATGACGATGACCCGGCCGTCAACCGGGTTGACGGCGAACTGGATGTTGCAGCCGCCGGTGTCGACGCCGACCTCGCGGATGACGGCGATGCCGATGTCGCGCAGGATCTGGTACTCGCGGTCGGTGAGCGTCATCGCGGGGGCGACGGTGATCGAGTCGCCGGTGTGCACGCCCATGGGGTCGAAGTTCTCGATGGAGCAGACGACCACCACGTTGTCGTGCTTGTCGCGCATCAGCTCCAGCTCGTACTCCTTCCAGCCGAGGATGGACTCCTCCAGGAGCACCTCGGTGGTGGGCGAGAGCGTCAGGCCCTGGCCGGCGATGCGGCGCAGCTCCTCCTCGTCGTGGGCGAAGCCGGAGCCGGCGCCGCCCATGGTGAAGGAGGGGCGTACGACGACGGGGTAGCCGCCGAGCCGCTCGACGCCCGCGAGCACGTCGTCCATGGAGTGGCAGATGACCGAGCGGGCGGACTCGCCGTGGCCGATCTTGGCGTTGACGGCCTCGACGACCTCCTTGAACCGGTCGCGGTCCTCGCCCTTGTGGATGGCCTCGACGTTGGCGCCGATCAGTTCCACGCCGTACTTGTCGAGCGTGCCCGCCTCGTGGAGGGAGATCGCGGTGTTGAGCGCGGTCTGCCCGCCGAGGGTGGGCAGCAGCGCGTCGGGGCGCTCCTTGGCGATGATCTTCTCGACGAACTCGGGGGTGATCGGCTCGACGTACGTGGCGTCGGCGATCTCCGGGTCGGTCATGATCGTCGCGGGGTTGGAGTTGACCAGGACGACCCGCAGCCCCTCCGCCTTGAGGACGCGGCAGGCCTGGGTGCCGGAGTAGTCGAACTCGGCGGCCTGGCCGATGACGATCGGGCCGGAGCCGATGACCAGAACGGACTGGATGTCGGTGCGCTTAGGCACGCTGGCCCTCCATCAGGGAGACAAAGCGGTCGAACAGGTAGGCCGCGTCGTGCGGGCCGGCGGCGGCCTCGGGGTGGTACTGGACGCTGAACGCGGGACGGTCGAGCAGCTGGAGGCCCTCGACCACGTTGTCGTTGAGGCACACATGGGAGACCTCGACCCGCCCGTAGGGGGTGTCGGAGGGCCCGTCCAGCGGGGCGTCGACGGCGAAGCCGTGGTTGTGCGCGGTGACCTCGACCTTGCCGGTGGTGCGGTCCTGCACCGGCTGGTTGATGCCGCGGTGGCCGTACTTCAGCTTGTAGGTGCCGAAGCCCAGCGCGCGGCCGAGGATCTGGTTGCCGAAGCAGATGCCGAACAGCGGGGTGCCGCGCTCCAGGACCGCGCGCATCACGGAGACGGGGTGGTCGGCGGTGGCCGGGTCGCCCGGCCCGTTGGAGAAGAACACCCCGTCCGGGTTCACCGCGTAGACGTCCTCGACCGTGGCGTTCGCCGGCAGCACGTGCACCTCGATGCCGCGCTCGGCCATCCGGTGCGGGGTCATGCCCTTGATGCCGAGGTCGACCGCGGCGACGGTGAACTTCCTGGTGCCGATCGCGGGGACGACGTAACGCTCCGTGGTGGCGACGTCGCCGCTGAGGTCCGCGCCCTTCATCTGCGGCACGGCCCGCACCCTGGCCAGCAGCGCGGCCTCGTCGGCGATCGCCTCGCCGGAGAAGATGCCGACCCGCATGGCGCCGCGCTCGCGC
This sequence comes from Streptomyces sparsogenes subsp. cuspidosporus, assembly GCF_039532705.1. NCBI lineage: Bacteria > Bacillati > Actinomycetota > Actinomycetes > Kitasatosporales > Streptomycetaceae > Streptomyces > Streptomyces sparsogenes. The sequence goes on along the minus strand of NZ_BAAASD010000012.1, from coordinate 153,999 downwards.
AGGTGGCGGGTGAGGGCGCGGGTGTCGATGGCGCTGATGCCGACGACGCCCTGGGCGGCCAGTTCCTCGTCCAGGGTGCGGCGCGAGCGCCAGTTGGAGGGCACCCGGGCGGGGTCGCGGACCACATAGCCGGCGACCCAGATCCGCTTCGACTCCGGGTCCTCGTCGTTGACGCCGGTGTTGCCGACGTGCGGCGCGGTCATCACGACGACCTGGCGGTGGTACGAGGGGTCGGTCAGGGTCTCCTGGTAGCCGGTCATGCCGGTGGAGAACACCGCCTCGCCGAAGGTTTCGCCCACGGCCCCGTAGGCCCGGCCGCGGAAGGTGCGGCCGTCCTCCAGGACGAGGACGGCGGGGGCCGTGTTCAGTCCCCGGTTGGAGGTGGTCATCGTGCGCCTTCCGTGTCGTGCTGGTGGGCGGCCGCGTCGCTGGGGCCGCCGGAGAGTTCGGTGAGGGTGTCCACCCACGCGGTGTGCTCGGCCGCGTGGTCGGAGCGGAAGCCGGAGTCGATCAGGCGGTCGCCCAGCTGCCAGGTGATCACCAGCAGCCCGCCCTCGGCGAGGACCTTGCCGGCGATGCCCGCATCGAGCCGGGCGCCGCGCAGGCTCCCGGCCGGGATGAAGAAGTCGCGCGCCCCGGGGCGTACGACGGCGAGGCCCTGCTCGGTCAGGGTGAGCTCGGCGCGGCTGCGGGTGCCCAGGCCCTGGGCGACGATCCGGTCGAGCCACTGCCCGGCGGTGGTCGAGCCGTGGTAGCGGCCGGACAGGGCGAGCCGGGCGGGTCCGGGCTCCGCCGGGGCCTGCGGAAGCTCGGGCAGGTCGCCCTGGAGCGTGCCCCGCCACTTCCAGCCCTCGCGCATCAGCCAGTAGACGAGCGCGATGAGGAGCAGCAGGCCGGCCACCCAGCCGATGCGCGCCGCCCAGTCCGTCACGTCCTGGGACTTCTGCTCGGCCGCGAGGCCCCCGAGGGAGCCCGCCGCCGCGTTGATGAGAGGTGTCACGCCAGTTTCCCGTCCACGACCGTCGCCCGGCCCCGCAGGAAGGTGTACGTCACGCGGCCCGGCAGTTCACGGCCCTCGTAGGGGGTGTTGCGGCTGCGGGAGGCGAAGCCCGCGGGGTTCACCACACCACGGTATGCGGAGTCGAGGAGGGTGAGGTTGGCGGGCTCCCCCGGGGCGATGGGGCGCCCGTGGCCGGCCAGGCGGCCGATGGCCGAGGGGCGGTGCGACATCCGGTCGGCGACGCCAGCCCAGTCCAGCAGGCCGGTGTCCACCATGGTGTGCTGGACGACGGACAGCGCGGTCTCCAGGCCGACCATGCCCATGGCCGCCGCGCCCCACTCGCAGTCCTTGTCCTCGTGGGGGTGCGGGGCGTGGTCGGTGGCGACGCAGTCGATGGTGCCGTCGGCGAGCGCCTCGCGCAGCGCCATGACGTCGGCCTCGGTGCGCAGCGGCGGGTTCACCTTGTAGACCGGGTTGTAGGAGCGCACCAGCTCGTCGGTGAGCAGCAGGTGGTGCGGGGTGACCTCGGCGGTGACGTTCCAGCCCTTGGACTTGGCCCAGCGGACGATCTCGACCGAGCCGGCGGTGGACAGGTGGCAGATGTGCACGCGGGAGCCGACGTGGGCGGCGAGCAGCACATCGCGGGCGATGATCGACTCCTCGGCCACGGCCGGCCAGCCGCCGAGGCCGAGCTCGGCGGAGACCACGCCCTCGTTCATCTGGGCGCCCTCGGTCAGCCGCGGCTCCTGGGCGTGCTGGGCGATGACGCCGTCGAAGGCCTTCACGTACTCCAGGGCGCGGCGCATGATCACGGCGTCGTCCACGCACTTGCCGTCGTCGGAGAAGACCCGCACCCCGGCGGCGGAGTCGTGCATGGCGCCCAGCTCGGCGAGCTTCTTGCCCTCCAGCCCGACGGTGACGGCGCCCACCGGCTGGACGTCGCAGTAGCCGGACTCCTTGCCGAGCCGCCACACCTGCTCGACGACGCCGGCGGTGTCGGCGACCGGGAAGGTGTTGGCCATGGCGTGGACGGCGGTGTAGCCGCCGGCGGCGGCCGCGCGGGTGCCGGTGAGGACGGTCTCGGAGTCCTCGCGGCCGGGCTCGCGCAGATGGGTGTGGAGGTCGACCAGGCCGGGCAGCAGGATCTGCCCGGTGGCGTCGATCACGGTGGCGTCGCCCGCCTCGACGCCGGTGCCGACCGCGGCGATCCGCTCGCCCTCGATCAGCACGTCACGGGCCTCGCCGCCGAGGACCTTCGCGCCGCGGAGGAGGGTCTTGGGGGTGTCGCTCATGGTTACTTGCTCTCCTCGGTGGCGGTGCGGGTCGTGGCGACGGCGGGCTCGTTCCCGCCGAGCAGCAGATACAGGACGGCCATGCGGATCGAGACGCCGTTGGCGACCTGCTCGACGGCGGTGCAGCGCGGGGAGTCCGCCACCTCGGCGGTGATCTCCATGCCGCGGTTCATGGGGCCGGGGTGCATGACGATGGCGTGCTCGGGCATGCGGGCCATCCGGTCGCCGTCCAGCCCGTACCGCCGGGCGTACTCGCGCTCGGTGGGGAAGAAGGCGGCGTTCATGCGCTCGCGCTGGACGCGCAGCATCATCACGGCGTCGGACTTGCCGATCACGGCGTCGAGGTCGTACGAGACCTCGCACGGCCAGCTCTCGACGGCGAAGGGCACCAGCGTCGGCGGGGCGACCAGCGTCACCTCGGCGCCCAGGGTGGACAGCAGGTGGACGTTGGAGCGGGCGACCCGGCTGTGCAGGATGTCGCCGACGATCGTGATCCGCCGGCCCGCCAGGTCCTGGCCGGTGCCCGAGGTCAGGTGGCGGCGCATGGTGAAGGCGTCGAGCAGCGCCTGGGTGGGGTGCTCATGGGTGCCGTCCCCGGCGTTGACGACCGAGCCGCCGATCCAGCCGGAGGTGGCCAGCCGGTGCGGTGCGCCGGAGTCGTGGTGGCGGATGACGACGGCGTCGGCGCCCATCGCCTCCAGGGTGAGCGCGGTGTCCTTCAGGGACTCGCCCTTGGAGACCGAGGAGCCCTTGGCGGAGAAGTTGATGACGTCGGCGGACAGCCGCTTGGCGGCCGCCTCGAACGAGATGCGGGTGCGGGTGGAGTCCTCGAAGAAGAGGTTGACGACGGTACGGCCGCGCAGGGTCGGCAGCTTCTTGATCGGCCGGTCGGCGATACGGGCCAGCTCCTCGGCGGTGTCGAGGATCAGGACGGCGTCGTCGCGCGTGAGATCGGCGGCCGAGATGAGGTGGCGCTTCATCCGGATGCTCCGTGGGTGAGGGAGATGTACAGGCGTGCGGCGGGCACGCGGGAGGTCGTCGTGGCCGACGCGCCGGGCCGGGGCCGGTCACCGGGGCACGGGCGGCCCCGGGTGTCCGCTGGGCGGTGCCCGGAGGCGGTGCGCGATGCGGTCGTCCGACGCGGTCCCGGGCGGGCCCGGCGGGGGGCTACTGCCCGTCCGCGGGGGCGGTCCCGCGCGCGCCGAGGAGCACGCTGTCGCGGCCGTCCTCCTCGGTGAGCTGGACCTTGACCGTCTCCCGCAGCGACGTGGGGAGGTTCTTGCCTACGTAGTCGGCGCGGATCGGCAGCTCGCGGTGGCCGCGGTCGACCAGGACCGCGAGCTGGACGGCGCGCGGCCGGCCGATGTCGCCCAGGGCGTCCAGGGCGGCGCGGATGGTGCGACCGGAGAAGAGCACGTCGTCGACCAGGACCACCAGACGGCCGTCGATGCCGTCGCCGGGGATCTCGGTGCGGGCGAGCGCGCGGGCCGGGCGCAGTCTCAGGTCGTCGCGGTACATGGTGATGTCGAGCGAGCCGACCGGCATCTGGCCGGGGTCCTTGCCGGTGATCTCCTCGAGCCGGGCGGCCAGCCGCCGGGCGAGGTGCACACCGCGGGTCGGGATGCCGAGCAGCACCACGTCGTCGGCGCCCTTGGCGCGCTCGACGATCTCATGGGCGATGCGGGTCAGAACGCGGGCGATGTCCGGTGCCTCGAGCACGGAGCGCGCCGCGGTGGCCGCGTGGGTGGTACGTGCGTCCATATGAAACGGACCTCCTTCTCCGCCTCACGGGACGGACCTTAAAGGACGTCGGAATTGCGCCATTCACAGTAGCAGGAGAGGACGGCCCGCCCGTCATCGCCCCTGGCGACGGCCCCCCGCGCCCCGTTCGGCTTGACGAATGGAGATTACGCTGCGTAACCTCACAGTGAGTTACCAGTCTTCGTCCGGGGAGCTTTATGTCCAGCGAATACGCCAAACAGCTCGGAGCCAAGCTCCGTGCCATCCGCACCCAGCAGGGCCTCTCCCTCCACGGTGTCGAGGAGAAGTCCCAGGGCCGCTGGAAGGCCGTCGTGGTCGGCTCGTACGAGCGCGGGGACCGTGCCGTGACCGTGCAGCGCCTCGCCGAGCTGGCCGACTTCTACGGCGTCCCGGTCCAGGAGCTGCTCCCGGGCACCAGCCCGGCCGGCGCCGCCGAGCCGCCGCCGAAGCTGGTGCTGGACCTGGAGCGGCTGGCCCATGTGCCGGTCGAGAAGGCGGGCCCGCTGCAGCGGTATGCCGCCACGATCCAGAGCCAGCGCGGGGACTACAACGGCAAGGTGCTGTCGATCCGCCAGGACGATCTGCGCACCCTCGCCGTGATCTACGACCAGTCGCCGTCGGTGCTCACCGAGCAGCTGATCAGCTGGGGTGTGCTGGGTGCCGACGCGCGCCGGGCGGTCCAGCACGAGGACGTGTGACGCCGCGCGCGCCGCGCCTCCCCTGAAGACCGCGCACCCTTAACCGCGCACCTTTATCGAAGGTCAGCACAGTCAGCAGAAAGCCGCCGGGGGCGGTAGAACCTGAGAGGTTCTACCGCCCCCGGCGGCTTTGTGCCCGCGGGCCGGGCCCGCGGGGTCGTGCGCTCCTCAGGCCTCCGTGCCCGACTGCTCACGGCGCAGGCTCGGCTTCAGCTCCTTGAAGCGGCCCAGGAGGCCGTTGACGAAGGCCGGCGAGTCATCGGTGGAGAACTCCTTGGCCAGCTGGACCGCCTCGTCGATCACGACGGCGTCCGGTGTGTCGTCCTCCCACACCAGCTCGTAGGCGCCCAGCCGCAGGATGTTCCGGTCGACGACCGGCATCCGGTCCAGCGTCCAGCCCACCGCGTAGGTGGAGATCAGCTCGTCGATCCGGTCCGTGTACTGGGCGTACCCCTCGACCAGCTGCATCGTGTATTCGCTGACCGGCGGCTGCCGGTCGTCGGTCCGGGCGAGCCGGATCCAGTCCGCGAGGACCGTCTGCACGGAGCTGCCACGCTGGTCGGCCTCGAAAAGGATCTGGAAGGCTCGTTTACGGGCCTTGTTGCGGGCAGCCACGGTTAGTTGTTCACCCGACCGAGGTACTCACCGGAGCGGGTGTCGACCTTGATCTTCTCACCGGTGGTGATGAAGAGCGGGACGCCGATCTCGTAGCCGGTCTCCAGCTTCGCGGGCTTGGTGCCGCCGGTGGAGCGGTCGCCCTGGACGCCGGGCTCGGTGTACTCGATCACCAGCTCGACCGCGGCCGGCAGCTCGACGTACAGCGGGTTGCCCTCGTGCATCGCCACGACGGCTTCGAAGCCCTCGAGCAGGTAGCGGGCGTTGTCGCCGACGACCTCGGGGCTGATGTAGATCTGGTCGTAGGTGTCCATGTCCATGAACACAAAGCTCTCGCCGTCCTTGTACGAGAACTGCATGCCGCGCTTGTCGACATTGGCCGTCTCGACCTTCACACCGGCGTTGAAGGTCTTGTCGACCACCTTGCCGGACAGCACGTTCTTGAGCTTGGTGCGGACGAAAGCAGGGCCCTTGCCGGGCTTGACGTGCTGGAACTCTACGACGGACCAGAGCTGGCCCCCGTCGAGCTTGAGCACCATGCCGTTCTTGAGGTCGTTCGTGGATGCCACGGTTGCGGGATCTCCTGGACTACAGCTGGTGGGAACCAGAAAGATGCGACGCGCCGGAATTCAGAGCGCGAGCAGCTCCTTGGTCGTGATGGTGAGTAGCTCGGGTCCGCCGTCCGCCTCGGGGCGGACGACGAGCGTGTCGTCGATCCGGACACCGCCCCGGCCCGGGAGGTGGACCCCCGGTTCGACGGTGACCGGCACACAAGCGTCCAGTTTACCCATGGCGGAGGGTGCCAGCCGAGGGTCCTCGTCGATTTCCAGGCCCACGCCGTGTCCCGTCCGCGGTCCCACCCCCTCGCCGAAGCCCGCGGAGTCCAGCACCTGCCGGGTCGCGCGGTCCACGTCCCGGCAGGCCGCGCCCGGCAGCAGCGCCTCCCGCCCGGCCCGCTGCGCCGCGAAGACCACCTCGTACAGCTCCACCTGCCAGGTGGCGGGCGACGGGCCGATCACGAAGGTGCGCCCCACCTCGCAGCGGTAGCCGCGGTAGTCGGCGCCCAGGCCGATGGTGAGGAAGTCGCCCTCCTCGACCCGCCGGTCGGTGGGCACGTGCCCGGCCCGGCCCGAGTGCGGCCCGGTCGCCACGACCGTGGGGAAGGCCGGGCCGTCCGCGCCGTGGTCCACCAGCCGGCGCTCCAGCTCCAACGCCAGATGCCGCTCGGTGCGGCCGACCAGGATCGACTCCAGCAGCTCGCCGAGCGCCTGGTCGGCCAGCTCGGCGGCGATCCGCAGACAGGAGATCTCCTCGTCGTCCTTGACCAGCCGCAGCTGCTCCACGGCGCGGCCCAGGTCCGCCAGGCGCAGCCGGGGAGCGGCCGCGGCCAGCGCCCGGTGGCGGGCGACGGTCAGATGGTGCTCCTCGACGGCCAGCGACTCGGCGCCGTCCGCCGCGGCCAGGTCGGCGGCGGCCGCCGCCGGGTCCCCGCCGGGTCCGGGCAGCACGAGGATCCGCAGGTCCTCCGGGTGGCGCGGGCCGCCGGGCAGCGGCTCCCAGGACGGCGTCACGGGTGCGACCAGGACGTCCTGGACCGGCCCCAGGAGCAGCACCGCCCCGGGCGGCACCCCGCCGCCGCACAGATAACGCACATTGGCGGGGCTGGAGACCAGCGCGGCCTCACAGCCCGCCGCCGCGCACTGGTCGTGCAGCCGGGCACGTCGGGCCGCGTACGCCTGGGACATGCCCCGAGCCTACGCACTCGCGCCTCCCACGGCCGGTCGGAAGGGTCCCGGCGGGTGAGTTCACCAGTTGGGCGGGCTGGCGATGCTGCGGGTGACGACCTCGTCGAGCATGCGGGCGGTGGTCGCCACGTCGTACGTGGAGTTGTCGATGATCGGCAGGCCGGAGCCGTACCAGCCGGCCATCCGGCCGTGGATCCGGGCCACTTCCTCGTCGCTCAGCCGGCGGTTGCCGCTGCGGGCCGCGTTCCGCTCCAGGACGACCTCCAGGCCGGGGAGCACCACGACCGGCAGCAGGCCGGGGCCGACGTGCCGCTTCCAGCCGCCGAGGCCCACGACCGGGCGGTCCGGGAAGACGGCGTCGTCCAGGATGCAGGAGATGCCGTTGGCCAGGAAGTTACGGGCGGCGAAGCCGCAGGTGCGGCGGGCGAGACGGTACTGCGCCTCGGAGTTCTCGTTCCACCCCGACTGGGGGTTGGCGAATCCGGACCTGACCCATTCGCGGACGTCGTCCAGGCTGATGTGCGCGGTCGGCACCCGCCGGTGGTCCGCCCAATAGCGGGCCACCGTCGTCTTGCCCGCGCCGGCGGGACCGATCAGCAGCACCGCCACCGCCGCCTGGGAGGCGTCGGCCACCGCCGCGCCGCCCGCCGGGGGGTGGGGCAGCGGCACCGGGCCGCCGGGCGGGAGCTGGATGTGGCCGGTCGCCCCGGACGGGTCCATGGGCGGCGGGGCCGGGGTGGGGTGGAGCGGGGCGGGGGGAACAGGAGGCACCGGGTGGGCCGGGTGGGAGCCAGGGGGCTGAGGTGGGGGGGAGCCATGGTGCGGGGCCGGCGGGGGGCCCGGGTGGTGGGCCGGTGGGTGGCCCGGGTGGTGGCTCGTGCCCTGGGCCCAGCCGGCGCCGCCCTGACCCGGCCCGTGCCCGGGCTGGTGGGGCGGTGGCAGCGGAGCTCCCACTGAGTGCTGCATCCGGTGGCACTCCGTCTCGTGCAGGCGGTCTGGTACTGGCAACTGTCGCGTGAGGACGCGGCGGCGAGGCCGGTTCTACCGAACGGTACCCGCCCCGGCCGCCGCTGTGTGAACGGCCGGGGAATACGGTGTGTGCCCAGCGCCCGCCGTCAACCGGCCAATTCGTCCGCCAGAGCGCGCAATGCGAGCCGATACGACCCGATTCCGAACCCGGCGACGGTGCCGCTGGCGACGGCGGCGATGACAGAGTTGTGACGGAACTCCTCCCGCGCGTGCGGGTTGGAGATGTGCACCTCGACCAGCGGGGCGGTGCGCTGCGCGGCCGCGTCCCGCATGCCGTAGGAGTAGTGCGTGAAGGCACCGGGGTTGATGACGACCGGGATCGAGCCGTCCGCCGCCTCGTGCAGCCAGCGGATCATCTCGCCCTCGTCGTTGGTCTCCCGCACGTCCACCTCGAAACCGAGTTCCGCGCCGAGTTTCACGCACTCCTCCACCAGACCGGCGTAGGAGGTCGCGCCGTAGACGTCCGGCTCGCGGCTGCCGAGCCGCCCCAGGTTGGGGCCGTTGAGGACGAGCACCTTGCGGGTCACGCGGACACCTCCCCGTACGCCGCGAGCAGCACGGCCGGGTCCGGGCCCTCCAGCACCGCGGGCTTGGCCAGGCCGTCGAGGACGATGAAGCGCAGCAGGTCGCCGCGGGACTTCTTGTCCACCTTCATGGTCTCCAGCAGCCGGGGCCACTGGTCGCCGCGGTAGGTCAGCGGCAGGCCGACGGACTCCAGGACGGCGCGGTGCCGGTCGGCCGTGGCGTCGTCCAGGCGCCCGGCGAGACGGCCCAGTTCGGCGGCGAAGACCATGCCGACGGACACCGCCGCGCCGTGCCGCCACTTGTAGCGCTCGTTCTTCTCGATGGCGTGGGCCAGGGTGTGGCCGTAGTTGAGGATCTCCCGCAGCCCGGCCTCCTTGAGGTCGGAGGAGACGACCTCGGCCTTCACCCGGATGGAGCGCTCGATGAGTTCGGCGGTGTGCGGCCCCGCGGGGGTGCGGGCCGCCTGCGGGTCCGCTTCGATCAGCTCGAGGATCGCCGGGTCCGCGATGAACCCCGCCTTGATGATCTCGGCGAGGCCGCTGACGTAGTCGTGGACCGGCAGCGAGTCGAGCGCGGCCAGGTCGCACAGCACCCCGGTGGGCGGGTGGAAGGCGCCGACCAGGTTCTTGCCCTCGGCGGTGTTGATGCCTGTCTTGCCGCCGACCGCCGCGTCCACCATGCCCAGCACGGTGGTCGGGACGGCGATCCAGCGCACTCCGCGCAGCCAGGTCGCGGCGACGAAGCCGGCGAGGTCGGTGGAGGCGCCGCCGCCGACGCCGACGATCACATCGCTGCGGGTGAAGCCGGTCTGGCCGAGCGCCTTCCAGCAGTACGCGGCGACCTCGGCGGTCTTGGCCTCCTCCGCGTTGGGCAGCTGGATCGCGATGGCCTCGTAGCCCTGGTCCAGGAGGTCCCGGCGGACGGCCTCGCCGGTCTCGGCCAGCGCCTCGGGGTGCAGCACGGCCACGCGCTTGGCCGGGCCGATGAGGCCGGGCAGCTCGCCGAGGAGCTGCCGGCCGACCAGGACCTCGTACGGCTCGCTGCCCGCGGTGCCGCCGACCTGGATACGGGTGGGGGTGTCCGTGCTCATGCGTCCTTCAGCTCCAGTGCGTCGAGGACCGCGTCGGCGACGTCCTCGGGGGTACGGCCCTCGGTCGACACGACCGCGCGGGCCACCTCGGTGTACAGCGGACGGCGCTGCTCCATCAGCTCCCGCCAGCGCTGCCGCGGGTTGACGGCGAGCAGCGGGCGCGGCGCGTCGAGGCCGGTGCGCTTGACCGCCTCGGCGACGCCCATCTCCAGGAAGACGACCGGCAGGTCGGCCAGCAGGGCGCGGGTGCCCTCGTCCAGGATCGCGCCGCCGCCCAGGGCCAGCACGCCGCGGTGTTCGGCGACCGCGGCGCGCACGGCCCGCCGCTCCAGCTCGCGGAAGTGCGGCTCGCCCTCGTCGATGAAGATCTCGGAGATCGGCTTGCCCGCCGTCTCGACGATGTCGGTGTCGGTGTCCCGGAAGCCGGTGCCGAGCCGCTCGGCGAGCACCCGCCCGACGGTGGTCTTCCCCACGCCCATGGGCCCGACCAGCACGATCGCCGGCCCCCCGGCTGCTGGGCCGCTCACTTGACGGCCAGGTTGTCGAGGAAGCCCCGCACATTCCGGCGGGTCTCGGCGACCGAGTCGCCGCCGAACTTCTCCGCGACCGCGTCGGCGAGGACGAGCGCCACCATCGCCTCGGCGACGATGCCCGCGGCCGGGACCGCGCACACGTCCGAGCGCTGGTGGTGGGCCTGGGTCGGCTCGCCGGTCGTGACGTCGACCGTGGCCAGCGCCCGCGGCACGGTCGCGATCGGCTTCATCGCGGCCCGCACGCGCAGCAGCTCGCCGGTGGTCAGCCCGCCCTCGGTGCCGCCGGAGCGGCCGGAGGTCCGCCTGATGCCGTCCTCGGTCGGCACGATCTCGTCGTGCGCCTTGGAGCCGGGCACCCGGGCCAGCTCGAAACCGTCGCCGACCTCGACGCCCTTGATGGCCTGGATGCCCATCAGGGCGGCGGCGAGCCGGGCGTCGAGTCGCCGGTCCCAGTGGACGTGCGAGCCGAGGCCCACCGGCACGCCGTAGGCCAGCACCTCGACGACGCCGCCGAGCGTGTCGCCGTCCTTGTGAGCCTGGTCGATCTCGGCGACCATCGCCTTGCTGGTGTCGGCGTCCAGGCAGCGCACCGGGTCGGCGTCCAGCCGCTCCACGTCCGCGGGGGTCGGGTAGACGCCGTACGGGGCCTTGGCCGCGGCCAGCTCCACGACATGGGAGACGATCTCGATGCCGGTCGTCTCCTTGAGGTACGAGCGGGCGACCGTGCCGAGCGCGACGCGCGCGGCGGTCTCGCGGGCGCTGGCCCGCTCCAGGATCGGCCGGGCCTCGTCGAACCCGTACTTCTGCATGCCCGCCAGGTCCGCGTGGCCGGGGCGGGGCCGGGTCAGCGGCGCGTTACGGGCCAGCCCGGCGAGCTCCTCCGGGTCCACCGGGTCGGCCGCCATGACCTGCTCCCACTTGGGCCACTCGGTGTTCCCGACCATGATCGCCACGGGGGAGCCGAGGGTCAGCCCGTGCCGGACGCCGCCGAGGAAGGTGACCTCGTCGCGCTCGAACTTCATCCGGGCGCCACGTCCGTAACCGAGCCGCCGGCGCGCGAGGGCGTCCGCCACCATGTCGGTGGTGATCGGCACACCGGCGGGCAGTCCCTCCAGCGTCGCCACGAGTGCGGGGCCGTGCGACTCCCCCGCGGTCAGCCAGCGCAACCTGCTCAACGGTGCTCCTCATGCTCGCGCCTCGACGTACGGCGGCGTGGCCCGGGAGAGCGCGGCCCCGGCCCGCCACCTCCGATCCTCCCACGTCCCCGGGCAGGCCCGAGCGCCGGTCCAACCAGCGGACCCCCCTTTTAAGGGCTCGGTTCTCCCCCAGCTACCGCTGGGAGGTGCCCCCGCCGGGGCGCTGGAGCCCCTGTCGACGGTCGACCGTGCTCGCCCGCTCCGCGCGGCGGAGCCGCAAATCGACTGCAGCCTCGCGGTCTCCGCGCGCTCTCCCTTTCACGGTGACATCAGCGCCTCCGGCGCGGGCGGCGCGCCCCTTCGGCTCACTCGCCGGGGGCGGCTCACTCACCGGGGGCTCAGCTTGCCCGGGCGGCGAGGGCGGCTTCGCCCGCCTCGCGCATGGTGGCCAGGGGGGCGGGGGCGCGGCCGGTCATCAGCTCCACCTGGAGCACCGCCTGGTGCACCAGCAGGTCGAGGCCGCCGACGACCGCGCCGCCGCGCGCCGCCCAGGCGGCCGCGAGCTGGGTCGGCCACGGGTCGTACAGCACGTCGAAGAGCGCCCCGGGGCGGTCGGGCACCGCCGCGGCCAGCTCGTCCGTGGTGCCCGCGGGGGTGGTGGCGATCACCAGGGGGGCGCGGAACGCCTCGGCCGCGTCGGCCCAGTCCGCCGTGCGGACCGTCACCCCGAGCCGCTCGCCCCACTGCCGCATCTCCGCCGCCCGCGCCTCGCTGCGGACGTACGCGGTGACCTCGCCCTCGCAGACGCGGGACAGCGCGGCCAGGGCCGAGGAGGCCGTGGCCCCCGCGCCCAGCACGGCGGCGCCCGCCACCCGCTCGACGCCGCGCTCGCGCAGCGCCGCCACCATACCCGGGATATCGGTGTTGTCGCCGGTCCGGCGGCCGTCGTCGGTGAAGACGACGGTGTTGACGGCCTCCACCGACGCGGCCGTGTCGCTGATCTCGTCGAGCAGCGGAATGACGGCGCGCTTGAGCGGCATGGTCAGCGAGAGCCCCGCCCACGGGCGGTCACCGGCCGTGGCGTCCAGCCGCTCGAAGAAGCCGGGCAGCCCGGCCTCGTCCACCTCGTGGCGGTCGTAGGCCCATCCGGCCAGGCCCAGCTTCTCGTAGGCGGCCCGGTGGAGCACCGGGGACAGGGAGTGGGCGATCGGCGAGCCGAGCACCGCGGCCCTGCGGTTGTGCGACATCTTTCCTCAGCCGTTCTTGCGCTGCCGGTTGAACTTGTCGACCCACTTCTGGTGTTCCGCGTAGGTCTTGGAGAAGTACGTCTTTCCGTCGATGGCGACGAAGTAGTACCAGCCGCCGTCCGTGGGGTTCACGGAGGCCTTGAGCGCGTCCTCCCCCGGGTTGCCGATCGGGCCGGGCGGCAGCCCCTCGTAGAAGTACGTGTTGTAGGGGTTGTCGTAGTTCTTGATCTCCGCGATGGAGATGTCGAGCTTGCTCTGGTTCTTGATGTAGTTGTACGTCGAGTCGAATTCCAGCTTGCCGTTGGTCTCGGTGTTGCCGGGCTTGAGCCGGTTGTAGACCACCTCGGCCATCTTGCGGAAGTCGTCGTGGGTGAGGCCCTCCGCCTGGACCAGGCTGGCGACGGTGACGAGTTGGAGCGGCGACTTGAGGCCCAGTTCCTTGGCCTTGCCGTCGAGGTCGTAGCGGGCGTAGTTCTTCTTCGCCTGGGCGACCATCTGCCGCAGGACGTCCTCGGGCTTCGCGTCCTTGCCGACGCTGTAGCGGGACGGGTAGAGGAACCCTTCCAGCGGGTCCTTGATCTTGGGGTTGTCGTCGGCCCAGTCGGGCAGCCCGAGGTTCTTGGCCTCCTTGGCGGCGACGCTCTTGGTCGTGCCCGCCTTGAGGCCGATCTTCTTGTCGATCTCGGCGTAGATCCGCGCGTTGCGCCAGCCCTCGGCGATGATCAGGCCGTTGCTGCTCGCCGGGTCGTTCATCAGCTTCACGGCCGCGGCGGCGGACATGTGCTTGCGCAGCGTGTAGGTGCCGGGCTGGACGAACTTGCCGCTGTCCTTGACGGCCTCGACGAAGGCGCCGCTGCTTTTGACGACTCCCTTGTCGACGAGGATGCTGCCCATCTCGGCGGTGCCGGTGCCCTCGGGGATCACGACCTGGGCCTGGCCGCTGCCCTCGCCCGAGTAGTCCGGCGCCGGGCCGAAGCGGCTCTGCCAGAACTGGTAGGCGAAGTAGCCGCCCCCGCCGACGACCCCGACCAGCACCACGGTCACGAAGAGGCAGGCGACACCGCTGCGGCGCTTGGGGGGCTTGTTCCGGCGCTCCCGGCCGCCGCGCGGCTCGTCGTGGTCCTCGTCGTCCTCGTCGTACTCGTCGTCGTCACGGCGGCCGCGGCGGGCGACGCCGTCGCCGTCCTGGAAGAACGGGTGGTCGTCGTCGGGCTCGTCCTGCTCGGCGACGGGCTCCTGGGGCGCCTCCTGGCCGTCGTACGGGTCGGCGCCATACGGCTGCTGGTGCTGCTGTTGCTGCTGGTGCTGCTGCGGGTAGCCGCCGGTGTCGTGGCCGTCCCAGTGGGGCTGCTGTGACTGTTGCGGCTGTTGCTGGTGGTGGTGCTGCTGCGGCTGCTGGGGGTCCTGCGGGTAGCCCTGGGGGTACTGCTGGTGGGCGTACGGGTCCTGGGCGTAGTCCTGCCCGTAGCCCTCGTGCCCCTGCCCGTACCCCTCGTGGCCGTAGCCGCCTTGCGGGTACTGCTCCGGGTGGTGGCCGCCCTGCTCATGACCACCCTGCCCATGGCCCCCCTGCCCGTACGGGTCCTGCGCGTAGGGGTCCTGACCGTTCGGGTCCTGCGCGTAGGGGCCCTGACCGTTCGGGTCCTGCGCGTAGGGGCCCTGACCGTAGGAAGGGTCCTGACCGTAGCCGTCCTGACCGTAGGAAGGGTCCTGACCGTAGCCGTCCTGGCCGTAGGAGCCGTGCTGCGCGTACTGCTCCTGAGCGTAGGGATCCTGGGCGTAGGGCTCCTGCGCGTACGGATCGTGACCGGTCACCGTCTGGTGCCCGCCCCACCCCTGGTCCCCGTACAGCGGGTCCTCGGGATGCCACGGTTGGGAGCCGGTACCCCGGCCGTAGTCAGTCATCAATCCCCTAGCGACGCAAGACGGCAGCCGAGGGTGTGCGCGCCGGCGTCACAGGCGACGGCTGCCAGGGTCGCGCGGAACGTTACCGTATCGCGATCAGATGACCACTTCGACGGCCTCGCCCGGCGCCCGCCCGGAGGTCCGCTCGCTCTCCAGTGCGCTTTGCAGGATGACGACGGCTGCCGCCTGGTCAACGACCGAGCGGCCCTTCTTGGACGTCACCCCGGAGGCCCGCAGGCCGTGGGTCGCTGTGACGGTGGTCATACGCTCGTCGACCAGCCGGACCGGGAGCGGCGCGATGCGCCGGGCCAGCTCCCGCGCGAAGGCCCGGGCCTTGGCCGCGGCCGGCCCCTCCCGCCCGCTGAGCGAGCGGGGGAGGCCGACCACCACCTCGATCGGTTCGTACTCCTCGACGAGGGCCACCAGCCGCTTGTGGGCGGCCGGGACGTCCCGCCCCGGCACGGTCTCCACCGGGGTGGCGAGGATCCCGTCGGGGTCGCACGAGGCGACCCCGACGCGGGCGTCCCCGACGTCGATCGCGAGGCGCCTGCCGCGTCGCACGGGGCTCAGGCCGCTTCCGCGACGAGCCGCTCGACGGCGGCCGCGGCGTCGTCGACGGCGTCCGGGTTCTGGCCGCCGCCCTGGGCGACGTCCGGCTTGCCGCCGCCCCCGCCACCGAGGGTCTTGGCGGCGGCGCGGACCAGGTCGCCGGCCTTGATGCCGCGCTCGCGGGCGGCCTCGTTGGTGGCGATGACGGTCAGCGGGCGGCCGTTCGCCACGGCGAACAGGGCGACGACGGCGGCACGGTCGCCCTGGATGCGGCCGCGCACGTCCAGCACGAGCTTGCGCAGGTCGTCGGCGGAGGTGCCGTCCGGCACCCGGCCGGTGACCAGGGCGACGCCCCGCACGTCCTTGGCGCCCGCGGCCAGCCCGGCGGCGGCCTGCAACACCTTCTCGGCGCGGAACCGCTCGATCTCCTTCTCGGCCTCCTTGAGCTTGGCCAGCATCCCGGAGATCTTCTCCGGCAGCTCCTCCGGCCGGCCCTTGACCAGGTCGGTGAGCTGGGAGACGACGGTGTGCTCGCGGGCGAGGAAGTTGTACGCGTCCACGCCGACCAGGGCCTCGACGCGGCGCACGCCGGAGCCGATCGAGGACTCGCCGAGCAGCTTCACCAGACCCAGCTGGGCGGTGTTGTGGACGTGGGTGCCGCCGCACAGCTCCTTGGAGAAGTCGCCGATGGTCACCACGCGCACCCGCTCGCCGTACTTCTCGCCGAACTCGGCGATGGCGCCCTGCTTCTTCGCCTCATCCATGCTCATCACCTCGGCGGTGACGTCGAGCTCGCGGGAGAGGACCTCGTTGATCTTCTGCTCGACGTCGGTGAGCACCGCGCCGGGCACGGCGGCCGGCGAGCCGAAGTCGAAGCGGAAGCGGCCGGGCGAGTTCTCCGAACCGGCCTGGGCGGCGGTCGGGCCCAGGGCGTCGCGCAGCGCCTGGTGGGTGAGGTGGGTGGCGCTGTGGGCGCGGGCGATGGCGCGCCGGCGCTTCACGTCGATCTGGGCGTACGCGCCGGCGCCGAGGGTCACCTCGCCGACCTGGACGGTGCCCTTGTGCACGCTGACGCCGGGCACCGGCTGCTGGACGTCCCGCACCTCGACCACGGCGCCCGAGTCCAGCCGGATCCGGCCGGTGTCGGCGAGCTGGCCGCCGCCCTCGGCGTAGAACGGGGTGCGGTCGAGGACGACCTCGACGTCGTCGCCCTCGGTCGCGGCGGGCGAGGGCAGGCCGTCGACCAGCAGGCCGACGACGGTGGACTCGCCCTCGGTGTGGGTGTAGCCGGTGAAGACGGTGGAGCCGGCGGTGTCGGCGACCTCGCGGTAGGCGGACAGGTCGGCGTGGCCGGTCTTCTTGGCCCTGGCGTCGGCCTTGGCCCGCTCCCGCTGCTCCCGCATCAGGCGGCGGAAGCCTTCCTCGTCCACGGCCAGGCCCTGCTCGGCGGCCATCTCGAGGGTGAGGTCGATCGGGAAGCCCCAGGTGTCGTGGAGCAGGAACGCCTTGTCGCCGGGGAGCACCGTGCCGCCGGCGGCCTTGGTGTCGGTGACGGCGGTGTCCAGGATGTTGGTGCCGGCCTTCAGCGTCTTGAGGAAGGCGGCCTCCTCGGCGAGGGCGACGGTCTCGATGCGCTTGCGGTCGGTCAGCAGCTCCGGGTACTGCTGGCCCATCGTCTTGAGTACGACGTCGACCAGCTCGCCGACGACCGGCTCGGTGGCGCCCAGGAGGCGCATGTTGCGGATGGCGCGGCGCATGATGCGGCGCAGCACATAGCCGCGGCCCTCGTTGCCGGGGGTGACGCCGTCGCCGATGAGCATCACGGAGGTGCGCATGTGGTCGGCGACCACGCGCAGCGAGACGTCGGAGTCCTCGGCCGCGCCGTAGGCGACCCCGGTCAGCTCCGTGGCCTTGTCGATCACGGCGCGCAGGTTGTCGGTCTCGTACATGTTGTGCACGCCCTGGAGGATCATCGCGAGGCGTTCGAGGCCGAGACCGGTGTCGATGTTCTTGGAGGGCAGGTCGCCGAGGATCGGGAAGTCCTCCTTGCCCTCGCCCTCGCCCCGCTCGTACTGCATGAAGACCAGGTTCCAGATCTCCACGTACCGCTCGTCGTTGACGGCGGGGCCGCCCTCGACGCCGAACTCGGGGCCGCGGTCGTAGTTGATCTCGGAGCAGGGGCCACAGGGGCCGGGGACGCCCATGGACCAGAAGTTGGGGCCCATGCCCAGCCGCTGGATGCGCTCGGCGGGCACGCCGATGACCTCACGCCAGATGCGCTCGGCCTCGTCGTCCTCCTTGTAGACGGTGATCCACAGCTTCTCGGGCTCCAGGCCGTAGCCGCCCTCCTCGACGGAGGTGGTCAGCAGCTCCCAGGCGAGCTTGATGGCGCCTTCTTTGAAGTAGTCGCCGAAGGAGAAGTTGCCGCACATCTGGAAGAACGTGCCGTGGCGGGTGGTCTTGCCGACCTCTTCGATGTCCGGTGTGCGCACGCACTTCTGCACGCTGACGGCCCGGTCGAAGGGCGGCTTCACCTCGCCGAGGAAATACGGCTTGAACGGGACCATGCCCGCGGGGACCAGCAGCAGGGTCGGGTCGTCCGCGATGAGCGACGCCGAAGGCACGACGGTGTGCCCGCGCTCTTCGAAGAAGCGCAGCCAGCGGCGGCGGATTTCAGCCGACTCCATTAGTGGTCCTCATTTCCGGCGTTCGGGTGGTTGTACGAGTAATTCTGCGGGAGCTGGGCGCGGGAGCGCTGCGCGGGCAGTTGCCTCCGGTCGTCCGCGGGCGGCGCGCTCAGGCCGAGGGCGTCCTTGAGCGCCGCCTCCCGGTCGGCCATGCCGTCGCGCACGTCGAGCGCGAAGACCTTGATCCGCCGCCCGGCGAGTACCGCCCGGTCGGCGGCCTGCGCCGCCAGGCTCTCCGGGGTCAGCTTGTTCAGCTTGCGGTTGACCTTGGTGGTGGCCCACACACCGGCTGCGACACCGGTGGTGAACCAGAACGTGCGGCGGAACATTCCGGTCTCTCAGCCCTTCGATCCACGGTTGCGGCGGCCGCCCCGGCGGGCGGACGGCAGGGTCTTGCCGACGACGACGGTGCGCGCGGTCCCGTCCTCCGGGTGCGGCTGCCCCTTGCGGCCGATCGCGCGCCGCACGCCGTAGCCGAAGGCGGCGACCTTCACCAGCGGCCCGCCGAAGGCCGAGGAGACGGTCGAGGAGAGCGCGGAGGCGTTCGAGGTGACCTCCTGCACATCCGCCGCGATCGAGTCGACGCGGGCGAGCTGGGTATTGGCGGAGCGCACCGTCGCGGACGCCTCGCTGAGCAGCGGCACGGCCTGCTCGGTGACCTCGGCCACCAGCTTGGTGGCCGCCTTCAGCGTCTGCGCGAGCCTCACCAGGGCGAGGGCGAGGAAGGACACCAGGATCGCCCAGAAGACGGCCACGAGGATCCCGGCCACCTCTCCACCGGACACGTTGCACGCTCCCTGCTGCTGCTCGTGGTGGGTGTCAGTCGTCCGTCGGCCGCCGTCTCGGGCGGGTGGGTCATCCGGGACGGGCGGCAGGTATCGACCTTATCGCGCCGGACAGCCCCACCCGAACCGTGTTTCGGTCGGCCGGAAAACGCATCGCGGGCTCCCCGTCGACCCATGTCGAGGGGAACCCGCGGGATGCGTGCGTACGGCCTCAGCGGGCGTAGTACTCCACGACCAGCTGCTCGTCGCAGATCACCGGGATCTCCTTGCGGTTCGGGTCCCGGTCCAGGCGGAAGGCCAGGGCCTGAAGGTTGACCTGGAGGTAGCGCGGGGTCTCGCCGTCCAGGGCGTAGCCGCCCTCGCGCGCGACCTGGAAGGGGTGCTTGTCGCGGCTGCGCTCGCGGACCGTCACCACGTCGTCCGGGCGGACCCGGAAGGACGGCTTGTCGACCTTCCGGCCGTTGACCTCGATGTGGCCGTGGCTCACCATCTGGCGGGCCTGGTAGATGGTGCGGGCCAGACCGGACCGCAGGACGAGCGCGTCCAGACGGCGCTCGAGCTCGACGACCAGGGCCTCACCGGTCTTGCCCTCGGCCTTGCGCGCGCGGTCGTAGGCGCGGGCCATCTGGCGCTCGCTGATGTCGTACTGGGCGCGCAGGCGCTGCTTCTCCAGCAGTCGGACCTTGTAGTCACTGTTCTGCTTGCGGCCACGGCCGTGCTCGCCCGGCGGGTAGGGGCGGGCCTCGAAGTACTTGACAGCCTTCGGGGTCAGGGCGATGCCGAGCGCTCGCGACTTCTTGACCTTAGGACGCGACTGGTTCACGGGGAACGAACCTCCGATATAAGTTAGGTGAGCCTTACCTTAGCCGAGGAGGACGCATGTTTCGACCTGGGATCCCCCTGCCCAGCGCTGCTCAGAGCACCGAGGAGGGTCAGCCGCGTCCCGGGGAAGACGCTCCACGGCCGTCGGCGGCGGAGCGGGTACGTACTCTCGTCGAATCCAAGGCTACGGCGTCGCTCTCCATTCCCGGAATCGAGCCCGCGGCCGCCACCGACGAGCCCGCGGGAGACCCCGGGGCCGACCTCCCCGCCGCGCGCGCCGTCACCCCCGACGGCGATGTGCTCCTGCTCCTCCCCGGCGCCGGGGCCGCCGCCCGCGCCGCGGCGTACGCCCAGGACGACGAGCCGGCCTGCGTGATGGAGATCACGGACGTCGCTCCGGTCGCCGTCCCCCACCGGATCCGCGGGCGCGCCTGGGTCGGCGGGTGGCTCACGCCCGTACGCGACCGGGACCGCGCGGCGAGCGCGGCGCTGCTGGCCCGGCGGCACCCGGTCGGGGAGCTGCTCGGCCTGCGCGAGGCGCTGACCGGGGACGGCGGCGGATGGGCGCTGCTGCGGCTGGAGGTCGGCGAGGCGTACGTGGACGACCTGTGGGGCGCGGAGCCGGTCGAGCCCGAGGAGTTCGCGACCGCCGCGCCCGACCCGCTCGCCCCGCACGAGGCCGAACTCCTCCAGCATCTGCACGCCGCCCACGACGACCGGATGCGCGACCTGTGCGCCCTGCTCGGCGACCACCCGGGCCGCGCGTGCGGCGCGCGGGACCGCGCCGTCCCGGTCGCCCTGGACCGCTTCGGCCTCCGCGTCCGCTTCCCCGACGCGCCCGGCGCCCCCTTCGACGCGCGCTTCGACTTCCCCGAGCCGGTACGCAACATCTCCGAACTCCGCCGGGCGATGCACGCGCTCTTCGAGGCGGCGACGGACCAGCCCCCCAGGACCCGCTAGGACCCCTATGCCTCCGCGGCGGCCGGGCCGTCGGGGGGCGGCGTCTCGTCCGAGGAGGGCGGCGCGCCCGACGCGCCCGGGCCGGCGGGCTGGGACGGGCGCGGGGGTGGGGGCGGGGCTTCGCCGCGGAGGCGGGCCCTGACGCGCTCGACGACGTCCGCGTAGCGGGCCTCCGCCCCGTAGCGCGTCGGCTCGTAGTACCGCTTGCCGTGGATCTTGTCCGGCGCGTACTGCTGCGCCGCGATCCCGCCGGGCAGGTCGTGCGGGTAGAGATAGCCCTGCGCGTGCCCCAGTTTCTCGGCGCCCTTGTAGTGGCCGTCGCGCAGGTGCGGCGGGACCGGGCCGGCGAGCCCCGCGCGGACGTCGGCGAGGGCGTCGCCGATCGCGCGGGTGACCGCGTTGGACTTGGGGGCCAGCGCCAGCGCCACCGTGGCGTGGCCGAGGGTCAGCGCCGCCTCGGGGAAGCCGATCAGCGCGACCGCCTGGGCGGCGGCCACGGCCGTCTGCAGAGCGGTCGGGTCGGCGAGCCCGATGTCCTCGCTCGCGGAGATCATCAGCCGCCGCGCGATGAACCGCGGGTCCTCCCCCGCCTCGATCATCCGGGCCAGGTAGTGCAGCGCCGCGTCCACATCCGAGCCGCGGATGGACTTGATCAGGGCGCTGGCCACGTCGTAGTGCTGGTCGCCGGCGCGGTCGTACTTCACCGCGGCGCGGTCGACCGCCTCCTCCAGCGTCGTGAGGGTGATCGCCGGCTCGCCCTTGGCCAGCGCCGCCCCGGCGCCCGCCTCCAGCGCGGTCAGCGCGCGCCGCGCGTCGCCGCCCGCGATCCGCAGCAGATGGCCCTCGGCGTCCTCGGGGAGCGTGACCGCGCCGCCGAGGCCGCGCTCGTCGGTCAGGGCGCGGCGCAGCAGCCCGCGCAGGTCGTCGTCGGTCAGCGGCTCCAGGGTGAGCAGCAGCGAGCGCGACAGCAGCGGGGAGATGACGGAGAAGTAGGGATTCTCCGTGGTGGCCGCGATGAGCGTGACCCAGCGGTTCTCGACGGCGGGCAGCAGCGAGTCCTGCTGGGCCTTGCTGAAGCGGTGGATCTCGTCGAGGAAGAGCACGGTGTCCCGCCCGTACGCCCCGGAGGAGCGGCGCGCGCCGTCGATGACGGCCCGCACCTCCTTCACGCCCGCCGTGATCGCCGACAGCTCGACGAAGCGCTTCTGGGTGGCCTGGCTGACGACGTACGCCAGAGTCGTCTTGCCGATGCCGGGCGGGCCCCACAGGATGACCGAGGACGGCCCGGCCGGGCCGCCGCCACTCTCGCCGACGAGCCGCCGCAGCGGGGAACCGGGCCGCAGCAGATGCTGCTGGCCCACGACCTCGTCGAGCGTGCGCGGGCGCATGCGCACGGCCAGCGGGGTGCTGGCCGGGTCCTTCTCCTGGCGTTCCTCTGCGGCGGCGGTGAACAGGTCTGGCTCCACGCGGGAAGCCTATGCCACCCCACTGACAGCGCCGCCGGGCCGCGCGACGGGCCGCCGAGACCGACCGGTGCGAGCGCGGCGCGTCAGGCCTGGCCGCCGGTCCAGAAGTTCCACCACCGGGTCAGGATCAGCATGCCGATGACGCCGACCCACAGCACCGGCACCACCCAGTGGAACTCCAGCAGCCCACGCCGGAGCCCGGCCGGCACCGGCAGGAAGCCGTGCTTGATGTTCTTGCCCGTGACGTAGCAGAACAGGACGATGGTGGCGACCCAGGCCAGGCAGCACCACAGGCACAGCGAGCCGATGACGTACAGCGACTGGTACTGCAGCCAGGCGCAGAATCCGACGCCGAACAAGGTGCCCGCGTTGAAGGTCAGCCAGTACCAGCGGGGGAAGCGGGCCCCGGCCAGCAGGGACATCCCCACGCAGATGACGATCCCGTAGGCGACCAGCCCGAGCATCGGGTTGGGGAAGCCGAACGCCTGGGCCTGGTCGCTCTCCATGATGTTGCCGCAGGACACGATCGGGTTGAGGCTGCAGCCGGGCGTGAAGTGCGTGCCGTTGGCCTTGGCTTCCAGGATCTTGTTCTTGTCGATCGTGATGACCCATGCGGCCAGCAGTCCGAGCGCGCCGGTGATCACGAGCAGCAGGGCGAATGCCCGGCCGCCTCCGACCGCGACCCGCGCGCCGTCCTGCCGCGCCTGGTCGGAGTGCACCTCGTCCACCGCTGTCGTCGCCATATCGCCGTTCCGTCGTCCCGCCGTGTCCGCCATGTCCAGCCCCCGTCGAGCACGGACATTCTGCCGCATCGGGGACGGCCGCAGCGTCCCTTCGGGAGAATCAGGGCCGTCCGGCCCATCCTGCTCCGGCACCCGTCGGGTGGGCGTAAGGCCGTGCTGACCGGGCCGGACCGGGCCTCGGCGGGTGGTCACGGCGGTCCCGGATCGCCGGAGTGAATCCGCCCCCGCCGGGTTGACGGCGGGGCGGACAGGGGACTGCGCGGCCGGGGGTCAGCCGAGGCGGGCGCGCACCCGGGCGGGGGCGCCGAGGCGGGCGCACACCCGGGCGGGGTCAGCCGAGACGGGCGCGGACCGCTTCGACGACGCCGTCCAGCGGGACCGGCGCCTGCTCGCCGGACTCCAGGTCCTTCAGCTGGACCACGCCCTCCTCGAGGTCCCGCTCCCCCGCGATGACCGCGAGCCGCGCACCGCTCCGGTTCGCGGCCTTCATCGCCGCCTTCACACCCTTGCCGCCGTACGCGAAGTCGGTGGCGACGCCCGCCCGGCGCAGCGCGGCGACCGTGCCGAACAGCACCTTGCGCGCCTCCTCGCCGAGCGGCACGGCGAACACGCTGGTGGCGGGGGGCAGGTCCAGCTCGATGCCCTCGGCCTCCAGGGCCAGCACCGTGCGGTCCACGCCGAGCGCCCAGCCCACGGAGGGCAGCGCCGGCCCGCCGATCATCTCGGAGAGGCCGTCGTAGCGGCCGCCGCCGCCGACCGCGGACTGCGAGCCGAGCCCGTCGTGGACGAACTCGAAGGTGGTGCGGGTGTAGTAGTCGAGGCCGCGCACCAGCTTGGGGTCGTCCTCGAAGGCCACGCCCTCGGCGGTCAGCAGCTCGCGCACCTGCTCGTGGTAGCGCTTGCACTCCTCGCACAGGTGGTCGCCGAGCACCGGCGCGCCGACGAGCTGCTTCTGCACCGCCTCGCGCTTGTCGTCGAGGACCCGCAGCGGGTTGATCTCGATCCGGCGCCGGGTGTCCTCGTCGAGGTCGAGCGCGCGCAGGAAGTCCTGGAGGGCGGTCCGGTAGGCGGGGCGGCAGGCGGCGTCGCCCAGCGAGTTCAGCAGGATCCGGAAGTTCCGCAGCCCCAGCGAGCGGTACGCGTCGTGGGCCAGGATGATCAGCTCGGCGTCGAGGGCGGGGTCCTCGGCTCCGATCGCCTCCGCGCCGACCTGCGAGAAGTGGCGGTAGCGGCCCTTCTGGGGGCGCTCGTAGCGGTAGTAGGAGCCGGAGTACCAGAGCTTGACCGGCAGGTTCCCGGCCTTGTGGAGGTTGGCCTCCAGCGCCGCGCGCAGCACGGAGGCGGTGCCCTCGGGACGCAGCGCGAGCTGGTCGCCGCCCTTGGTGGTGAGGGTGTACATCTCCTTGGTGACGATGTCGGTGGACTCGCCGACACCGCGCGCGAACAGCTCGACGTTCTCGAAGCCGGGCGTCTCGACGTAGCCGTAGCCGGACCGCTTGAGCGGGGCGGCGATGGCGTCGCGCACCGCGAGGTAGGCCGCGGAGGCCGGCGGGATCAGGTCATAGGTGCCCCGGGGGGCCTTGAAGGTGCTCACGGAAGGTCTCTCGTCACATTCCTCGTCGCGGAGCCGGCGCCGGGGCGCCGTCTCCGAGGCCGTCGGCCACCTGCCGCAGAAACGGGTTGGTGGCGCGCTCGCGGCCGATGCTGGTCTGGGGGCCGTGGCCGGACAGCACCACGGTCGAGTCGTCGAGCGGCAGGACCACACGGGCCAGGGACTCGAGGATCTCGGCGTGGTCGCCGCCGGGCAGATCGGTGCGTCCGATGGAGCCGGCGAAGAGCAGGTCGCCCGAGAAGAAGACGGACGGGATGTCCGCCCGCTCGGGCAGCCGGAAGGTCACCGACCCCTTGGTATGGCCCGGGGCGTGCGCGACGGAGAACTCGAGACCGGCCAGCTCCAGCCGCGCGCCGTCGGTCAGCTCCTTGAGGTCGTCCGGCTCGCCCACGGTCAGCTCGCCCAGCAGCGGCAGCCCGATGGAGCGCCCGAAGGCCTTCGCCGGGTCGCTCATCATGTAGCGGTCGGCCGGGTGGATCCAGGCCGGTACGTCATGGGCGCCGCAGACCGGGACCACCGAGGCGACGTGGTCGAGGTGGCCGTGGGTGAGGACGACGGCGACGGGCTTGAGCCGATGCTTGGCGAGTGTCTCCTCGACTCCCTGGGCCGCCTGGTGGCCCGGGTCGATGATCACGCACTCCTCACCGGCGGCGGGGGCGACCAGGTAGCAGTTGGTCCCCCAGGCCCCGGCGGGGAACCCGGCAATGAGCACGATCGTCCTTAAGAGTCGCTGGCAGAAGTTTGGAAGTTTGGCCGTTCAGAGCCTACCGGCGGCGCTCCCGCCATAGCGAACCCGTATACGGTACGGCCGAGTCATCACACACGACAGCGACGGCCCACGATGAGGGAGACGACCCGGTGGTCAGTAACGAGCAGCGGCGGCGGCAGCTCGCACGGGAGAAGTACCTTCGGCAGCAGCAGCGCCGGGAGACCGCCCGGCACAAGCGGCGCCGCCGCAATGTGGTGATCGCCTCCACGCTGGCCGTGGTCCTGGCGGCGGGCGGGGTGGTGACCGCCGTGAGCGCCCTGTCCGGCGGCGACGGCAAGAAGGAGTCCGACAAGGCCGCCGAGCCCACGATGCCCACGCCCTCCCCCACCCCCACCACCAAGGCGCCGGACCCCTGCGCCAAGGGGGCCAAGGCGGCCGGGAAGCAGAAGCCGAAGACCATGTCGTGGAAGAAGGAGCCGGACGTCACCATCGACAAGTCGGCCACCTACGCCATGACGCTGGCGACCACCTGCGGTGACATGACCGTCTCCATGGACGCGGCCAAGGCCCCGCACACCGTGAACTCCTTCGCGTTCCTGGCCGGGAAGGGCTACTTCGACCACACCAAGTGCCACCGGCTGACGAACCAGGGGATCTTCGTGCTGCAGTGCGGCGACCCGAAGGCCACCGGCAGGGGCGGTCCCGGCTACACCATCCCGGACGAGAACCTGAAGGACTCCAGGCTCAAGGGCAACACGTACCCGGCCGGCACGGTGGCGATGGCCAACAAGTTCGACCCGCAGACCGGCAAGGGCAAGAACAGCGGCGGCAGCCAGTTCTTCCTGGTCTACAAGGACAGCCAGCTCCCGCCGTACTACACGCCCTTCGGCACCCTCGACAAGGACAGCATGAAGGTCCTGACGAAGATCGGGAACGCGGGCGCGGCGGCGCCGGACCCGCAGACCGGGAACACCGCTCCGAACGCCACCGTGCTGATCAACAAGGCCACGGTCACCAAGTCCTGACGGCTCCGGCGCGCGTACTGCGAAATTTCGGTCGCGCAGGATACGGACAGCCGGGCCACCGGTCGCCTATGTTGGCGTTGTACAGGGTGCTTGCCTCCGTCGGCGCACCCTGCCGCGAGACCGGTCAGGGTGGCTCCCGGCCGGCCGTAAGAAACTGTGGACGATGCCCGCGGGCCGCGCGCCCGCCCCGGCATCATGTGGAGGAGGCGCTGTGAGCAGCGAGCCTTGGGGCCGCGTCGACGAGACGGGGACCGTGTACGTGCGTACGGCCGACGGCGAGCAGGTCGTCGGGTCGTGGCAGGCGGGATCTCCTGAAGAGGCCCTCGCCTACTTCGAGCGCAAGTACGAGGGCCTGGTCGTCGAGATCGGCCTCCTCGAGCGCCGGGTCCGGACCACGGACCTGTCGGCCAAGGACGCGACGGCGGCCATCGAGCACATCCGCCGACAGGTCGACGAGCACCATGTGGTCGGTGACCTGGAGGCGCTCAGGAAGCGGCTCGACAAGCTCGCCGGCGATGTCGAGGCGCGCCGGGAGGAGCGCCGCGCGGCCAAGGCGGTGCAGGCCGACGAGGCCCGGCGGGCCAAGGAGGCGCTGGTCGCCGAGGCCGAGGAGCTGGCCGCCAGCGAGCAGTGGCGAGCGGCCGGGGAGCGGCTGCGCGCGCTGGTCGACACCTGGAAGGGCCTGCCGCGCCTGGACCGCCGGACCGACGACGAGCTGTGGCACCGCTTCTCGCACGCCCGCTCGGCGTTCTCCAAGCGGCGCAAGGCGCACTTCGCGGCGCTGGACGCGCAGCGCGAGACGGCCCGGCAGACCAAGGAGAAGCTGGTCGCCGAGGCCGAGTCGCTGTCCGACTCCACCGACTGGGGTCCGACCGCCGCGCGCTACCGGGAGCTGATGGCCGAGTGGAAGGCGGCCGGGCGCGCTCAGCGCGAGGCCGAGGACGACCTGTGGAACCGCTTCCGCGGCGCTCAGGACGTCTTCTTCCAGGCCCGCAGCGCGGTGTTCGCGGAGCGCGACGCGGAGCAGCGGGAGAATCTGACCCGCAAGGAGGAGCTGGTCGCCGAGGCGGAGAAGCTGCTTCCGATCTCCGATCTGAAGGCGGCGCGGGCGGCCTTCCGCTCGGTCAACGAGCGCTGGGAGGCCATCGGCCATGTGCCGCGGGACGCCCGGCCGCGGATCGAGGGCCGGCTGCACGCGGTGGAGCGCGCCATCCAGGAGGCCGAGGAGGCCGAGTGGCGGCGTACGAACCCCGAGGCGCGGGCCCGCGCCCAGGGGCTGACCGGTCAGCTCCAGGACGCCGTGGACAAGCTCCGCGGGCAGATCGACGCGGCGCGCGCGGCCGGCAACAACGCCAAGGCCGACAAGCTCGCCAAGGAGCTGGAGGGCCGGCAGGCGCTGCTGGACCAGGCGCTCAAGGGCCTGGAGGAGTTCGGCGGCTGAGGCACCTCTTTGCGGCTAAGCCGCCGCCGCTCTCGCGGAGGTGGTTACTCGCCGTCCGGGTTCCTCAATTGATGGCTGATGAGCCACACACGGCAGCGGCCCCCGGCGCATCGATCGCGCCGGGGGCCGTGCCATGCGGCCAGGTGTCTCAGCGCTGGCGGGCCGAGGTCACCCGGTACACGTCGTAGACGCCCTCGACGCCCCGTACGGCCTTCAGGACGTGGCCCAGGTGCTTGGGGTCGCCCATCTCGAAGGTGAAGCGCGAGGTGGCCACCCGGTCGCGGGAGGTCTGCACGGCGGCGGACAGGATGTTGACGTGCTGGTCGGACAGCACGCGGGTGACATCGGACAGCAGCCGGGACCGGTCCAGGGCCTCGACCTGGATGGCGACCAGGAAGACGGAGGACTGGGTGGGCGCCCACTCGACGTCGAGCATCCGCTCCGGCTGCTGGGAGAGCGAGTCGACGTTGACGCAGTCCGCGCGGTGCACGGAGACGCCGTTGCCCCGGGTGACGAAGCCGATGATGGGGTCGCCGGGCACGGGCGTACAGCAGCGGGCCAGCTTGACCCACACGTCGTCGACGCCCTTGACGACGACGCCCGGGTCGGCGCTGGAGCGGCGCTTGCGGCGGTCCCGGATCGGCGGCGCGGTCTCGGCGATGTCCTCGTTGGCGGCCTCCTCGCCGCCGAGGGCCTGCACCAGCTTGCCGACGACGTTCTGCGCGGAGACATGGCCCTCGCCGATGGCCGCGTACAGCGAGGAGATGTCGGGGTAGCGCATCTCGTGGGCGAGGGTGACCAGCGAGTCGCCCGTGAGGATCCGCTGGATCGGCAGGTTCTGCTTGCGCATGGCCCGCACGATGGCGTCCTTGCCCTGCTCGATGGCCTCGTCGCGGCGCTCCTTGGAGAACCAGGCGCGGATCTTGTTGCGGGCGCGCGGGGACTTGACGAAGCCCAGCCAGTCCCGGGACGGGCCGGCGCCGGTCGCCTTGGAGGTGAAGACCTCCACCAGGTCGCCGTTGTCGAGGGTGGACTCCAGCGGCACCAGCCGCCCGTTGACCCGGGCCCCTATGGTGCGGTGGCCGACCTCGGTGTGCACGGCGTACGCGAAGTCCACCGGGGTGGCCCCGGCCGGCAGCGCTATGACGTCGCCCTTGGGCGTGAAGACGAAGACCTCGTTGCGCGACAGGTCGAAGCGCAGCGACTCCAGGAACTCGCTGGGGTCCTCGGTCTCCTTCTGCCAGTCCAGCAGCTGCCGCAGCCACGCCATGTCGTTGATGGCGTCGTCCTTGCCGGCCTTGCGGGGGACGTCGGTGCGCACCTTGGAGGCGCCCGCGACGGCCTCCTGCTTGTACTTCCAGTGCGCGGCGATGCCGTACTCGGCGCGGCGGTGCATGTCGAAGGTGCGGATCTGCAGCTCGACCGGCTTGCCGCTGGGCCCGATGACCGTCGTGTGCAGCGACTGGTACATGTTGAACTTGGGCATCGCGATGTAGTCCTTGAACCGCCCGGGCACCGGGTTCCACCGCGCGTGGATGGTCCCGAGCGCCGCGTAGCAGTCGCGGACGGTGTCGACGAGCACCCGGATGCCCACCAGGTCGTAGATCTCGGCGAAGTCGCGGCCGCGCACGATCATCTTCTGGTAGACCGAGTAGTAGTGCTTCGGGCGGCCGGTGACGGTCGCCTTGATGCGGGCCGCGCGCAGATCGCCCTGGACCTGGTCGGTGACGACGGCGAGGTACTCGTCGCGCTTGGGGGCCCGCTCGGCGACCAGGCGCACGATTTCGTCGTACATCTTGGGGTAGAGGATCGCGAAGGCGAGGTCCTCCAGCTCCCACTTGATGGTGTTCATGCCCAGGCGATGGGCGAGCGGGGCGTAGATCTCCAGCGTCTCGCGGGCCTTCTTCTCCTGCTTGTCCCGCTTCAGGTAGCGCATGGTGCGCATGTTGTGCAGGCGGTCGGCGAGCTTGATGACCAGGACTCGGGGGTCCTTGGCCATGGCGACGACCATCTTGCGCACGGTCTCGGCCTGGGCCGCCTCGCCGAACTTGACCTTGTCCAGCTTGGTGACGCCGTCCACGAGGAGGGCCACCTGGTCGCCGAAGTCGCGGCGCAGGGTGTCCAGGCCGTACTCGGTGTCCTCGACGGTGTCGTGCAGCAGGCCGGCCATCAAGGTGGCCGGATCCATACCCAGCTCGGCCAGGATGGTGGTCACGGCGAGCGGGTGGGTGATGTACGGATCGCCGCTCTTGCGCTTCTGGCCGCGGTGCCAGCGCTCGGCGACCTGGTACGCGCGCTCGATCTGGCGCAGCGTCGAGGCGTCGGCCTTGGGATCGTTGCCGCGCACGATGCGCAGCAGCGGCTCCAGGACCGGGTTGTACGGGCTGGAGCGCTGCACGCCGAGGCGGGCGAGGCGGGCGCGGACCCGGTTGGAGGAGCCGCCCCGGGGGGCGGGGCTCTGCAGGGGGCGGGGGGCCGGCGCGGGGGACCGTGTGCCGCTGCCGCGCTCCGTCGGCGGCCGGGCCGCGGAGGGCTCCGGCCGGGGGCCCGCCTCAGGGCTGTTCTCGGGCACCTCGGGGGCCGCCGTGGTCTCGGCGACGGCGGTCGGCTCTGCCGGTTGCGCGGCGGAGAGCGGCTGGGCCTCGTCTGGCAAGAGCACTCCTCAGGCGGTCCGGGCCTCAAAGAGGTCGGGGTGCCATGGTATCGATCCCGCCACTCCACTTGCCTCCCGACCGCTCGCGGCCCCTGTCACGCCCGAGGGCGGGAGCCGGATCGTTCCGGCTCCCGCCCTCGGGATGATCGGCTCACACCACGACCCGGCTCAGACCGTGATCGGGTCGGACCGTGCTCCGCTCAGACCGTGATCAGGGCCTCCAGCGGGGCGCTGTCGAGCGTGGGGAGGAGGCGGCCGCGGCCTTCGAGGAAGCCGAGCTCCAGCAGCACCGCGACCCCGGCGACCTCGGCCCCCGCGCGGCGGATGAGCCGCAGCGACGCCTCGGCGGTGCCGCCGGTGGCGAGCACGTCGTCGATGACCAGGACCCGGTCGCCGGGCTCCAGGGCGTCGGCGTGGATCTCGATCTCCGCGGTGCCGTACTCCAGCTCGTACGCCTGGCCCAGGGTCGCCCCGGGGAGCTTGCCCGCCTTGCGCACGGGGACGAAGCCGATCCCGGCGCGCACGGCGGCCGGTGCGGCCAGGATGAAGCCGCGCGCCTCGAGGCCCACCACCTTGGTGGCGCGGTGCTTGACGCACAGCTCGGCGAGCGCGTGGGTGAGCGCGCCGAAGGCGGCGGCGTCGGCGAGCAGCGGGGTGATGTCCTTGAACATCACCCCCGGCTTCGGATAGTCCGGCACGTCCAGGATCCGGCTGAGCAGCAGCCCGCGCAGTTCCTCGCCGTCGAGCCCGCCGATCCCCGCGGTCGTCGTCGCGGCGCTCATCGGCGCTTCCCCGACGGTCGGCCGCGGCCCCGGCCGCGGGAGGCGGGCTGGCGGCGCTGGCCGGCGCCCGCGACCGCGGGGGTGGGCTGGTCGCCGTCCTCGGCGGCCGGCGGGTCGGGGTCCTCCGACGCCTGTCCGGTGCCGGCGTCGGCCTTGGCGGCCGCGGCGGCGCGCTTGGCGCGCACCCGCTTGGCCAGGGCCTTCATCTGCGGGTCGCGCTCCTTGAGGTCGGCCACCAGCGGGGTGGCGATGAAGATCGAGGAGTACGCGCCGGCGGCGAGGCCGACGAACAGCGCCAGCGAGATGTCGTTGAGCATGCCCGCGCCCAGCGCGCCGCCGCCGATGAACAGCAGCGCGCCGACCGGCAGCAGCGCCACGACCGTGGTGTTGATGGAGCGCACCAGGGTCGAGTTGAGGCTGCGGTTGGCGATCTCGCTGTAGGTGAAGCGGGTCTGCTTGGTGAGGTCCTTCGACGCTTCCTTGAGACCGTCGAAGACGACGACGGTGTCGTAGAGCGAGTAACCGAGGATGGTCAGCAGACCGATCACGGTGCCGGGGGTGACCTCGAAGCCGACCAGCGCGTAGACCCCGACCGTGATGGTGAGGTCGTGGATCAGCGCGATCAGGGCGGCCAGGGCCATGCGCCACTCGAAGGCGATGGCGAGATAGATCACCACCAGGACCATGAAGATCGCCAGGCCTTGCCATGCCTTGCTGGCGATCTCCTCACCCCAGCTCGGGCCGACCAGCTGGGTGTCGATCTTGCTGGTCTGGACGTCCAGCTCCTTGGCGAGCTTCTCCTGGACCGGCAGCGCCTCCTTGGTGCCCAGCTCGCTGATCTGGATCCGCAGGCCACCACGGCCGAGCTCCTGGACGACCGCGGTGTGGCCCCCGGACGCCGACTCCGCCACATGGC
This sequence comes from Streptomyces sparsogenes subsp. cuspidosporus, assembly GCF_039532705.1. Taxonomy (NCBI): domain Bacteria; kingdom Bacillati; phylum Actinomycetota; class Actinomycetes; order Kitasatosporales; family Streptomycetaceae; genus Streptomyces; species Streptomyces sparsogenes. Next base: position 122,273 of record NZ_BAAASD010000012.1, on the reverse strand, counting down.
GCGCCTCGGAGGCCGACACGCTGGTCTTGGGGGTGGTGAAGACCGCGCCGCCGGAGAACTCGATGCCCATGTTGAGCCCGCGCACCGCCAGGCCCACGATGGCCGTGATGGTGATCAGTATCGAGATGCCGTACCAGATCTTCCGCTTGCCGACGAAGTCGTAGCCGACCTCGCCTCGGTACAGCCTGGCGCCGAGAGTGCCGAGTCGCGACATCTCACGCCTCCTTCGGGTCAGCGGGGGCGGGCGGGGTGGTGCGACGGCCGCGGCGCAGCGGCGGCTTGGCGCCCAGGCGCCTCGGATCGAGGCCGGACCACGGGTGACCGCTCGCGAAGAACTTGCGCCGGGCGAGGATCGTCATCAGCGGCTTGGTGAACAGGAACACCACCACGATGTCCAGCAGCGTGGTGAGGCCCAGGGTGAAGGCGAAGCCCTGCACCTTGCCGACCGTGACGATGTAGAGCACCGCGGCCGCGAGGAAGGACACGAAGTCGGACACCAGGATGGTGCGCCGGGCCCGGGGCCAGCCGCGCGCCACGGCCGGGCGCAGCGAGCGGCCCTCGCGGATCTCGTCCCTTATGCGCTCGAAGTACACGATGAACGAGTCGGCCGTGATGCCGATCGCGACGATCGCGCCACAGACGGCCGGCAGGTTCAGCGCGAAGCCGATGCCCGGGCCGAGCAGCACCATGATCGTGTACGTCAGGACGGCGGAGACCCCGAGGCTCGCGATGGCGACCAGCGCCAGACCCCGGTAGTACACCACCAGGTAGAGGACCACGAGCGCCAGGCCGATGGCACCGGCGACGAGGCCGGCCTGCAGCTGCTCGCCGCCGAGCGCGGCGGAGACGGTGGTCTCGTCCGCGATGTCGAACGACAGCGGCAGCGCGCCGTAGGACAGCACGTTGGCCAGGTCGGCGGTGTTCTTCTGGTCGAAGTCGGGGCCGGAGATCTGGGCCCGGCCGCCGACGATGGACTCGTCGACCCGCGGGTCGGAGTAGACCTCGCCGTCCAGGACGATCGCGAACTGGTTCCGCGGCGGCTGCTGCGTGGCCAGCTCGCCGGTCACCTTGGCCCACTTCTTGCCACCCGAGCCGGTGAAGTTGAGCTGGACGATCCAGCCCCCGCCGCCCTGGCTGTCGTAGACGGAGGCGGCGTCCTTGACGTCGGTGCCCTCCACCTCGGACGGGCCGAGGATGAACTTCCGCGAGCCGTCGCGGTCACAGGCCACGATGGAGTCGCTGGGCTTGGCGGCGGCGGCCTTCTCCCGCGCCTTGGCGCGGTCCGCGGGGGTGGTGCACACCAGGTCCGCGAGCTGCTTGTTCAGATCGTCGGACTTGGAGGAGTCGCTCTTCGGGGTCTTGGTCGCCTTGGGGCTCTGCGTGGCGCTGGGGCTCTGCGTGGCGGTCGGCGTCTTGTCGGCCTTCAGGCCCTCGGAGACGGCCCGCCCCTGGCTGCTGCCGGACGCGCTCGGGCTGCTCGACCCGCTGGGGGTCGAGGTGGCGGTCGGGGTGCCCGATGCCTTGCCTTTCTCGTCCCCCTTGCCCTTGTCGTTCTTGCCCTTGCCGCTCTCGGTCGCCGAGGGCGTGGGGGTGGGCTCGGTCTTCTTGCCGTCGGTGTAGGTCACCACGGGGCGGAAGTAGAGCTGGGCGGTGGTGCCGACCTGCTGACGGGCCTGTTTCGCGTTCATCCCCTTGGGGATGTTCACGATGATGTGCTTGTCGCCCTGCGTCTGGACTTCGGCCTCGGTCACACCCAGACCGTTGACCCGCCGCTCGATGATGTTGACGGCGGTGTTCATGTTGTCCGAGTTGATCGCGTTGGGCTTACCCGGTTGGTTCTTGGCCTCCAGCGTGAAGCTGGTGCCGCCTGCCAGGTCGATGCCCAGCCGTGGCTTGGTGTGACCGGAGATGAACATCCCCGCGGTGAGCGCCACGATGGCGACCAGGATCGCGACCAGGGCGCGCCCGGGCCTGCCCTGTGACCCGGAGGACCTGCGGCCCTTCTTCGGTGCTGCCACCTTCTCGTAATCTCCCTGTCCAACCGCCCCGCATCGGGTGTGCGCCGGGCGGCCACGAAGTCTTGTGGGACGAGCCCCCGCCGGAGCCTAACCGTCCGGGAACCGCGGCGCGCCGAGCGGTGGCGCGCCGCGGTTCCCGGCACCGGTGCTACTTGGCGTCGGCGTCGCCGTCCCGCTTGTCCTCCTTCGGCGCGTCGGCCGCGGCCGCCGGCTTGGTGAGGTCGGTCTTCTTGTCCTCGTCCGCCGCCTCGGCGTCGGCCGTCTCGCCCTCGGCCCCGGTGAGCGAGGAGGCGTCGTCGGGGACGACAGGGGTGTCGTCGGCGTCGGGGTCGATGCCGTGCACGATCCGGTTGTACTCGGCGTCCTCGAGGACGGCTCCCACCGCGTTCTTCGCGTAGAAGGCGTGGACGCCGGGAGCGACCTCCAGGAGGACCGTGTCCTCGTGGACCTCCTTGACCGTGGCGTACATACCGCCGATGGTCCGCACGCCGGTGCCGGGCCCCATCTGGTCACGCATCTGCGCGGCCTGGCGCTGCTTGTTCTTGGCCGATCGGGTCATCAGGAACATGGCCCCGATGAGCACGATGAACGGCAGGAGAGTCATATACACGGGACGGAAATTCCTTCACATGACCGCGGGGAGGCGGCCTGGACTATGGGGTGGTCATGCCGCACCGGACCCGGACACGGCATACGGACGGCATCGGCGGAGTCTAAGCGAGCCCGCGCCTATGGAACAACGCCCGGCACGGCCCGGGGGTTCCTGACCCGACCATTATCGGCTATCGGCCGCCTTCCGCCTCAGCCCTCGAAGAGTCCCTGCTGGGCCCCGGCCCCGCCCTGCTGCGGTGGGGTCAGCCCCAGATGGGTCCAGGCCGCGGGGGTGGCCACCCGGCCCCGGGGGGTGCGGGCCAGCAGTCCCTCCCGTACCAGGAAGGGCTCGGCGACCTCCTCCACCGTCTCACGCTCCTCCCCCACCGCGACGGCCAGGGTGGACAGGCCCACCGGGCCCCCGCCGAACAGCTTGAGCAGGGCGGTCAGCACCGCGCGGTCCAGCCGGTCCAGGCCGCGGCCGTCCACGTCGTACACGTCCAGGGCGCGGGCCGCGATCTCTCGGGTGATCACGCCGTCCGCCTTGACCTGGGCGTAGTCGCGCACCCGGCGCAGCAGGCGGTTGGCGATGCGCGGGGTGCCCCGGGAGCGCCCGGCGATCTCGCCCGCGCCCTCCGGCTCGATGGACACGTCCAGCAGCCCGGCGGAGCGGTGGATGACGCGCTCCAGTTCGGCCGGGGCGTAGAACTCCATGTGGCCGGTGAAGCCGAAGCGGTCGCGCAGCGGGGGCGGCAGCAGTCCGGCCCGGGTGGTGGCGCCCACCAGGGTGAACGGCGGCAGCTCCAGGGGGATGGCGGTGGCGCCGGGGCCCTTGCCGACGATCACATCGACGCGGAAGTCCTCCATCGCCATGTAGAGCATCTCCTCGGCGGGCCGCGACATGCGGTGGATCTCGTCGAGGAAGAGCACCTCGCCCTCGGTGAGCGAGGACAGGATCGCGGCGAGGTCGCCCGCGTGCTGGATGGCGGGGCCCGAGGTGATCCGGATGGGGGCACCCATCTCGGCCGCGATGATCATCGACAGGGTGGTCTTGCCGAGGCCGGGCGCGCCGGACAGCAGTACGTGGTCGGCCGTGCCGCCGCGCTGCCGGGCGGCCTTGAGGACCAGGTCGAGCTGCTCGCGGACGCGCTCCTGGCCGACGAACTCCCCCAGGTCCTTGGGGCGCAGCGCGGCCTCGACCGCCTGGTCCTCGCCGTCGGCGTCGGCGCCCACCAGCCGCCCGGAGCGGGCGTCGTCGGCGGTGGCCGGTGCGGTCTCGTCCCAGTTCACGGAAAGTCTCGCCTCGCGATGTCGTATCGGGCAGTGCGGCCGGGCGCGCGGGGAGGCCGCCGGCCCGGTTCGGGGCCGGCGGTCAGCGGGCCCGGTTCAGGGTCTGGAGTGCGGCCCGCAGCAGCTGCGGCACCTGGGGGCTGCCGCCGTCGGCCAGGGCGGCCTCGGCCTGCGGGGCGACGGCCGCGACCGCGTCCTCGGCCTCCCGGGGCGCGTAGCCGAGGCCGACGAGGGCCGCGTGCAGCTGGTCGCTCCAGCCGGGGGCGGCGGCGGCCGCGGCGGGGCGGCCCACCGGCTCGCCGAGCCGGTCCTTAAGCTCGAGCAGCAGCCGCTGGGCGCCCTTCTTGCCGATGCCGGGGACCGTGGTCAGCGCCTTCTCGTCACCGGTGGCGACGGCCAGCCGCAGCGCGTCGGGCGAGTGGACGGCCAGCATGGCCTGGGCGAGGCGGGGGCCGACGCCGCTGGCGGTCTGGAGCAGCTCGAAGACCTGGCGCTCGTCGTCGTCCGCGAAGCCGTAGAGGGTGAGCGAGTCCTCGCGGACCACGAGGGAGGTGGCGAGCCGGGCCGGCTGGCCGACGCGCAGTCCGGACAGCGTGGTCGGAGTGCACTGGACGGCCATGCCGACGCCGCCGACCTCGACGACGGCGGTGTCCGGGCCGACGGCCGCGACCGGGCCGGAGACGAACGCGATCATGAGATACGGCCTTTCGTGGTGCGGTGGGCGGCGACGGCCTGCTGGAGCCGGTTCATCGCGGGCGCCCGCCAGATGTGGCAGATGGCCAGCGCCAGCGCGTCGGCGGCGTCGGCCGGTTTCGGTGGGGCGTCCAGCCGCAGCAGCCGGGTGACCATCGAGCCGACCTGCGCCTTGTCCGCGCGGCCTGTCCCGGTCACGGCCGCCTTGACCTCGCTGGGCGTGTGGAGGGCGACCGGCAGCCCGCGGCGGGCGGCACAGAGCATCGCGACCGCGCTCGCCTGCGCGGTGCCCATGACCGTCCGCACGTTGTGCTGGCTGAACACCCGCTCCACCGCCACGAATTCGGGCCGGTGGGTCTCCAGCCACTCCTCCAGGCCGCGCTCGATGAGGACGAGCCGGTCACCGATCGGGGCGTCCGCCGGAGTCCGTACGACCCCGACCCCCAGCATGCGCAGCGGCCGGCCCGCGACCCCCTCGACCACGCCGACGCCGCACCGGGTCAGCCCCGGATCCACGCCCAGCACCCGCACCGCGCCCTCCCTCGCCGCTTTTCCGATCACCCGCGACGACAGGCCCCGGGCCTGTCGACGACAGACCCCAGGGCCTGTCTTCAAAGGGGGCGCCCTGCTCCCGACGCCGCAGTGACATCAGCCGCTGCGGCGGCGGGCGGCACCTCGCTGCGTTGTCGCAACGCCCGAGTACGCCCAGTACGAGGGCGATGCTCCGCCTTGCGAGGCTCCCCCAGCTACCGCTGGGAGGTGCCCCCTGCGCCAGACCCCGCTCGCGGCCGGACGCCCCCTTTGACGACAGACCCTAGCGGGCGCCACTGACAGCGACGGGCCGGTGGGGTGTGTGTCCCCGCCGGCCCGTGCGCCGCTGGCCCTGCCTCAGGCGTCCACCTTGGCCATGACCTCGTCGGAGACGTCGAAGTTGGCGAAGACGTTCTGCACGTCGTCGCTGTCCTCCAGCGCGTCGATCAGCTTGAAGATCTTCCGCGCCGCCTCCTCCTCCAGCTGGACCTGCATGGTGGGAACGAAGTTCGCCTCGGCCGAGTCGTAGTCGATGCCCTCCTTCTGGAGCGCGGTGCGCACCGCGACCAGGTCGGTGGCCTCGCTGATCACCTCGAAGGACTCGCCCAGGTCGTTGACCTCCTCGGCGCCCGCGTCCAGGACCGCGGCCAGCACGTCGTCCTCGGTCAGCTCACCCTTGGGGACGATCACCACGCCCTTGCGGTTGAAGAGGTACGAGACGGAACCCGGGTCCGCCATGGACCCGCCGTTGCGCGTCATGGCGACGCGCACGTCGGAGGCGGCGCGGTTGCGGTTGTCGGTCAGGCACTCGATGAGCACCGCGACGCCGTTCGGCCCGTAGCCCTCGTACATGATCGTCTCGTAGTCGGCGCCACCCGCCTCGAGCCCCGCGCCGCGCTTGACCGCGCTGTCGATGTTCTTGTTCGGCACGGACTGCTTCTTCGCCTTCTGGATGGCGTCGAAGAGGGTGGGGTTGCCGTCGGGGTCCGCGCCGCCTGTGCGGGCGGCGACCTCGATGTTCTTGATGAGCTTGGCGAAGAGCTTGCCGCGCTTGGCGTCGATCACGGCCTTCTTGTGCTTCGTCGTAGCCCATTTAGAGTGGCCGGACATCCGCCTGTCTCCTTCGCGTAACCCATTGCTGTACGAACGCCTGAGATCCTACCGGGACCGCGTCAGCCCGCGGCCCGCACCAGGTCGACGAACAGCGCGTGCACCCGGTGGTCGCCGGTCAGTTCGGGGTGGAACGAGGTCGCGAGGACATTTCCCTGCCGCACGGCCACGGCGTGGTCCCCGTACGTCGCGAGCACCTCGACTCCCGCGCCCACGGACTCGACCCACGGCGCCCGGATGAAGACGCCCTCCACCGGGCCGCCCTCGACGCCCGCGACGTCGACCGCGGCCTCGAAGGACTCGTTCTGGCGGCCGAAGGCGTTACGGCGCACGGTCATGTCGATGCCGCCGAGGGTCTCCTGGTCGTCCCGGCCGTCGAGGATCTTGTCCGCGACCATGATCATGCCCGCGCAGGTGCCGTACACCGGCATCCCGGCGCGCACCCGCTCCCGCAGCGGCTCCAGCATCCCGAAGACGACGGCGAGCTTGGACATGGTGGTGGACTCCCCGCCGGGGATCACCAGGCCGTGCACCTCGGCGAGCTCCTCGGCGCGGCGGACCGGCCGGGCCTCGGCACCGGCCGCGGCGAGCGCGGCGAGGTGTTCGCGGACATCGCCCTGGAGGGCGAGTACTCCGATGGACATAGGACCTCTCGGGACAGAACGGGAAACGGGTGGACGGCCCGCGGGGGCCGTCCACCGGGGAGGCGGCTTGCCGACGGGCCGGGGGCCGGCCCGGCCGTCACCAGCCGCGGTTGGCGTAGCGCTCGCCCTCGGGCAGGGTGTCGCAGTTGATGCCGACCATGGCCTCGCCCAGGTCGCGGGAGACATCCGCGATGACCTTGGGGTCGTCGTAGAAGGTGGTGGCCTTCACGATCGCGGCGGCGCGCTTGGCCGGGTCGCCGGACTTGAAGATGCCGGAGCCCACGAAGACGCCCTCGGCGCCGAGCTGGCGCATCAGCGCGGCGTCGGCCGGGGTGGCCACGCCACCGGCGGAGAACAGCACGACCGGCAGCTTGCCGAGCTCGGCGACCTCCTTGACCAGCTCGTACGGGGCGCGCAGCTCCTTGGCCGCGGCGTACAGCTCGTGGTTGTCCAGGCCCTTGAGCCGGGCGATCTCGCCCTTGATCTGGCGCAGGTGGCGGACCGCCTCGACGACGTTGCCGGTGCCGGCCTCGCCCTTGGAGCGGATCATCGCCGCGCCCTCGGCGATGCGGCGCAGGGCCTCGCCCAGGTTGGTGGCGCCACACACGAACGGGGTGGTGAAGGCCCACTTGTCGCTGTGGTTGACCTCGTCGGCGGGGGTGAGGACCTCGGACTCGTCGATGTAGTCGACGCCGAGGGCCTGCAGTACCTGGGCCTCGACGAAGTGGCCGATCCGGGACTTGGCCATCACCGGGATGGAGACCGCGTTGATGATCCCCTCGATCATGTCCGGGTCGGACATGCGGGCCACGCCACCGTCCTTGCGGATGTCGGCGGGAACGCGCTCGAGGGCCATGACCGCGACGGCGCCCGCGTCCTCGGCGATCTTCGCTTCCTCCGGCGTGACGACGTCCATGATCACGCCGCCCTTGAGCTGCTCGGCCATGCCGCGCTTGACGCGCGCGGTGCCGGTCTCCGGGGTCTGGGGCGTGCTGGCGGGCGTGATGGACACGGTTTGACCTCACTCGATGACGAAAAGTGCGATGAGCCCATCGTAGGGCCGTTCGATACACAAAAGCCGTCCGGGTCCTCACCCGACAAGGGCCAATCGAGGGCCGGTGGCTCCAGACGGGCCTCTCAGACCGTCCGGGCCGCGAGCGCCGCCGGGGGCTCGTCGTCCATCTCGAAGGCCATCGGGAACGGCGCGTGGCCCGCGAGCCGGAACCAGCGCACCGTGCGGTGCCGGCGCAGCGCCCGCGCCGCCCGCACCGCGTCGTTGTGGAACCGCCGGGCCATCGGCACCCGCCGCACGGCCTCCGTCAGCTCGCCCAGCGCCGCCTCACCCCCCGGCGCCTCCTGGACCGCCTCGACCTGGGCGCTCTCCGCGAACACCGCGCGCAGCGCCTGGCTCAGCTCGCTCTCGGCGACCTCGCGCTGCTCCTCCTCCGCCTGCCGCGCCGCGTGCGCGGCCTGGTACAGCACGATGGAGGCCGCCGGATCGAGCACCCCGGCGGTGGCCAGCTCCTGGGCGACCGAGGCCCGGCGCAGCAGCTGCGCGTCGAGCGCCGCCCGCGCCGCGTCCAGCCGGCTGTGCAGCCGGTCCAGCCGCCCGGCGGTCCAGCTCAGGTAGACGGCGATGAGGACCAGGGCGGCCGCGATCCAGATCAAAGTGGTCACGCCGCGCCACGCTACCGCCTACGCCCGCCGCCCCCGCCCCATCCGGCACCGGCCGGGGCCCGGCTCCGGGCCTGGTCGCGGGCCCGGCCCCGGACCCAGTCGCGGGCCTGGTCGCGGGCCTAGTCGCGGGCCTGGTCGCGGGCCAGGCCCAGCCGGGCCCACAGGCCGGCGCGCTCGTCGGCGGCCACCGAGGCCGCCCCGTCCGTCACCGTCTCGTACACCGCGAGGATGTCCGCCCCGACCGTCTCCCAGTCGAAGCGCCGCACATGCCGACTGCCCCGCTCCCGCAGCTCCGCCCGCCGCCCGGGGTCGCCCAGCAGCCGGATCGCGGCCCCCGCCAGCGCCTCCGCGTCCTCATTGGCGAACAGCTCTCCGGCCGCTCCCCCGTCGAGCACCTGCGCGAACGCGTCCAGGTCGCTGGCCAGCACGGCGGCGCCCGCCGACAGGGCCTCGACGAGGATGATGCCGAAGCTCTCCCCGCCCGTGTTCGGCGCGACGTACACATCCACGCTGCGCAGCAGCCGCGCCTTGTCCTCGTCGCTCACCATGCCGAGGAACTCCACCCGGCCGCGCAGCTCCTCGGGCAGCGTGGCCACGGCCTCCTTCTCGTCGCCGCGCCCGGCGACCAGCAGCCGGGCCCCGGGCCGGGCCGCGAAGATCTCCGGCAGGGCCCGCATCAGCACCGGCAGGCCCTTACGGGGCTCGTCGATGCGGCCGATGAAGCCCAGGGTCTCCCCCTGCCACTCCGGCTTGGGCCGGGCGTCGGCGAAGAAGCGCACATCGACGCCGTTGGGGATGACGACCGCGTCCCCGCCCAGGTGCTCGACCAGCGTCCGCCGCGCGTACTCGCTCACCGCGATCCGGGCGCTGATCTTCTCCAGCGCGGGTTGCAGTATCGGATACGCGGCGATCATCGCGCGGGAACGGGGGTTCGAGGTGTGAAAGGTCGCGACGATGGGTCCCTGCGCCGCCCAGCAGGCGAGCAGGCCGAGCGAGGGCGAGGCGGGCTCATGGATGTGGATCACGTCGAACCCGCCCTCGTGCAGCCAGCGCCGCACCCGCGCCGCCGAGAGGAAGCCGAAGTTGAGCCGCGCCACCGAGCCGTTGTAGGGCACCGGCACGGCGCGCCCCGCGGAGACGACGTACGGCGGCAGCGGCGTCTCGTCGTCCGCCGGAGCCAGCACGGAGACGCCGTGCCCGAGCCGGATGAGGTGCTCGGCCAGGTCGCGGATGTGGAACTGGACGCCCCCGGGGACATCCCACGAGTACGGGCAGACGATCCCGATCCTCACCGTTTCTCCGTTCCGGAGCTGTCGTCGGCGTCCGCGGCACCGCCGGGACGTGGTTCGAGATCCGCCAGCCAGAGCCGCTGGAGCATGTGCCAGTCCTGCGGATGCTCGGCGATCCCCGCGGCGAACACGTCGGCGAGTTCCTGCGTCATGGCCACGGCCTGCTCCGCGCGGGTGCCGGTCGTGGGGACCTCGATCGGCGGGTGCACCCGCCCCCGCATGACCGGGGACGCGTCGTACCAGAGGGTGACCGGCAGCAGCAGCGCACCCGTCCTCGCCGCCAGTATGGCGGGCCCGGCGGGCATCTTGGCCGCCTCTCCGAAGAACTTCACCTCGACGCCCGACGCCGACAGGTCCCGGTCCGCGACCAGGCACACCAGCCCGCCCTCCCGCAGCCGGCGCGCCAACGTCCCGAAGGCGCTTCCGCCGGTGTGCGGCAGCACCTCCATGCCCAGGCCCTCCCGGTAGGCCACGAAGCGGTCGTACAGCGACTCGGGCTTGAGCCGCTCCACGACGGTGGTGAACGGCACCCCGAGCTTCGTGGTGACCCAGGCGCCGGCCAGGTCCCAGTTGGCCATGTGGGGCAGCGCCAGCACGACCCCGCGGTCACTGGCCAGACCGTCGGTGAGGTGGTGCAGCCCCTCGGGGGCGAAGCCGCCGCGGATCCGCTGATCGCTCCACGCCGGCAGCCGGAAGGACTCCATCCAGTAGCGCATGTACGAGCGCATCCCGGCGCGGGACAGCTCGGCCAGGCGCCGCGCGGAGGCGTCCGGGGCGACGCGGGCGTAATTGGACTCCAGGCGCAGCACCCCCTTGCCGCGCCGCTTCCACGCCACGTCGGCGATGCGCCGGCCGAGCGCCGTGGCGACGGGTTCGGGGAGCTTCTTGACCGTGCTCCAGCCGACCCCGTACAGCGCGTCGGCCAGCTTCTCGCTCACCGCCCCTCGCCCCTCTGGACCACCGCCCGGTCGGCGGCGTCGGCCTCGGCCGCCTCACGCCGCACGGTCACCACCCGCTGCACGAGGGTCACCGCGCTGCCGAGGGCCACGATCCACAGGGCGATCGGCAGCAGGATGTCGATGTGCGGCACGCCGAACTTGTGCAGCCCGGAGAAGCCGCAGGCGACCAGCGAGATCACCAGCCGCTCGGCGCGCTCGACCAGCCCGTTGACGTTCACCGGCAGCCCGATGCTCTCGCCCCTGGCCTTGGTGTACGACACGACCTGGCCGCTGGCCAGGCAGAAGATCGTCACCGCGCACAGCGCGTTGTCGTCGCCGCGCCCCGCGTACCACAGCGCGAGACCGCCGAAGATCGCGCCGTCGGCGACCCGGTCCAGCGTGGAGTCCAGGAACGCGCCCCAGCGGCTGGAGCGCCCGAGCTGCCGCGCCATGTTGCCGTCGACCAGGTCGGAGAAGACGAAGAGGGTGATGACGACGGTGCCCCAGAAGAACTCGCCCCGCGGATAGAAGACCAGTGCGCCCGCGACCACCCCGCCGGTCCCGGCGAGGGTCACCGCGTCTGGGCTGACCCCCAGGCGGATGAGCAGGGCGGCGAACGGGGTGAGAACACGCGTGAAGAATGCACGCGCGTACTTGTTCAGCATGACCTTCCCGGGGGGTCGAAACGGGCCGGGTGGTCAACAGGCCACCGGCTGGCCCATCGTAGCCACGCCCCGGGAAGGGCGGCGCGCGCCTCGGACCAATGCGGGCAGACGCCCGGATGTGCGACGTATGGACGCACCATGACCTCGGTGGAAAGCTCGAAGTATCGCAGGTGTCGACCTGGAGGCGAGACATGGGCGACAAGACGAGCACGCAATCAGGGGCCGCCGGCAGGGCAGCGACGGCCGACCGGCCCAGCTCCGTGCGGAACGTGGTGCTGGTCGGCCACAGCGGGTCCGGAAAGACGACGCTGGTGGAGGCCCTCGCGCTGGCGACCGGAGCGATCAACCGGGCGGGCCGGGTCGAGGACGGGGGCTGCCTGTCCGACTACGACGAGATCGAGCACCGGCAGCAGCGCTCGGTCCAGCTGTCCCTCGTCCCCGTCGAATGGGGCGGGGTGAAGATCAACCTACTGGACACCCCGGGGTACGCCGACTTCGTCGGGGAGCTGAGGGCCGGTCTGCGGGCGGCGGACGCGGCCCTCTTCGTCGTCTCGGCGTCCCAGGACGCCCTGGGGATCGCCGGCGCGACCCGCATGGTGTGGGACGAGTGCGCGGCGGTCGGGATGCCGCGCGCCCTGGTCATCACGCACCTGGAGGCGGCGCGCGCCTCCTTCGAGGAGATGACGGAGCTGTGCCGGCAGACCTTCGGCGGCGAGGACCCCGACGCGGTGCTGCCGCTCTACCTGCCGCTGCGCGGTGAGCCCACCCCGGACGGCCACGCTCCCGTGGCCGGCCTGATCGGCCTGCTCTCGCAGCAGGTGTACGACTACGCCTCGGGCGTGCGGACCGAGGCCGCGCCCTCGCCCGAGCAGCTGCCGCTGATCGAGGAGGCCCGCAACCGGCTCATCGAGGGGATCATCTCCGAGAGCGAGGACGAGACCCTCATGGATCGCTACCTCGGCGGCGAGGAGATCGACCTCAAGACGCTCATCGGGGACCTGGAGAAGGCCGTGGCGCGCGGCTCCTTCCACCCGGTGCTGGCGGCGGCGCCCGCCGCCGAGGGCTCCAAGCAGGGCTTGGGCACCACCGAGCTGCTCGAGCTGATCACCGGCGGCTTTCCGACCCCCCTGGAGCGGGAGGCGCCCACCGTCACCACCCCGGAGGGCAAGCCCTGCCCGCGGCTGACCTGCGACCCCGAGGGCCCGCTGGCCGCCGAGGTCGTCAAGACCTCCTCGGACCCGTATGTCGGCCGGATCTCGCTGGTGCGGGTCTTCTCCGGGACGCTGCGCCCGGACGAGACCGTGCACGTGTCCGGGCACGGCCTGGAGGACCGCGGCCACGAGGACCACGACGTGGACGAGCGGGTGGGCGCCCTGACCACGCCCTTCGGCAAGGCGCAGCGCATGCTGAACCAGGCCATCGCGGGCGATCTGGCGTGCGTGGCCAAGCTGAGCCGCGCCGAGACCGGGGACACCCTCTCGGCCAGGGACCGGCCGCTGCTCATGGAGCCCTGGGAGATGCCCGATCCGCTGCTGCCCGTCGCGATCCGGGCGCACAGCAAGGCGGACGAGGACAAGCTGTCGCAGGGGCTCGGGCGGCTGGTCGCCGAGGACCCGACGATGCGCCTGGAGCAGAACCAGGACACCCACCAGGTGGTGCTGTGGTGCCTGGGCGAGGCCCATATGGACGTCGCGCTGGAGCGGCTGCGCTCCCGGTACGGCGTGCAGGTGGACGCGGAGCCGTACCGGGTCTCGCTGCGCGAGACGTTCGGCGCCAGGTCGGCCGGGCGGGGGCGGCACGTCAAGCAGTCGGGCGGGCACGGACAGTACGCGATCTGCGAGATCGAGGTGGAGCCGCTGCCCGAGGGCTCCGGCATCGAGTTCGTGGACAAGGTCGTCGGCGGGGCGGTGCCCCGGCAGTTCATCCCGTCGGTGGAGAAGGGCGTGCGCGCGCAGGCGGCGCGGGGGGTGGCCGCGGGCTATCCCCTGGTCGATGTGCGGGTGACCCTGCTGGACGGCAAGGCGCACTCGGTGGACTCCTCCGACGCCGCCTTCCAGACGGCGGGCGCGCTGGCGCTGCGGGAGGCGGCCGCCGACACCCGGATCCACCTGCTGGAGCCGGTGGTCGAGGTGTCGGTGCTGGTGGCCGACGAGTACGTCGGCGCGGTGATGAGCGATCTGTCGGGGCGGCGCGGCCGGGTCGTGGGCACCGAGCAGTCGGGCGGCGGCCAGACCCTGATCCGGGCCGAGGTGCCGGAGATCGAGATCGGCCGGTACGCGGTCGACCTGCGGTCGCTGTCGCACGGCACCGGGCGGTTCAGCCGCTCGTACGCCCGGCACGAGCCGATGCCCGCACAGCTGGCCGACCGGATCCGGGAACAGGCCGAGGCCTGAGCCCCGTTCACCGGGCGCCCGCCCCAACTCGCGTGGGGCGGGCGGCCTTCCACAGGCCGCGGCGCCCGGTGTGCGGGTTTTCCACAGGGAGCGACGCCCTGGCGACAGGGACGGCACACCCCCGATACGCTGAGGTCGCAGCTCAAGCGGCATGCGGTATTGGGGGCGTTGGTGACGGCGGACGGATTCGACTTCAGCCCGGGGGCGCAGGTCCCGCTCTCCGGCGCGGCAGGCCAGACCGAGGTGACGCAGGCGCTCGCCTCGGCCGCCTACCGCGACAGCCCGGTGGCCAAGCTGCTGGAGGCCAACTCGGAGTGGACGGTCTCCGAGGTCAAGCCACCGAAGATCTCCCTGTTCGAGCCCAATCTGGGCGAGGCCTTCTCGCGCGCGGTGCAGCTGCGGATGCTGGGCGGCGGCCGGGGCCAGGTGATCCAGTCCTTCGGCATGGAGCCGCAGACGGTGGTCGAGCACTGCCTCGCGGCCAACCGCATCCGCAAGACCAGGGACGCCCGGCTCACCGCCGTCATGGTGATCTTCGGGCTGCTCTTCCTCCCCGGAGTGCTGCTGTGGCTCGGCGCCTTCCAGCTGCGGCGCACCATCGCCGGGGCCCAGGACAAGCGGATGGGGGCGCTGGGCACCGTCTTCCTGGTGGGGCTCGCCGTGCTGACCGCCATCTTCCTGGTCAAGCTCCCCTTCCACGGCTTCTGGGGGATCTATCTGCGCGGCGTGGTCATCGCCCCCATCGTCGGGTGGTACGTGGCCAAGCAGATCAGCGAGCGCACGGCCAAGCACCTGCGGGAGTGCTGGGAGGGCCTCCTCACGGGCGGCGGGATCGGCGCCAAGGTGCCCGAGACGGTGCCCAACCACCCCGGCCAGAAATCGGCCGAGGACCTGCGCAAGGCGCTGCACAAGCTCACCGCCGAGCAGTACAGCAATGTCGTCTTCTACGCCGGCCCCAAGGGCATACTCGGCATGGGCACCCGCTGGGGCAGCTGGCAGCTCGCCGAGGACCTGGTGTCGGCCGACCCGGGCAAGGAGATCGACCCCTTCCGCAGCTGGGACGTGATACGCGCGATCCACGACCAGCTCCGGCTGTTGGAGCGCACCCCGCTGCACACCGGCGGCTTCCCCACCCCGTCGGTGCGCCACTGGGTGGTCTCGCCGATCGCCGAGGGGGCCAAGTCGGTGGAGCGCGGCGGCACTTCTGAGGAGGAAGGCTTCCAGATAAAGGGAGTCGAGCTGCAGCGGATCTGCGACGAGCACCATTTCGGCCCCGGCGACCGGCACTACCTGGGCGTGCAGTTCGTCCTCTGGGACGGCCAGTTGGTGATCACGCTGCTGGTCACGGTGACCCTGCTGCACAAGACACTGCGGATCGAGGTCACCGGCCATGCGCTCGGGCCGGTGCACCCCCTGTTCACCACCAAGCCCTCCAAGCCCTCCAAGACGGTCAGCAAGACCTTCAGGTTCTGGGAGACCAAGTCGGTCCCGCTGCCGCTCGTGGACGCGAAGGAAGTGGTGCGGCTCGCCGTCCGCGCCCCCTTCACCTGGTATCCGCCGCTGCTGGACCACCTGGGCGGGAAGCTGGTCCTGCCCGAGCCGTTCGGCCTGCGCCACGCCTGGGCGGACAAGCCGTGGCGGCACCGCTTCATGGCGGACGACGCGCTGCGCGCCGCCACCCCCGTGCTGCGCGTGGTCCACGAGGCGGCGATCGGCGTGCTCAAGCACCACGGCGTGGACACCGAGCGCTTCGGCAGCCGCTCGCTGGCGCTCAGCGGCCAGGTGCAGGACGTGGCCCCGAAGAAGGCCGACCTCTACGACGCGTGAGCGGCGCCGGTCCCGGCCGGGCGGCCGGGACCACGGTCGGCCGCGAGGGGCTGCCCCGAGGGGCGGGCCCCGGTTACGGCCGCGGCCAGGCGTCGGCGATCATCCGGCGGGTGTCGGCCAGCAGTTGGGGCAGCACCTTGGTGTGACCGACGACGGGCATGAAGTTGGTGTCCCCGCCCCAGCGGGGCACCACGTGCTGGTGGAGGTGGGCGGCGATCCCGGCGCCCGCGGTGGCGCCCTGGTTCATGCCGATGTTGAAACCGTGCGCACCCGACGCGGTACGCAGCGCGACCATGGCGGCCTTGGTGAACTCCGCCAGCTCGGCCGTCTCGTCGGCGTTCAGCTCGGTGTAGTCGGCGACGTGCCGGAAGGGGACGACCATGAGGTGTCCGCCGTTGTACGGGTACAGGTTGAGCACGGCGTAGACATGCCGGCCCCGGGCGAGGATCAGTCCGTCCTCGTCGGACTTCTCCGGGATGGAGCAGAAGGGGCAGCCGTCCCCGGCACCCGGGCCGGTGGGCTTGTTCTCGCCTTGGATGTACGCCATCCGGTGGGGGGTCCACAGGCGCTGGAACGCGTCGGGCGTCCCCACTCCGATCTGCTGCTCCGGCTCACTCGTCATGCGGGCCAGCATATTCGTCCGAGGCGGCGGAGGATGCGGTGAGGGGCGACCCCGTTCGGGACCGCCCCTCGATACGACCCCCGCGCGGGCGGGGAGCACGGCACCTTGGCCTTATGCGCCTTCCGGATCTTCGGAACACCCCCGCATCAGCGGGGATCACATCACACCTGGATCCGGCGCTCCACGGCGTCAACGATCTCGGCGATGGCCTGGTCACGCGGAATGCCGTTCTTCTGCGAGCCGTCCCGGTAGCGGAAGCTGACCGCCCCAGCCGCCATGTCGTCGTCACCGGCGATGATCATGAACGGAGTCTTGGCGCGCTGAGCGTTCCTGATCTTCTTCTGCATCCGGTCCGAGGACGAGTCCACCTCGACCCGCAGCCCCTTCGCCTTGGCCTGCGCGGCGAACTCCTCCAGGTACGGCACATGGCTGTCGCCGATCGGGATGCCGACCGCCTGGACCGGCGCGAGCCAGACCGGGAAGGCGCCCGCGTAGTGCTCCAGCAGCACCGCGAAGAAGCGCTCGATGCTGCCGAACAGGGCGCGGTGGATCATGATCGGCTGCTGCCGCGAGCCGTCCGCCGCCGTGTACTCCAGCTCGAACCTGGCGGGCTGGTTGAAGTCCACCTGGATGGTCGACATCTGCCAGGTCCGGCCGATCGCGTCCTTCACCTGGACCGAGATCTTGGGCCCGTAGTAGGCCGCGCCGCCCGGGTCCAGGACCAGCTCCAGGCCCTGCTTCTGGGCGGCCTGCCGCAGCATCTCGGTGGCCTCGGCCCACTGCTCGTCGGACCCGATGAACTTGTCGCTGTCGTCCCGGGTGGACAGCTCCAGGTAGAAGTCGCTCAGGCCGTAGTCGCGGAGCAAATCCAGCACGAAGGTGAGCAGCGAGTCCAGCTCGTCGGGCGCCTGCTCCCGGGTGCAGTAGATGTGCGAGTCGTCCTGGGTGAAGCCGCGGGCCCGGGTGAGGCCGTGGACGACGCCGGACTTCTCGTACCGGTAGACCGTGCCGAACTCGAACAGCCGCAGCGGCAGCTCACGGTAGGAACGCCCGCGCGCCTTGAAGATCAGGTTGTGCATCGGGCAGTTCATGGCCTTGAGGTAGTAGTCCTGCCCCTCGAACTCCATGGGGGGGAACATGCCCTCCATGTAGTGCGGCAGGTGCCCCGAGGTCTCGAAGAGCTTGGCCTTGGTGATGTGCGGGGTGTTGACGAACTCGTAGTCGGCGTCCTCGTGGCGCTTGCGCGAGTACGCCTCCATCTCCCGGCGGATGATCCCGCCCTTGGGGTGGAACACCGCGAGCCCGGATCCCAGCTCGTCGGGGAAGGAGAACAGGTCCAGCTCGGCGCCCAGCTTGCGGTGGTCGCGCTTCTCGGCCTCGACCAGGAAGTCCAGATACGCCTTGAGCTCGTCCTTGGTCGGCCAGGCGGTGCCGTAGATCCGCTGGAGCTGCGGATTCTTCTCGCTGCCACGCCAGTACGCGGCGGCGCTGCGCATCAGCTTGAACGCCGGGATGTTCCGGGTGGTCGGCAGGTGCGGCCCCCGGCACAGGTCGCGCCAGCACAGCTCGCCGCTCTTCGCGTCGAGGTTGTCGTAGATGGTCAGCTCACCGGCGCCGACCTCGGCGGACGCGCCCTCGGCGGCGTCCGCGGCCGACCCCTTGAGCCCGATCAGCTCCAGCTTGTACGGCTCCGCCGCCAGCTCCTCGCGCGCGGCCTCGTCGGTGACGGGGCGGCGGGAGAACTTCTGGCCCCGCTTGATGATCTCCTGCATCTTCTTCTCGATGCGCTTGAGATCGTCCGGGTGGAAGGGGGTCTCGACGTCGAAGTCGTAGTAGAACCCGTCCTTGATCGGCGGGCCGATGCCGAGCTTGGCCTCCGGGAAGAGCTCCTGCACGGCCTGCGCCATGACATGCGCGGTGGAGTGGCGCAGGATGTCCAGGCCGTCCTGGCTGGTGATCTCGACCGGCTCGACCTCGTCGCCCTCGGCGACCTCGTACGCCAGGTCCTTCAGCTGCCCGGCGACGCGCGCGGCGACGATCGAGCGGTCGCCGTCGAAGAGGTCCGCCGCCGTGGTGCCCGTGGTCACCACGCGCTCTTCCCGCTCGGAATCGCGTTGGATGATCACACGGACGTCTGACACCGGTCTCTCCTGACTGATGGGGTCACTCGGGCAGCGATTGCTGCGCAGCGTGAATCGTACCGAGCCGGAGGGCCGGACCGCGAAACGGTTAAGAAGAGCGATCACCGCCGCGGGTGAGCCCGGTGGCCGGGGTCAGGGCCAGGGGGCGTCCTGTGGATCACGCCGGGCATCCGTCGCCGTGCTCCTCCTAGCTAGTGCCGCGTCAGTCAAGGTTTGCCCGGTAGCGAGGCGTCCTGGTGCGTGCGATCGCAAGGCGGCCGTAAGCCCTCGTAGTGGGCCTACTGGGGCTTTCGGCCAACGCAGCGAGCGTGCGTGCCAGGGCGGCGAGCGGGGCAAACCTTGGCTGATGCGGCACTAGGGCCCACCGCACGGCTCCTCGAAGCAGTCCGCGCCGTCCAGGTGCTCCCGCAGCGACTTCAGCAGCCGGTCCCGGTCGGCCTCGTCGACCCGCACCGGCGTGACGTCCCTGGCCCCGGTGATCCGGCGGAACCCGCCCCGGCTCTCCAGCCTGCCACTCACCCGGATCGGCAGCCCCACCAGGTGGGCGTGGACCGCGATCCGGTAGTCGTCCTCCCCCAGCGCGACCCGCACCTGCGCCACATCGGCGCCGGTGAGCACCCGCAGCCGGACCGTCCCGGGGCCGCCCGGGCCGGTGCGCCGCAGCCGCACCACCGCGCCGGTGACCCGCACCGGCACGGCCGGCTCGGAGCGTACGTAACGGACCCCGGCCTCCCGCAGGGCCGGCAGGTCGCCGGGGCTGAAGTCCACGGGCTCGGGCCGGGCCGCGACGCCGGCCGGCGGGCCGGCCCCGGGCGACCACTCCAGCGCCACCCGGGCCCCCTCCGTCCCCTCGACGAGGGACACCACCGCCTTGGTCAGCTCGCGGCTCACCCCCGCCTCCACGGCGGTGTCGAAGGCCTCCTGCCCGCCGGTGGTCCGCTGGTAGTCCACGGCGTCGCGCAGCGCGTGCAGCGCGCGCAGCAGCGTCCCGGTGACGGCCCGCCCGTGCTCCACCGGCACGAAGACGGTCAGCTCGCGCCCGCCCGGGCCGGGCGGTCCGACCAGGATGTGCTCCAGGGACGCCTCGGCCTCGCGGCGGTGCCGCGCCCCGTAGTAGCCCGCCCGCCCCCGGGCGGCCAGCGCGCCGGCCAGCAGCGTGGCGCGGGCGGCGGCGCTCAGCCGCTCCTGTGCGCTCCAGGCGGCGGCGCCCGACCGGGGCTCGGGCACCTCGCGCCGCCAGCGGATCTCGTCGCTGGGCACGGCCAGGCCGATCAGCACCTCGCGGGCGGACGGGGCGGCGCTGCGGGCCAGCGCGGTCACCGCCTCGCCGAGCAGGTCGCCGCTGTCGGGGAACTCCCGGCTCTCGGGCACCAGCAGGCTCGTGCCGCCGCTCGTCCCACCGCTCGTCCCACCGCTCGTGCCGCCGCCCGGGTCGCCCGGTGGCGTCCAGCGCGCGTACCGCCCCGCCGCTCCACCGCGCCGCCGCCAGCCGTGGCGGGCCAGCAGGGCGCCGAGCACGACGGGGTCCACCTCGTCCGGGGAGGGGACGGGCGGGGCGGGGGCGGGCTCGTCGGTCGGGCGGTACCGGTCCATCAGGGTCTCCCTCCCGCCCCGACCCGGGTCATGATCTCGCAGAGCGCGCGGTCGTCGAAGATCCGCGAGGTCGGGATCCGCACGGTGGTCCGGCGGCTGCCCGTGACGGGATGGCCGGCCAGATTGATCCAGTAGCAGCAGTGGCGCAGCGCGAGGCGATCGTGGCCGGCCCGCAGCCAGTCGTCCCGGGCGCGCGGCACGATCATCACGACGAGGATCTTGTGGACCGAGACCGGGCTGCGGGCCAGCTTGATCAGGTGGTCGTTGTCGAGGGTGAAGGAGAAGGTCGGCCCGGGCGGGTGGGGGGCGATCTGGTAGGTGGCCTTGAGCTGCACCTTGATCGTCACTTCGTCGTCGACGGCGTGTCCGCGCGCGCTGTGGCTCACGTGCCAGTCGATGCCGTGGTCGGGGAAGGGCTGCGCCAGGGAGCAGCCGGCCGCCGCCGCGACCGCGTGCAGATAGCCGACCTGCAGGGTCTCCATGCAGGCGGTGGTGGCGAGGGAGCCTCGCGGCGGTGCGATCCGCTCGGGCAGCAGACTGCTCGCCGGCGTGGCCGGGTCGGGCTGCGCGAGCGCCATGTCGTCGAGCGCCTTCCGGGTATTGCCGGTTGCTACACAGGTGTTGTCTCCGCGTCAGGACCTCGGCAAACGGCGGCGGTTCGAGCCACTCTCCCCGGGTATCACCAGGTGGGGCGGGGTCGTAGGAGCCATTCGGTGAGCGAGCACGAGGAGTTGAGGCCATGCCGTCCTGGTTCGAGGGGCCTCTCGCCGCATTCGACACGGAGACCACGGGGATCGATGTCGAGCGGGACCGGATCGTGTCGGCGGCGCTGGTGGTCCAGCGCGGGGCCGGAAGCCTTCCGGAGGTCAGGCGCTGGCTGGTGAGCCCGGGGATACCGGTGCCGGAGGCGGCCACCGCGATACACGGGCTGACCGACGCGCATCTCCAGCGGCACGGCAGGTGGCCCGCCCCGGTGATGGACGAGGTGGCGCGGGCGCTCGCCGAGCAGGCGGCGCGGGGCACCCCGGTGGTGGTGATGAACGCGCCGTTCGATCTGACCCTGCTGGACCGGGAGTTGCGGCGGCACCGCAATTCGAGCCTGTCCTCGTACGTCTCGCTGCGCTCGCTGTTCGTCCTGGACCCCCGGGTGCTGGACAAGCACCTCGACCGCTACCGCAAGGGCCGCCGCACGCTCACCGACCTGTGCGCCCACTACGGCGTGGAGTTGACGGGGGCCCATGACGCGGCGGCGGACGCCACGGCCGCCCTGGAAGTGGTGCGGGCGGTCGGCCGCCGTTTCACCTCCCGTCTGGGGACCATGACGCCCGCGGAGCTCCACGACCGGCAGACGGTGTGGTACGCGGCGCAGGCCCGCGGGCTGCAGGCGTGGTTCGCGCTCAACGGCTCGCAGGAGACCTGCGACCCGGCCTGGCCGCTGCGGCCGGAGCTGCCCGCCGCGGCGTAGGGGGGCGGCGCCGTGTCGTGCGCCTCCCGCGGCCTGGTGTTTGGCCGCGGCGCGCCGGGATACCCGCCGCGGCGTTCGTATCTCCCCCGGGGCCCGGCCGGGCCCCCGCCGACGCGGAAGAGGAGCCGGCATGGGCGAGCACCGCCACAAGGCCGACACGGCGGCCGAGGAGCTGACGGAGGAGGCCGAGGAGGCGCAGACGGCGACCGAGGACGAGCGCGGGAACCAGGCGGCCGGCGGCAAGGGCGGCGACCCGATGACGCCGAGTGCCGACGCGAACGAGGACGCCGTCGAGCGGTCGCGCTGACCCCGTTCGCACCGCCGGGCGGCGCGGGGGTCCGCGCCGTCAGGCGCAGCGCAGCGAGAAGGGGTGGCCCGCCGGGTCCGAGTAGAGGCGGACGTCGCGCGGGCCGCCGTTGTGCTTGGTGTCGAGCGGCCGCGCCCCCAGATCGATGACCTGCCGCTCGGCGGCGTCCATGTCGCCCTGGGCCACGATCAGTTCGAGGTGGGCCTGTTGCGAGTCGTCCGGGCGGGGCCAGCTCGGCGGGGCGAAGCCGTGGTCGCGGAGGAAGGCCATCCGTGCCCCGCTCTTCGCGACGATCTCGATCCGGTCCGCGTTGGTCATCGCCTGGATCTCCGCGCCGAGCAGGGTCGCGTAGAACTCCGCGAGCGCTTCGGGCTCGGCACAGTCCAGGGCCAGGACGGCGGTTTCCACGGCGGCCATGAGTTCCCTCCCGTTCGCGTATCCGGCGCTATCTCCGGCTACCCGCCTTCGGGGACGGCACGCATGCTTTCCTCGGCCCAGGGCGCCCCGGCCGGTACGCGTCGAGGCCGGGCCGCCTGCTGGCGGCCCGGCCTCGACGGGGTGGGCGATACTGGGTTCGAACCAGTGACCTCTTCGGTGTGAACGAAGCGCTCTCCCACTGAGCTAATCGCCCCGGTGTCCCGGTGGGGTGCTCCCCGGTGGAACGACGTGAACAATACAGGTCGCGAGGGGTCTCGTTCAAACCGGATACGCGCCGGACGGCGGCGCGGCCAGGTGCGCCCGCAGGCCCCGCAGCCCGCTCCGCATCATCAGCGCGTGGTTGAGGCGGAAGAGGGGGCGGCCGGGGAGCGCGAACCGGCGCAGAAGCGGCTTGCGGACCACCACCTCCTGGTCGAAGACGGCGCGCGCGCCGGTGCCGCGCGCCGTCACGGTCCAGCGCACCCACCCTTCCAGGTCGCCGGACATGGCCAGCTCCAGCACCCCGGCCGCCGGGTCCTGGCGCGCCTCGCGGACGGTGATGACCAGGTCGTAAGGGATCAGGGAGCGGAAGCGGGCGGTGCCGGTCCGCTCGTCGGACCGGACCGCCTCGCGGACCTGTGGCCACCACCGCGGATAGTCGTCTCCCGCCGCGAGCAGCCGGTAGACCGCCGCGGGCGGGGCGTCGAGGTCCCAGTGGCTGTGGAAGCGGTAGCGGCACCAGTCCATCCCTCCAGTCTGCGACGGCCCCGCCCCCGACGGGCCGCCACCCTGCGGACAGGCCGCCGAAGACCTTGGCGCGGGCCAGGTCGGCGGGCCCATGCGGCAGGCGCATGGCATGGAGCTGATGAGGGGTCGCGGCGGTGGGATCGGACCCGTCCACGGCCGCGGGGCCGCCGTCGGCCGAAGGGCCGCCGTCAGCCGCGGGCGGGCCGCGGCTCCGCTTCGCTCGCCGCCGCGGGCCCGCGGCGGCGGTCGACCGCGACGGCGCAGGCCGCCAGGGCTCCCACGGCGGGCGCGACCAGCGGCAGCAGTTGCCAGGCGGCGACGGTGACCACCGCGAGCCCGCCGGCGAGCAGCAGCGAACCGCCCAGGTCGGCGCCGAGGCCGCGGCGGGCGGCGGCCCGGGCCACGGCGGACCAGCCGAGGCCCGGCCGCCACTGGGCGGCCGTGCGCAGCCCGAGCACGATCACCGTGAGCGTCCCCGCCACGCTCACGGCGACCAGCGCGGGCCCGCCGGGCAGCGCCCCGGAGCGGGCCACCCGCAGATCGAAGGCGAGCAGGGCGAGCACCGCCCACCACAGGAGCGAGAACCGCCAGCCGGCGCGCATGGCCTCCCGCAGTCCGGCGAGGAAGTCCCGCCAGGTGGCGCGCTCCCCGTCCAGGTGGCGGCGCAGATGCGCGCACCCGGCCGCGAAGGCGGGCAGCAGGGTGACCACGGGCAGGGCGGCGAGCACCACCCACACCCCGGTCAGCAGGGACTCCGCGAACGCGGAGAACAGGAACAGCCGTGACTCCCGCCGCCCGGCCCACGGCCGCGCGCTCACCTCCCGTACGTCCATGGCGCCGCCCCTCAGCCCTTGAGCCCGGAGGTCGCCGCGCCCTCGACCAGATAGCGCTGGAAGGCGAGGAAGAACAGCAGCACCGGCGCCAGCGCCACCAGCGACATGGCGACCATGCCGCCGTAGTCGGCGACGGTGTCCTGGTCGATGAACATCTTCAGGCCGAGCGAGACCGTGTACTTGTCCGGGGTGTTCAGATACAGCAGCGGTCCGATGAAGTCGTTCCAGGACCAGATGAAGCTGAAGATCGCGCTGGTGATCAGGGCCGGACGGCACAGCGGGAGCACGATGTTCCAGTAGATGCGCAGATGGCCGCAGCCGTCGATGCGGGCCGCCTCGTCCAGTTCCTTGGGGAGATTGCGCATGAACTGCATCATCAGGAAGACAAAGAAGGCGTCCACGGCCAGGTACTTGCCGAGCAGCAGCGGCACGAAGGTGTTGATCAGTTCCAGCTTCTGGAACAGCACGTACTGCGGAATGATCAGCACCTGGAAGGGCAGCAGCAGCGTCGCGATCATGACCGAGAACAGCAGGTTGCGCCCCGCGAAGCGGATCCTGGCGAACGCGTAGGCCGCCAGCGAGCAGGAGAACAGCACCCCGATCACCGAACCCACCGCGATGAACAGCGAGTTGTAGAAGAAGCTGGAGATCGGGATGTCGGCGATGCCCTCCGACAGCCGCCGGTAGTTGTCGGTGATGGGGTCGGTGGGCAGCAGCCGCAGACTGCCGACGATCTTGTCGCCGGGCTTGAACGAGGCGCCGATCACCCACACCACGGGGTAGAGGATCACGGCCAGCAGCGCGAGCGCCCCCACGTGCCACCCCACGGACCGCACCCTGCGCCGAGCCGTATTCGTCAGCGCCGTCACCGGGCATCCTCCTCGTAGTGCACCCAGCCGCGCTGGGTCTTGAACAGCACCACCGTCACCAGGCCGATGCCCAGCATCAGCATCCACGCCATCGCGGAGGCGTAGCCCATGCGCAGGTTGCGGAAGCCCTGCTCGTACAGGTACCAGGTGTAGACCAGCAGCGAGTCGGCCGGACCGCCCGCGCCGGAGCCTCCGGTGCCGCCGATGACCACCGCCGAGGTGAAGACCTGGAACGAGTGGATGAGTTCCAGCAGCAGATTGAAGAACAGCACCGGGGAAATCATCGGCAGGGTGATGGAACGGAACCGCCGCCACCGCCCCGCGCCGTCCATCTCCGCGGCCTCGTACAGCTCGCGCGGGACCTGCTTGAGCCCGGCGAGGAAGATCACCATCGGGGCGCCGAACTGCCAGACGGTGAGGGTCACGAGGGTGGGCAGCATCCAGTCCGGGTCGCCGATCCAGCCGCCGACGTCCCAGCCGAAGAGACTCATCGACTTGTCGACGATCGCGTCGTCCTGGAAGATCGACCGCCACACGATGCCGATGCTGACGCTGGCGCCGATCAGGGACGGGGCGTAAAAGGCCGAGCGGTAGAAGCCCTGCCCCTTGCGAGGCTTGACCAGCAGCAGCGCCACGCCGAGGGCGACCAGCAGCTTCAGCGGGGTGCCGATCAGGACGTACTTCAGCGTCACGTCGACCGAGGTCCACCACCGGTCGTCCTGGAACATCTCCCGGAAGTTCTTCAGGCCCACCCACTCGGGCGAGTCGAAGAGGTTGTAGTCAGTGAACGCCAGGTAGAGCGAGACGAGCATCGGGCCGAGGGTGAGCAGCAGGATCCCGACGCACCACGGCGTCAGGAACAGATAGCCGGCCAGCGTCTCCCGGCGCCCCCGCCGCCGCGCGAGGGCGGCGGGGGCGGCTTTCCGAGCCCTGGCCTCCCGCGGCGCGGGATCCTTGCGTCCGAGATGGTCCGCCGCGGAGGTCTTGGTAGGGGTCACGAAGCTCTCCTCAGGAGCCGAGCGCGGTCTTCGCCTCGCTGAAGAACTGGTCGACGGCGTCGTCCACCGAAGTCTTGCCCTGCGCGACCTGGCCGTAGATGCGCAGGAAGGCGGCCTCCGCGACATCCGCGCCGGCCGGGTGCGGAGTGATCGGCTCCAGCTTGTCGGTGACGCTCTCCTCGTACTTGGCGATCTTGGCGTTCACTCCGGTGGGCTTGAACGCCTTGTACTGCGCGTTGGTGGGCAGCACCCCGCGGTTGTAGCCCATGATCTTGCCGACCTCGGGGTCGTGGGTCATGAAGTCGATGAACTTCGCGACTTCCTTGGGGTGCTGGGTGCGGGCGGAGCCGCTCAGCATCAGGGAGGAGAGGTACTGCCCGGTCTTCTTCCCGTCCAGGGTCGGGATCGGGCCGAGGTCGAGTTCGGTCTTGGTCTCGGCCGCGAAGCGGACCAGGAAGTTGTCCCAGGTGAACTCGGCGGCGGCGAGGTCGGCGCTGATCGTGGCCTTGGGCTTGACCTGCTCGGCCTTCTTGGCCGGGACCAGCACGCCGTCCTTGTTCTTGCCGTACCAGTCGCCCCACCATGTCTTGAGGTCGCCCTCGGTGAAGCCGAGCTTCTTGTCCTCGGTGAAGAAGGCCTTGCCCTCCTGGCGCAGATACAGGTCGTAGAGGTACATCACCCCGGCGTTGTCGCCGGCGCCGTAGAGGCCGTCCCCGTCCTTGCTGACCTTCTGGGCGGCGGAGAAGAACTCGTCCCAGGTCCAGCCGTCCTTGGGGGTCACCCCGGCCTTCTTGAACTCGGTGGGGTCGTAGAACAGCGCGAAGGTGTTGGCGCCGACGGGCACGCCGTAGAGCTTGCCGTCCACCTCGCCGGCCTTCTCCAGCCCGGCCCGGAAGTCCTTCATGCTGAGGTTTCCGGCCTTCACCTGCTGGTTCAGGTCCAGCAGGATGTTCTTCTCGCCGTACTTGCGCAGGAACGCGACCGAGTTCTGGAACACATCGGGCGGGTTGCCGCCCGCCGCCTGGGTGTTGAACTTGCTCCAGAAGTCGGCGTACTCGGCGAAGTCCGTC
This sequence comes from Streptomyces sparsogenes subsp. cuspidosporus, assembly GCF_039532705.1. Classification (NCBI taxonomy): domain Bacteria; kingdom Bacillati; phylum Actinomycetota; class Actinomycetes; order Kitasatosporales; family Streptomycetaceae; genus Streptomyces; species Streptomyces sparsogenes. Next base: position 95,545 of record NZ_BAAASD010000012.1, on the reverse strand, counting down.
TTCACCTTGATGTTCGGGTACTTCTTCTCGAACAGCTCGACCGTCTTCTGGATCAGCTCGGCGCGGTCCTTCGCACCCCACCAGGAGTAGCGGATGGTCACCGTGCCGTCGCCGGAGCCCCCGCCGCCGCCCCCGCATCCCGAGGCCAGCAGCCCCAGCCCGAGCAGGCCCACCGCGGCCGCCCGCAGTCTTCCGCTCCTCCGCACCCATCGAGCACTCATGAGACGCCCCTCCCGGGCAGGTCGTCCGACTGCCCAACGAGCCTTGAAACGTTTTAGGAAAGCGCTTGCCGGGCTAAGTTATGGACGTCTCCCCCGGACGTCAACGGTTCGGGCAGGATCAATTCGAAGCGCTTCACCAAAAGCGCCCCATCCGGTCAGGACGGGGCGTGAAAACACCGAGGGCCCGGAGGCATGAAGCCTCCGGGCCCTCGGTCCAGGGTGGGCGATACTGGGTTCGAACCAGTGACCTCTTCGGTGTGAACGAAGCGCTCTCCCACTGAGCTAATCGCCCTGGCGCACGCCCAACATTAGCGTATGCCGGACCATGCCCCCGACCACGGCCGGCTCAGGGCCGGCCGCCCCCGGCCGTCACTCCTTGATCTTCCACGGCATGACCAGGCCGAACTTCACCACGTACACCGCCACCGCCGCGGCGCAGATCACCACGGCGATCGTGGTCAGGATGAGGTTGCGCTTGCGCACCCGGGGGTCGAGGGCGCGCTGCGCCGCCTCGGTGACCTTGCGCTTGGTCCAGCGCAGCACCAGCTGGGCCCAGACGAACTCGGTCGCCCAGATTGCCATGCCGGCGAAGATCACCAGCCACCCGGGGCCGGGCAGCGGCAGCATGATGATGCCGACGACCACCACCGCGAGCCCGACGATGAACACCCCGACCTGCCAGCTCAGGTGGAGCGCCCGGGACCTCTGGATGAACCGCGGCGCCCGCGAGCCGAGCGCCGGCTCCTCGGAAGCGCTCTCCCCCGCCGCGGGCCCCGGGGCCGCCGACTCGGTGACCCCCTGCCGCTCGTCACTCTCCGCGTTCATGTGACCCAACCTACCTGATCGAAAACCGTTCACCGGAATGGCGGTACCGACCACGCGGAGACTGCGCTGCTAGAGCTACTGGAAGGACCACAAAACGGGCAGAGGGGTTTACAACGGCACCGTAGGTGGCATGTCGATTTCGCCGACGTGCGAATCCCCGAGCGCACACTGAGCGAAAGGCCCTGGCGCTTATGAACACCACGGTCAGCTGCGAGCTGCACCTGCGCCTCGTTGTGTCGAGCGAGTCCTCACTGCCTGTACCCGCGGGCCTGCGGTACGACACGGCCGATCCCTACGCCGTGCACGCCACCTTCCACACCGGAGCCGAAGAGACGGTCGAATGGGTCTTCGCCCGCGACCTGCTCGCCGAGGGCCTGCACCGGCCCACGGGCACCGGCGACGTCCGCGTGTGGCCGTCCCGCAGCCATGGGCAGGGCGTCGTCTGCATCGCCCTGAGCTCCCCGGAGGGAGAGGCTCTGCTCGAAGCCCCGGCGCGGGCCCTGGAGTCGTTCCTGAAGCGGACCGACGCCGCGGTGCCACCCGGCACCGAACACCGTCATTTCGACCTCGACACGGAGCTCTCCCACATCCTGGCGGAGAGCTGAGACCCGGAGAGAGCTGAGCGCGCGGCCGTCCGACTCGGGGAGACGGCGCGAGCCCGGCCGCGGCATGAAGGCAGTGACATACCGACAACGTCATAGGCAGGCGACGGTGCCGTCGCCGCGGAGCCGTCCGCGGTGGCGGCACCGCCGTGTCGGGAACGCGGTGTCGGGAACGCGGTGTCGGGAACGCCGCTAGAGTCGGTCAGATCGAAGGGCAGGCGAGTGCAGCCTCCGATCCGGCCGGCCAGGGAGCCAACCGTGCTGATCAACCACGACACCCGGTGCGCGCTCGACGCGGTCGTCGCCCTGGTGAACACCACCCCCGACGGCGACGGCCCGGACGGCCTGGCAGACGTCGACGCGCTGCGCCGCTTCGTGGCGCACCACGCCATCAGCGACGTCGGCACGCTCGAGGAGCGGGACCTGGTGGCCGTGCGGGCGGTGCGCGCCCGGTTCGCCGAGGTCTTCGCCGCGCCCGACACCCGGCGCGCCGCCGAGCTGCTCAACGCGATGGTCGCCGCGGCGGGCACCACGCCCCGGCTCACCGACCACGACGGCTACGACTGGCATGTGCACTACTTCGCTCCCGGGGCGTCGCTGGCCGACCACCTCGCCGCCGACGGCGGCATGGCGCTGGTGTTCCTCCTGGAGGCGGGCGAGCGGGGGCGGCTGCGCCGCTGCGAGGCGCCGGACTGCGGGTACGCCTTCGTCGACCTCTCGCGCAACCGCTCACGCCGCTACTGCGACAGCCGCACCTGCGGCAATCGTCTGCATGTGGCCGCCTACCGCGCCCGGCGCCGGGAGGCCGCCGGCTGAGCGCCCGGCGATGGGCGCTCACCACCGGTAGAGGTCGTGGACGGCGGTGACGAACAGCAGGGTGCCCACGACCGCGAGGAAGAGCATCAGCGGGGGCTGGGAAAGGGCGAAGAGACAGCCACGCGGCTCCTCGCTCGGCGGTGCGGGGGGTGTTTCGATAGGGGATCGCTCCCCGGGTGTGTGCGGCATCTCGCGGAAGATCATGGCGCAGGGGAACCATGCCCGCGGTCGGGGAGCCGTAATTGACCGGTTGAGCGTCAGATTCCGTGCTTTTTGAGAATGGCCTCGATATCCGAGAAGTCGTCCGTGCCCGAGCCGGCTCCGGACTTGGTCGCTCCCCTGGTCCGCCCGGGCCCGCGGGTACCGCCGCCGGCGCCCAGCGCGGGGGCCCCGCCCCGCTCCGCCGCCGCGCGCCGCTCCTCGCGGGTGCCGCCGCCCCGGCGGCGCTCCACCGCGCGGCTCACCGCGAGCAGCAGCCAGGACAGGCCGAGCACCCCGAAGCCCAGCCAGACGGCCGGCTTGAAGACCAGGTCGGTGATCCAGTCCAGGACGCCCGTCATCGCCAGGCCCACCGGCAGCAGGGCGTAGCCGGCGATACGGGTGGCGGCCAGGAAACGCCTGCGGTATGCCGTCACGAAGGCGACAGCGAGGCCCGCCGCGGATGCCGCGGCGCAGACCGTGTCAGTCAGCAGCATCGGGTCCTCCTGCCGATCGGGTGCCGAGTTCCCATCGTGCACCCTCGCGACGACATGAGGGCCGTGCCGGGGAGAAGGATCAGGGACATCTCCGGGCAGCGCTCCTCCCCGGGGGCGAGGCGGCGAGGCGAGGCCGCCGGGGCCCGATGTCGCGGTCCGGATTCGGAGGACCCGGCTCCGGCTGGAAGACTGGCCCCATGAGCGACCCCCAGCCCTCTCCGTCCCCCGGCCCCGGTGAAGGCGCCGGCCCCGGCCGCCCCCAGCCCGTCGTGCTGGATGTGTGGTGCGAGCTCCAGTGCCCCGACTGCCGTACCGCGCAGACCGACCTGCACGCGCTGCGCGCCCGCTACGGCGACGCCCTGGAGATCCGGATACGGCACTTCCCGCTGGAGCGCCACCAGCACGCCCACGCCGCCGCCCAGGCCCTCGAGGAGGCCATCGTGCAGGGCCGGGGCTGGCCGTACGCCGAGGCCGTCCTGGCCCGGGCCGAGGAGCTGGCCTCGCGCGGCGAGGTGGTGCTGGTGGAGGTCGCCCGGGAGCTGGGCCTGGACGCCGAGGAGATGGACACCGCGCTGATCGACGGCCGGCACATCCTGATCGTGGACGCGGATCAGGCCGAGGGCAAGGCGATCGGGGTGACCGGCACCCCGACGTATGTGATCGGCGGGGAGCGGCTCGACGGCGGGAAGAGCCAGGAGGGGCTGCGCGAGCGCGTCGAGGAGATCGCCGACCGGCTGCTCGCCGGCTGAGCCGGGGCCCGGGGGCCAGAGCAGCTGCGCGGTCGGAGCGGCCGCGGCGTCAGAGCAGCTGCTTGTAGAGGTGGTACTGGGTCGACCGGTAGCCGAGCGACTCGTACAGCCGCAGGGCCGGGGTGTTGCCGCCGAAGACGTGCAGCCCGATCGCGCGGGCCCCCGCCTGCAGGGCGTCTCGCTCGGCGGCCAGCATGAGGGTGCGGCCGTGGCCGTGGCCGCGGTACTCCTCGGCGACCAGCACCGAGAAGACGTACGCCTCCGGGGACTCCCCCGGGCGCAGCGAGACCCATATGGTGCCCACGTCCGTGCCGCGATGGGCGAGGACGCGCAGCAGGGCGCCCGGCGTCGCGGGGCCGTCCGGCAGGAGGGTCGGGTACTCGGCGTCGGCCTTGGCCCGGGCCGCCTCCTCGGACACCCCGCGCTCCAGCCAGTCGCGGATGTAGTCCGCCCGCTCGTGCTCGAGCCAGGCCGGGTACTCCGCCTCCCCCATGGGCCGTACCTCGCTGCCCGGCGGCAGCTCGGGAGCCTCGGTCAGCTCCTTGACCATGTTGCGGCTGCGCTCGCCGAAGCCGAGCGCCCCCGCCAGCCCGAGCCCGGCCGTGGCCTCTGCCGGGATGCTCACCGCCACCTGCGTGCAGCCCCAGCCGCGCAGCACCTCCTCGGCGGCCAGCGCGGCGACCGTGCCGCGGCCGCGGTGCCGGTCCGGCGCGTCGATGTCCAGCCGCTCTATCCGCCCGACATCCGCGCCCAGCCGCTCGTCGGTGGCGAGCTGGAGGGAGCCGACGGGGCGGCCGTTGACGGTCACCTCGTACGAGCGGGCCCGCCCGCCGTTCTCGGTGCGCTGTTCCGGCCCGGTGGGCCGCAGGGTAGTGGTCACGATGGTGTTCTACCTGCCCTGCGGGCGGTCGTCACCAGGTTTTTCAGGGGTCGAGGTCGTCGGCCGCCCGCTCGGCGAAGATCCGCATCGCCCGCGCGGTGACGGGGCCGGGCGCGCCGGGCAGCGGCCGCTCGTCCAGCCGGTGGAGCGCCTGGACGTCCCGGGTGGTGGAGGTCAGGAAGATCTCCTCCGCCCGCTCCAGCACGTCGAACGGCAGGTCCGTCTCCTTGGCGCCCACCCAGTCGAGCACGAGCTGCCGGGTGATGCCGGCGAGGCAGCCGGAGGCGAGCGGCGGGGTGTGCAGCTCCCCGTCGAGGACCACGAAGACGTTGGACCCCGTGCCCTCGCACAGCCGCCCGAGGGTGTTGGCGAACAGCGCCTCGCTCGCGCCGCGCTCCCGCGCGCGGGCGAGCGCCACGACGTTCTCGCCGTACGAGGTGGTCTTCAGCCCGGCCAGCGCCCCGCGCTCGTTGCGGGTCCACGGGACGGTGATCACCGCGGTCGTATCGGGCCGCCGCTCGGTCTCGACGAGCGCGACGACCAGCGTGGGTCCCGCCGTGCCCCGGTCGGAGCCGAGCGGCGAGACCCCTCCCGTGTAGGTGATCCGCAGCCGGCCGAGCGGCACCGGGCCGGCCTCCAGCACCGCCGCGCAGGCGCGCCGCACCTCGTCCAGGTCCGGTTCCGGCAGCCCCAGGCCGCGGGCCGAGCCGGCCAGCCGGTGCAGATGACGGGTGAGCGCGAAGGCCTGTCCGTCGACTGCCTTGACCGTCTCGAAGACCCCGTCGCCGACCGTCAGCCCATGGTCGAGGACGGACACCCGCGCGCTGTCCGCCTCCCGTAGCGAACCGTCGAGCCAGATGGCGAGTGTCATCGTGCGGTGCCTCCCGTCGGCTGGGGCGCGCCCGACGCCACGGAGAGCAGTCGGGCGGCCTTGAGTTCGGTTTCGTCCCATTCGCGCTCCGGGTCGGAGCCCCAGGTGATGCCCGCTCCGGTGCCGAAGCGCAGCACGGGGCCGCCGGCGGCCGCGCGGTCGATCCAGAAGGTGCGTATCCCGACCGCCAGCTCGCCGGTGCCCCGGTCCGCGTCCACCCAGCCGACGCCGCCGCAGTACGGGCCGCGGGGCGCCGTCTCGAGCTCCTCGATGACACGCAGCGCGCTGGACTTGGGCGCTCCGGTGACGGAGCCGGGCGGAAAGGCGGCCGCGAACAGCTCGGGCCAGCCCGCGCCGGCCGCCAGTTCGCCGCGCACGGTGGACACGAGGTGGACCAGCCCGGGGTGCTCTTCGATCGCGCACAGGGCGGGCACGGTCACCGAGCCGGTGGCGCAGACCCGCCCCAGGTCGTTGCGGACCAGGTCGACGATCATCACGTTCTCGGCGTGGTCCTTCTCCAGCAGGTCCGCCGCCTCGCGCCCGGTGCCCTTGATCGGCCCGGACTCGACGGTCCGCCCGGCGCGCCGCAGGAAGAGCTCGGGTGAGGCCGTGGCGACCTCGACGCCGTGGTCCGGCAGGCGGACGGTGCCGGCGTACGGGGCGGGGTTGCCCAGGGCCAGCAGCGCGCTCAGCTGGTCCACGTCGGCGCGGTCGGGGTCGGGCAGCGGCGCGGTCAGCACCCGGCACAGGTTCGCCTGGTACACCTCCCCCGCCGCGATGCGCCGCCGGATGCGCCGCACGCCCTCGGTGTAGGCGGCGCGGTCCAGCGACGAGGTCCAGTCCTCGGGGGCGGGGCCGCGCCAGCGGCCGGGCGCCGGGACGGGCTCGGGCCGTACGTCCTCGAAGCGGGCGCAGACCAGGCCGCCCTCGAAGTCGGCGACCACCGCCCAGAAGCCCTCGGAGTCCAGGGCCGCGGGGTCGCTGGTCACCTCGCGGAGACCGGTGGCGACGAGGCCGCCGAAGCGAGCCAGAGGGGGCAGGTCGTACACGGTTGCGAGTCTAGGGCGGTGGCCCCGGGAACGCGGCGGGAGGGGCTTCCGGCCGCGGGCAGGGCGGCACGCTGCGGAAACGGAAGGAGCACCCTGCGCAAACGGAATTTGAGCTGGCTGCGGAATCCGCTAGAGTTCAACACGTCGCCGGGACGCGGAAGCGCCCCGGAGAAACGACACCTGCGGACGTGGCTCAGTTGGTAGAGCATCACCTTGCCAAGGTGAGGGTCGCGAGTTCGAATCTCGTCGTCCGCTCGGAGTGGGGGTTCCGGCCCCTGCGTGGTGGAGTGGCCGAGAGGCGAGGCAACGGCCTGCAAAGCCGTCTACACGGGTTCAAATCCCGTCTCCACCTCGGACGATTAGCTCAGCGGGAGAGCGCTTCCCTGACACGGAAGAGGTCACTGGTTCAATCCCAGTATCGTCCACTCGGGTCCCCTGGACCCGCTCGCGCGATTAGCTCAGCGGGAGAGCGCTTCCCTGACACGGAAGAGGTCACTGGTTCAATCCCAGTATCGCGCACACCACGGAACCACGATCTCCGTCGCGGTTCCCCAGGACGATTAGCTCAGCGGGAGAGCGCTTCCCTGACACGGAAGAGGTCACTGGTTCAATCCCAGTATCGTCCACATGATCGGCCCGAGGGCCGGGGCAGCTCGCCCCGGCCCTCGGTCGTGTCCGTGCTCAGGATCCTCAGGAGGAGAAGAGCATGTGCCCGAAGCCACGGTGATGCTTGTTGTGGCCATGGTGGCCGTGGTGGCCGTGCTGGGGGGCACCCCAGGCGGGGGCCGCCGGGTACGCCTGAGGAGCGGGCGCCGCGGGCGGCACCGGCGGAACCTGCCCGGCCCACTGCGACTCGAGCCGGGTCAGCGCCTCCAGCTCCCCGTAGTCCAGGAAGATCCCCCGGCAGCCGCTGCACTGCTCGATCTGCACGCCATTGCGGTTGTACGTGTGCATCGGCGCACCGCACTTGGGACACTGCATGGTCCGCTCAACTCCTCAGCATCAGAAAAAAGCGCTGCCGGAACGGTCGTCCGGCGGCGTTGACTTCACCCTACGCTCCGGCGAGCCGCGCGATGCGGGCGCAGGCCTCCACCATGGCCTCCTCCGCCTCGTCCAACGGCCGCCCCGCCACCGCCGCCTTGGCGAGCGCCAGCGCGGAGATCTGCACGGTCAGCGCCCGCGCGGGCACGTCGAGCCGCGGCCAGGGGTCCTCCCCGCGCCGGCGCACGGCGGGGCCGCCCGCCGTCTGGTACGCCCCCAGGAAGCGCCCCCAGTCGTCGGGGCCGAGCAGCCCGGCCGCGTACCAGGCGGCGGGGCGCGCCAGGTCCCACGCGGGGTCTCCCAGGCCGAGGTCGTCGACATCGATGAGCAGCCAGTGCGAGGCGGGTCTCACCAACTGCCCCAGATGGAGGTCGCCGTGGCACAGGGCGCCGCCCTCCGGGGCCGCCCCCTCACCACGGGCCCAGCCGGGCAGCGCCGCCCACGCCCGCAGCACGGCCGCCACGGCCGCCGCCGGTCCCGCGGCCGCGGCGCGCAGCCGGGCCACGGCGCGGGCGGCCTTGGCGGGCCCGCGCATCGGCGGCAGCGGGCCCGGCAGCGCGGCGGGCGGCACGGCGTGCAGCCGCGCCAGCAGCGCCCCGGCCTCGGCCCACGGGGCGGCCCCCGGCTCCGCGGGCGACACCGGCTCCCCGTACGGCCACAGGGTCACCGCCCGCCCCTCGGGCAGCATCTCGGGCCCGCCCAGCGGCGGCAGCAGAACCCCCGCGCACGCGGGATCGGCGGCCACCCCCACCCGGACGACCAGCTCCCCCACCTCGGTGCCGGGGGCGTGCGCCTTCGCGACGACCTGCCCGTGGCGTATGACGGTGGCGTCGACGCGGTCGGCCAGCATGACCACCTCGCCGCCCGGCGCACGCCGGGGCGCGACCCGGCGCACAGCCTCCACCAACTGAGGGACGACGCCGCCCCGCGCGGTCTCGCTCACGGCTCCCCCTCTCGTACGGCGCGCCGACTCGTACCGCGCGCCGCCCCCTGGATCCTAGGTCGGCCCGCGCACCCCGGGCGCACCCGGCCCGAACCGGCGGAAAAGCCGAGAGGGCGGAAAGAACGGAAAGGACGGCACCGGTGGAGCCCGTAAACGGCGCGATGCCCGGACAGCTCCCCAGCTGTCCGGGCATTCGTGCCGTCCGCCGCACCCCCGTCCCCACGGGGTTGATGACGGGAAGTCCCCGCCCGGGCCGCTCTCCCGGGCCTGGGGCGCCTCAGCGCCCCAGCTTTCCCGCCACGGACGACGCTTGTGTGACGACGGCCTCCCAGCCGTCGAACACGATGACCAGGAGCGTGGCCAGGGGCAGCACCATGGCCGCCGCGACCAGAGGATGACGGGTGCCGGACCGATCGCCGAACGGCTCCGCCGCGCGGTGTCCGCGCGCCCGGGTGGCCATCCGTACCGCCGGATCCGCCATCGTCACTCTCCTGTCACATCTGGGGCGGCGAGCGTCTGACCTCGGGGGACGAGTGCTGCGCCCGCCGCTTGACCTCAACATTAGGCGCGGGGGCGGAGGACGGCGTCATGCCCTCGTATCGATGCCGGGCCTCCCGGAGGATGACGTCGCGCGCCGACGACTACTCCCCTGGGTGGAGACCCGGGCTCGGGACCCGGAGCCCCCACTCGGGGTCGGACTCGGGGTCGGACTCGGGATAGGGGATGGGGTCAGGGGTCGGGGTCGGGGATGGGGTCAGGGCTTGGGGTCTTCCCTGAGGGAGCCCTCCCCGCGCTCCCCGTCGTCGGTCCGCGGCACCGGCTGCTCGACCAGCGCCAGCACCCTGTTGGCCATGAAGCGGGCGGTGCGCACCACCGACCCGTTTCGGGTGACTTCGCTCACTTCCACCACGCCTCGCCGCACCGCCGTCTCCACCCGGCGGCCGGCCCGGCTCGCGACCACTTCATACGTCCGGGTCGTGTCACCCGCGTCCACGACTATCTCCACACGATCACCCTTCACGGGCTCAATCCCCCTTCTGCGACGGTCCCTTGAGATCTCGCATCGCGGGCCGGAGCGCGGATTGCCGCGATTCCGCCCCACTTCTCCAAGGATTCCACCCACCACTGACAATCCATCGGCCGACGCATGCCCGGCCTCTCAGCGCGCCGGGCCGTCAATCCGTAAGCTGTGCACGTCAGACGGACGGCAGCGGATGGGGCCTCCCCGCCAGGGGTACTGGGAAGGGGCCTTCCCACCGGAGGTAGGGGACGGACATGGCGATGATGCGGCTCCGGCGCGAGGACCCGCGTGTCGTCGGCTCCTTCCGGCTTCACCGGCGGCTCGGCGCGGGCGGCATGGGGGTGGTCTACCTCGGCTCCGACCGGCGCGGGCAGCGCGTGGCGCTGAAGGTGATCCGGCCGGATCTGGCTGAGGACCGCGAGTTCAGATCCCGGTTCGCGCGCGAGGTGTCCGCCGCGCGGCGGATCCGCGGGGGCTGTACGGCCCGGCTGGTGGCCGCCGACCTGGAGGCGGACCGGCCGTGGTTCGCCACCCAGTACGTGCCGGGGCCGTCCCTGCACGACAAGGTGAACGAGGCGGGCCCGCTGCCCGCCGCCCAGGTCGCCGCCATCGGGTCGGCGCTGGCCGAGGGCCTGTTGGCGGTGCACGAGGCGGGGGTGGTGCACCGCGACCTCAAGCCGTCGAACATCCTGCTCTCGCCCAAGGGCCCGCGCATCATCGACTTCGGCATCGCCTGGGCGACCGGGGCGAGCACGCTCACCCACGTCGGCACGGCGGTGGGCTCCCCCGGCTTCCTCGCGCCCGAGCAGGTGCGCGGCGCGACGGTGACCCCCGCGACCGACGTCTTCGCGCTGGGCGCGACGCTCGCGTACGCCTCGATGGCTGACTCCCCGTTCGGCCAGGGGAGTTCCGAGGTGATGCTGTATCGGGTGGTGCACGAGGAGCCGCAGTTGGCGGGGGTGCCGGACGCGCTGGCGCCGCTGCTCCACGCCTGTCTCGCCAAGGACCCCGAGGACCGGCCGAGCACACTTCAGCTGTCCCTGCGGCTGAAGGAGATCGCGGCCCGGGAGGCGCACGGGCACGGACACGGCCATGGGCACGGGGCGTTGGGCGGGCATGGCGGCCTCGGCCCCGGCGGGCCCGCCCAGCCCGACGGGCACCAGTCCGGGGGGCACCACGCCGGGGGTCACCACGCCGGGGGTCATCACCCTGGAGCACACCACTCCGGGGGTCACCCTTCAGGGGGAGGCCACCCCTCGGGGGGCGGCCACGCTTCCGGGGGCCATCCGTCCGGCGGGAGCCACTCCGGGCCGCGGCAGTCGTCCGAGCGCCCGAGCGGCCGACGCGCCGACGAGTACGCGCGCCAGCGCACGGAGCGGCGCGCCGGTGGTACGCCCCCTCCCGCGCCCCGCGCGCAGGCCCCGCGCGCCTCCGCGCCGCGCTCGGGGCCCGGCACGGGGGGCCGCTCCACCGGTTCCACCGGCCGCAACCCCGGCGCCCGCCAGACCCCCGCGCGCCCCTCGGGGCGCAACGGCGCGCGGCCGCCGGTCCGTACGGCCCGTTTGCCGCGCAACGGGCGCCGGCCCGTCGGGCCGGACCGCCGGCTGCTGCGCCAGCGGCTGATCGTCTTCGTGGTGGTGACGCTGCTGGTCGCGCTGGGCATCGCGGCGGCCCAGGGCTGCCAGGGGCCGACCTACGGGCTGGGCGCGCCGGTGCCCGCGGCCACCCAGCCGGTGGACCGGGCCCCGGCCCAGGGGCTCAGCCCTGGGGGCGGCCGGCCGTGACCGCGTAGAAGGCGACCGCCGCCGCCGCGCCCACGTTCAGCGAGTCGACGCCGTGTGCCATGGGGATGCGGACCCATTCGTCCGCGGCCATGAGCGCCTGCGCGGACAGCCCGTCCCCCTCCGCGCCCAGCATCAGGGCGACGCGCTCCAGGCGGTGCGGGGCGGCGTCGTCGATGGTGGTGGCCTTCTCGTCGGGCGTGAGGGCCAGAATCTTGAAGCCGGCGTGCCGGACCGCCTCGAGATCGCGCGGCCAGGCCTCGAGACGGGCGTACGGCACGGAGAAGACGGCGCCCATCGACACCTTCACCGACCGCCGGTAGAGCGGGTCGGCGCAGTCCGGGGAGAGCAGCACCGCGTCCATCCCGAGCGCCGCGGCGCTGCGGAAGATCGCGCCGATGTTGGTGTGGTCGTTGACGGACTCCATGATGGCCACCCTCCGGGCGCCCTCCAGGAGCCGCTCGGCCTCGGGCAGCGGCTTGCGCTGCATGGAGGCGAGGGCGCCCCGGTGGACGTGGTAGCCGGTCACGCGTTCGGCGAGGTCGGGGCTGACCGCGTAGACCGGCGCCGGGACGTCCTCGATGACGTCCCGCATGACGTCGACCCACTTCGCCGACAGCAGCATGGAGCGCATCTCGTAACCGGCCTGTCTGGCCCGCCGGATGACCTTCTCGCCCTCGGCGATGAACAGGCCCTCGGCGGGCTCGCGCTTGCGCCGCAGCTCCACATCGGTCAGGCCGGTGTAGTCGCGCAGCCGCGGGTCGTCGGGGTCATCGACGGTGATGAGATCAGCCACAGGGTGATACTGCCTTGTCCTGGAGGTCGTGCCAATGACGCCTACGTGATTGCGTTACCGATGGTTACCCGAGGCGAGGGCGACGACGTCGCCGATCACCACGACCGCCGGCGGCCGCACCCCCTCGGCCGCGACCCGCTCGGCCACCGTGGCCAGGGTCGCGTCCACGCGCCGCTGGGTGGCGGTGGTGCCCTCCTGGACGACGGCCACCGGGGTGTCCGCGTCCCGGCCGTGCTCGATCAGGGCGGCGGCGATGGCGCCTATCTTCTCGACCGCCATCAGCAGGACCAGGGTGCCGCGGAGCCTGGCCAGCGCCGCCCAGTCCACCAGCGAGCTGGGGTCCTCGGGCGCCACATGCCCGCTGACCACGGTGAACTCATGCGCGACGCCCCGGTGGGTCACCGGGATCCCCGCCACGCCCGGCACACTGATAGCGCTGGTGACACCCGGCACGACGGTGCAGGGGATGCCCGCCTCGGCGAGTGCGTGGGCCTCCTCCATGCCGCGCCCGAAGACGAACGGGTCGCCGCCCTTGAGGCGGACCACGGCCTTGCCCGCCTTCGCGTGCTCGATCAGCGCGTTGTTGATCGCCTCCTGCGCCATGAAGCGGCCGTACGGGATCTTCGCCGCGTCGATCACCTCGACGTGCGGCGGAAGTTCGTCGAGCAGATCGCGCGGGCCCAGGCGGTCGGCCACTACCACGTCCGCCTCCGCCAGCAGCCGGCGGCCCCGCACCGTGATCAGGTCCGGGTCGCCGGGACCGCCGCCCACCAGCGCGACCTGGGGGCCGCGGGCGCGGTGGCGGGGCGCGGCGAGCGTCCCGTCGCGCAGCCCGTCGACGACGGCGTCCCGCACGGCGGCGGAGCGGCGCGGATCGCGGCCGGTCAGCACGGCCACCGTCACGCCCTCGCTGCGCCCGGTGGCGGGGGTCCAGGCGGTGGACGCCTCGGCGTCGTCGCTGCGCACGCACCACACCCGGCGCGCCTCGGCCTCCGCGGACGCGGCGGCGTTGGCCTCCGGGTCGTCCGTGGTGATCAGGGCGTACCAGGCGCCCTCGAAGTCGCCGTCGCGGTAGGTGCGGCGCTCCCAGCGCACCTCCCCGGCCTCCGCCATGGCCTCGACGGACGCCGTGGCGGACGGCGATATCAGCAGGATGTCCGCGCCCGCCGCGATCAGCGCCGGCAGCCGGCGCTGGGCGACCTGGCCCGCCCCGAGGACGACGACCCGGCGCCCCGACAGGCGCAGCCCCACGGGATATGCGAAGTTCTCGGACATGGCGATGCGGCTCTCCTCGTGCGAATGCGCTGCCGCTGCGGCGCTGGAGCGGCTGATCGACTGCTCGGCTGATGGAAACCGATCGGCGGATCGGCTGATCGGCTTCTGATCGGCTGAGCTGCTGTGGGACGTGCCCCCGCGCACACCCTACGTGGCGGGGGCGTACGTCAGCTCTTCTCCGTGACCCCGGCGGCGTCGAAAGTCGCCACCTCGTGCATCGCCCGGGCGGCGCTCTGCACCACGGGGAGGGCGAGCAGCGCGCCCGTCCCCTCTCCCAGCCGCAGATCGAGGTCGACCAGCGGCCGCAGCCCCAGCTTGTTGAGCGCGGCCACGTGACCCGGCTCGGCGCTGCGGTGCCCGGCGATGCACGCCGCCAGCACCTCGGGCGCGATCGCCCGCGCGACCAGGGCCGCCGCGCCCGCGCTCACCCCGTCCAGGATGACGGGCGTACGCAGCGACGCGCCGCCCAGCAGCAGCCCGGCCATCGCGGCGTGCTCCAGGCCGCCGAACGCGGAGAGGACGCCGATGGGATCGGCCGGATCGGGCTGGTGCAGTTCCAGACCGCGCCGTACGACATCGACCTTGCGGGCGTGCATCTCATCGTTGATGCCGGTGCCGCGCCCGGTGACCTCGGCCGGGTCGGCGTCGGTGTAGACGGAGATCAGGGCGGCCGACACGGTGGTGTTGGCGATCCCCATCTCGCCGGTGAGCAGCGCCTTGTTCCCCGCCGCCACCAGGTCGCGCGCGGTCTCGATGCCCACCTCGACGGCGCGCAGCACCTCCTCGCGGGTCAGCGCCGGCCCCGCGGTGAAATCGCCGGTGCCCGGCCGCACCTTGCGCGGCAGCAGACCCGGGGTGTTCGGCAACTCGCTCGCCACGCCCACGTCCACGACGCACACCTCGGCGCCGACCTGGCTCGCGAAGGCGTTGCACACCGCCCCGCCGCCCAGGAAGTTGGCCACCATCTGGGCGGTGACCTCCTGCGGCCAGGCGGTCACGCCCTGGGCGTGCACCCCGTGATCCCCCGCGAAGATCGCCACGGCGGCGGGCTCGGGGATCGGCGGCGGGCACTTCCTGGACAACCCGCTCAGCTGCGCCGAGATGATCTCCAGCATGCCCAGCGCGCCCGACGGCTTGGTCATGCGCTTCTGCCGCTCCCACGCCTCCCCGAGCGCCTTGGCGTCCAGCGGGCGGATGCCCTTGAGCGTCTCCTGCAGCAGATCGGCCGGATCCTCCCCGGGCAGCGCGCGCCTCCCGTACGCCTCCTCGTGGACCACCCACGACAGCGGGCGGCGCTTGGACCACCCCGTCTTCATCAGCTCCGGCTCCTCGGGGAACTCGTCGACGTACCCCACACACAGATACGCCACGACCTCCAGGTGGTCCGGCAGCCCGAGCGCGCGCACCATCTCACGCTCGTCGAAGAAGCTGACCCACCCGACGCCGAGCCCCTCGGCGCGCGCCGCGAGCCACAGGTTCTCCACGGCGAGCGCGGAGGAGTACGGCGCCATCTGCGGCTGGGTGTGCCGGCCGAGGGTGTGGCGGCCGCCCCGGGTCGGATCGGCGGTCACGACGATGTTGACCGGCGTCTCGAGGATCGCCTCGACCTTGAGCTGCTTGAACTGCTTGGCCCGGCCCTTGGGGAGCGACTTGGCGTACGCGTCGCGCTGGCGCGTGGCCAGCTCGTGCATGGTGCGCCTGGTCTCCTCCGAGCGGATGACGACGAAGTCCCACGGCTGCGAGTGCCCGACGCTGGGCGCGGTGTGCGCGGCCTCCAGCACGCGCAGCAGCACCTCGTGCGGGATGGGGTCGGAACGGAAGCCGTTACGGATGTCCCGGCGGTCGCGGATGACCCGGTGCACGGCGGCCCGCTCGGCCTCGGCGTATCCCTCGGCGGGAGGGAGGGGGGTGGCCTCGGGTGCGGGGGGGTCGGTTTCGGGGGCGTCGGTTTCCGTTGCCTGGGTTTCGGCGGCTTCGGTGCCGGTTGGTTCGGTTTCGGTTTCGGTTGGCTGGGCTTCGGCTTCGGTTCCGGCTGTTTCGGCTTCGGTCTCGGCCTCGGCCTCGGCCTTTTCGGTTTCGGGGGCGGCGGCTTCGGCGTCGGGCGCGGGTGCGGCGACGGGCTCGGTCGCGGCCGGGTCGTCGGCCGATACCGGCTCGGGTGCGGGCGCGTCGGCGGCTGCCTCGTCGGAGGCGGGCTCGTCGGAGGCGGGCTCGGAAGCCTGCGCTGCGGCCGCGTCGTCGCCCGTCGCGTCGGCGGCCTGCGCTGCGCCGGACTCGTCAGCCGTCGGCGCCGCGGTGGCCACGGCGGCCTCCGCGGCCGCGGGCGTGGCATCGGACGCGGCAGCCACCGCCTGCTCGGCTTCGGCGGAAGGAGCGGTGGAGTCCTCGCCGGCTGGGTGGTCGGCGGGCGCGGCGGCGTCCTCGCCGGTGGCGGCGGCAGGCGCGGCGTCGGCAGGCGCGGCGGCGGAAGCGGCTGCCTCCGGCGCGGCAGGCGTGGCCTCGCCGCCCGACGGCTCAGCCGGAGCAACGCCAGTGGCGGCGTCGCCATGCGGCTCGGCAGCCACCGCCTCCTCGGCCTCGGCAGAGGAGGCAGCGGAGTCCTCGCCGACCGCGTCGCCCGCCGATGCGGCGGCGGGCGCGGCAGTCGCGTCCTCCTGCACCGGAGCGGTGGCCGCAGCAGCGTCCCCACCGTCGGAAGCAGCGGCCTCCGGCGCGACAGCCGTGCCCTCACCACCGGACGGCTCGGCCACGGGAACACCGGCGGCGTCACCCTCACCAGCAGACGCCCCAGCGGGGGCAGCGCCCTCACCAGGGTCGGCAACAGACGCAGCATCGGGAGCGTCGGCCACAGGCGCGGCAGCCGCAGCGGCATCCTCCTCCGGGGCGGCGACAGGCGCAGCATCGGAAGCGGCGGCCTCACCACCGGACGGCTCGGCCACGGGAACACCGGCGGCGTCACCCTCACCAGCAGACGCCTCAGCGGGGGCAGCACCCTCACCAGGGTCGGCAACAGACGCAGCGTCCGAGGCGTCGGCCACAGGCGCGGCAGGCGCGCCCTCACCAGTGGGCGCCTCAGCCGCAGGCGCGGCGGTCACGTCCTCCTGAACCGGCGCCGCAGCCGCAGCGGCATCCCCATCGGGGGCGGCAGCAGACTCAGCGTCGGAAGCGGCGGCCTCCGGCGCGACAGGCGCGTCCTCAACACCGGACGACCCAGCCGCGTCGCCGTCACCAGCGGGTGCGGTGGCCGCAGGCACGGCCGTCGCATCTTCCTGAACCGGTTCCTGAACCGGCGCCGCAGCCTCAGCCGCAGCCTCCTCCGGGGCGGCGGCAGGCGCAGCGTCGGAAGCGGCGGCCTCCGGCGCGACAGGCGCGCCCTCACCACCGGGCACTTCAGCCACAGGCACAACCGCAGCGCCTTCACCGGCCGGCGCCGCAGCCACAGTCGCAGCCTCCTCCGGGGCGGCGGCAGGCGCGGCATCGGAGGCAACGGCCTCCGGCGCAGCGGCGCCCTCGCCGCCGGACGGCTCGGCCACAGGAACGCCCGTGGCGGCGTCGCCCTCGGCGGGCGGCGCGGCAGCGGCCGGCGCCTCGGCCTCGTCGGCAGGGTCCTCGCCGACCGCGTCAGCGGGCGTCTCGGCTTCAGGCGTGCCGAGCGTCGCGGCGTCAGCCGGAGGGGTCGCGGCAGGGGCCGTCGCAGGGGCGTCGCCGGGTGGCGCGGCTGAGGCCTCCTCGGTCGCGGGGGAGCCCTCCGCGGGTGCTTCGTCGGTCGGGGCGGCCATAGCCGCCTCGGCGTCCTCCGTGTCGGGCGCGGCGGGCGCGTCCTCACCCGCCGACGGGTCCGCGACACCCGCGTCTCCGCCGGGCGCGACGGCGTTCTCCACCCCGGCTGCGTCAGCGGCGGGCGCGTTGTCGTCAGTCGTCGGCGGCGCGTCGGAGAGATCGTCGGCCGGCGCGGGGGCGGCTTCGGCGGCTGTGTTCTGACCGGGCGTCTGCTCGGCCTGCCGGCTCTGGCCGCGCGCGGCGCGGCGGCGGGAGGCCCGTCCCTGGGGGGCCGCTGCCGGGTCGGCGGGGAGCTCTGCCTGAGGCTCGTCAGCCGGGGACGCGCTCTGGGCGGGGGCTCGGCCGCGGGCCGCGCGGCGGCGTGCGGCACGGCCCTGCGGGGCCTGCTGCGCGGCGGATTCGGGAGCCGCGGCCTGCTCGGCGGCGGGCTCGGCCGGGGCGTCCTCCGCCGCGGGCGGCTCCTGGGGCTGCTCGGGGGCCTCGGGTGAGGGGGCCTCAGCGACTATGGCGTGGCCAGGGGCCACGGGTACCGGCTGCGGGGCGGGCTCGGCCGGGGGCGCGGCGCCGTCCGCCTGGGCCGGGATGGTGATGCCGCCGGGCGGCTGCGCGGTGGGCTGCGCGGGCTGCGCACCCGCCTCTGCGTGGGGGTGGCCCTGGGCCGGGATCCCGGGCACAGGGCCCGCGTAAGCCTCTGCGGCGCCCGGCGCGGTGTCCGTGCCGGGGGCGTACGCCGGGCCCTGCTGCGCTGCGGCGGGGTCGGGGCGGACCTGCGCGGGGATGCCGACGGCCGGGTCCATGCCCTGCGGGTCGGCCGCCGCCGGGTCGGCGAACTGCTCCTGCTCGTACGGGCCCGGCGCGTCGTGCCCCTCGGCGGGGCTCGGCTCTTCCGTCACCGGGGTCGCGGCCTGGGGGCCCTGGGCGTCCCAGGGTCTGCCGGGCTGGGGGATGTCCGCGAGCTGCGGGCCCGGGAGCGGCTCGGCGTCCTCGCGCGGCGCCTCGGCGTATGGGGGCCCGGCGGCGGGCGGTTCGGCCTGGCGGACGGGAGCGACGGGGGTGGGAGCGTCGGCCGGGCCGCGGTCGGCGAGTGAGCGCACGATGCCGTTGGACAGGTCGGGTACCGGCGGGCCCATGTGCAGCGGGCGCCGGGGCGGGGTGGGGGCGGCGTGCGCGAGTGGCTTGGGCGACGGGGTGGCCTGCGCAGGGTTCGGCTGGGCGGGGTTGGGCTGGGCGGCAGTGGGTTGGGCGGGGGCGTCCTGGTTGGCGGCGGGCTGCGCGGGCGCCGGCTGGGCGGGAGCGGCCTGGGCAAATTGGGGGTCGGGCCGCTGTACGTCCTCGAACTGGGCGTGCTCGACGTGCGCGGCGTACTCGACGTGCTCCACCTGCTCGGCGTAGTCGGCGTACCCGGCCTCCACCGGTCCCCCACCGTAGCCGCCCGCGCCCTGGTCGTAGATCCCGGCCGACGCCGGGTCGTAGCCCTGGGCCTGGGCCTGGTCGTAGGCGAAGCCCCCGGTGTCGTACCCGCCGGGCAGGTGGGTCATGGGCTGCTGGTACGGGTCCTGGTACTGCGGCTGGTGCTCGTTCCAGGCGCCCTGCGCGCCGGGCATGAGGAGGAGGTCGTCCTCCTCGCCGGCCGCGTCCTGCGGGTCGAGGAAGGTATACGGGGACTGCGGCTGTGGCTGCGACTGCTCGATGAAGCCGGCGTCGGCAGGGGGGGTGTGGGCATCCGCGGGATGCGGCTGCCCGAGTCGTCCGCCCGCGTTCTCCGGCAGCCCCTCGCCCGGGACCTGGCCGGTGTCGGTCATGCGTACCCCTCGCCCATCGCTAGTGCTCCTTCCAACCCGCCTACCGCCTAGAGCAAGCCTCAGAGGCAAGAACGAGCGCACGCGGTGCGCGGCACGTAGCACGCCCGAGGCATTGCCTACCGCGGCCCGTCAAGAGGGGAACGCAATCCGGCCATTGGCCGATATAGCGCCGAACGCCGGGCAGCGGCACAGGCAGTACAACGATCTGCCAGCCTACCTCGGGCGCCGCCCGGCGAGGGTCATGGGGCGAGGGTCGCGGGACAGGGTCCGGGGCGGTTCCCGCCGGTGGGCGGGGAGAACGTCACCAGGCGAAACTCACAGGTGCGCGCGGTGACCGCACACCAGGAAGGCCACCGCCCGCTCCCGTTCGGCCCACACCCGGGTGTCCATTTCCACGCACTGCACGAGGGCGCACTCGACGGCGTAGCCGCCGTCCTCGAGCGCCCGGCAGACGGCTTCCGCCTCGTCCCGGGTCACGGCATGTGTGACGATCCGCTCGGGGCGGCGGGCGGCGCACGCGGCGACGACGTCCGGGCCTCCACCGCCGATCCGCACGACGTCCGGCTCGGGCAGGTCTTCGAGGATCTGGGGCGCGGTGCCGTGGACGACCTGGAGCTGTACGCCGAAGCGGCGGGCGAGGGCCTCGGTGCGCTCGCAGACGTCCGGATCGCGGTCCACGGCGATGACGGCGGCGCCGAATCCGGCCGTCTCCACGGCGGCCGCGCCGCTGCCGACGCCGATGTCCCAGACCAGGTCGCCGACCCGGGGGCCGAGTCGGGCCAGTTGGGCGGCGCGCATCTGGGGCGACTCGCTCTCGCCCAGGACGGTGGCGTAGGCGGGCGCGGGCAGCGCCCAGCCGCGTACCGCGCCCGGGTAGCCCGGGTCGCGCCCGGCGAGCCACCCACCGACCTGCAGCGCGCCGCGCGCGGCGCCCGGGGCCGGCGCGCCGCGCGCTGCGGTGGCGCCGGAGCCGCCGATGACGATGACGACGTTCGGGTCGCGCCAGGTGTGGTCGACGGCCTTGTCGGAGGTCAGCACGGTGACCTGCTCCCGCTGGGTGCCCAGGGCCTCGCAGATGACGAAGGTGCGGTGCACCGGGCCGAGGAGGAGCGCGAGTTCGGCGGGGCCGGCGCCGGGCGAGGTGAGCACCGCCACCTTGGGGTGGGCGCGGCAGACGTTGACCGCGCGGCGCAGGTCGCGGCTGTGGGCGACGACGACCTGGGCGTCGTCCCAGGGCATTCCGGCCCGGGCGAAGGCGGCGGCGACGGAGGAGACCGCGGGGACGACCTCCACCTCCAGGCCGTATTCGGGCGCCCGCAGCGCGCGTACGACACCGAAGTACCCGGGGTCGCCGTCGGCCAGGACCACGGCCGAGCCGCGGTGCTGCGCGATGCGGCGGGCGGCGAGGTCCACGCTGCCGAGCCTGATCCGCTCGGCGCCCGGCGGCACTTCGGGCAGCGCCAGGTGGTGGGCGGCGCCGGCCACGAGGGTGGCCGCGCCGAGGGCGGAGCGGGCCACGTCCGTGAGCGGGGAGCCGTCCCAACCGATCACCGTGACGCGGTCGGCCATCGTCGTATGTCTCCCAAGGGTCGCGGGTGCGCGGCGGGTCGCCGCCGAGAGGGGTGGCGCCGGTGCGCGCGCCGTGGTTCGGGGGGCGCGGGATGCACGGGCCCGGAGAGATTATCCCGCCTGGTCCGGACCGCGGGACACAGGGCGCGGACCGCGGGGGCGCGCCGGGCGCGCCGAGGCGCTGCTCGATGCGGTGGAAGCGCCTGTCGGCGGGGTGCGGGGAGGCGCCGGGAAGGCCGCCGCACGGCGCCCGGGCGCGTCACCCGAGCACGGCGCTCGGCCTGGAGCGCGCCGGGCGCGGAGCGCGGGCGGGAGGCGCGCCGATAGCTGGGCGCGCCGGGCGCGGGATGCGGGCGCGTCAGTTCCAGTCGGAGTACGACGGGTACGCGCTGAAGCCGTCCGTGTCCGCCATCGGGTCGCCGTGCACGCCGTGGAGGTCCTCCGGCAGCAGGCTCCAGACGATGACGTCGGTGCGCAGATCCGTCCAGCCGCCGTCCTCCGTCTGGGTGCGCGCTATCCAGGCGTTGCGCAGCACGCCCTCGCTGATACAGCCGATCTTCTGGGCGACCTGCTGGGACGCGGCGTTGTCGGCCGCGGTGCGCAACTCGAGCCGTTCGAACTTCTGGTCCTGGAAGAGCCAGCGGGCGACGGCCAGCGCGGATTCGGAGGCGTAGCCCTCGCCGCGCGCCCAGGGGGCGGTGACGTAGGAGATCTCGGTGGCCAGCACGCGCCAGTCGGTGTTGCTGAGGTGCACGATGCCGACGAGGCGCTGGGTGAGGAACTCGGCCACGGCGAAGACGATGCCGCGGCCCTCGGTGCGCTCGGCGGGCGCGATGCGCAGCGCCCATTCGCGGGCGTCTCGGATGGTGTAGGGGTGGGGCGCCGAGGTCCAGGCGGTGACGAGTTCGTCGTTCATCATCTCCGTGAGCGCCGGCACGTCCGCTTCCTCGAACGGGCGCAGCACCAGCCGTTCCGTGCTGATGGAGATGTCCGGGAAGGTGGATGTCATGCGCCGCTCCGTAACCGGGGTCCAAGGCTTCAGGAAGAGCCCAGCATGCAGCATCGCTCGAGGGAAATGCAGCACGGGGTGGCCAAGCGGAAGGCTCCGTATCCGTTTGCGGGGTTCGGATACGGAGCCTTCGCACGCGGGGAGCGGCTAACCGCCGGTGACCGGCAGCACCGACCCCTTGTACTTCTCCTGGATGAATTTCCGCACTTCGGGCGAGGTGAGGAGCTTGGCCAGTTTCTTCACCCGCGGGTCGTCCTCATTGCCCTTCTTCACGGCGAGGACGTTGGCGTATTCGTTTCCCTTCACCGACTCCAGCAGCACCGCGTCCTTGGCCGGGTCGAGTCCGGCGTCGAGCGCGTAATTGCTGTTGACAACGGCCAGGTCGACATCGTCGAGTGAGCGCGGCAGCTGCGCCGGCTCCAGCTCCTTGAAAGTGAGCTTCTTCGGGTTGGCGGTGATGTCGGCGGGGCTCGCGGCGACCCCGGCGTCCTTCTTCAGCTCGATGAGCCCCTTGGCCGCGAGCAGTTTGAGGGCCCGTCCCTCGTTGGTGCTCTCGTTGGGCACCGCGACGGTCGCCCCGGTTTTGATGTCGGAGGGGTCCTTGACGCGCTTGGAGTAGGCGCCCATGGGCGGCAGATAGGCGTCCGAGACGGACACCAGGTCGGTGCCCTTCGTTTTGTTGAAGTTATCCAGGAAGGGGGCGTTCTGGTACAGGTTGGCGTCCAGCGAGCCTTCCTGGAGGGCGGTGTTCGGCAGGACGTAGTCCGTGAACTCCTTGACCTCGAGCTTGAGGCCCTCCTTGTCGGCGAGGTGCTTCTTGATGTAGTCGAGCACCTCGCCGGCCGGGACGGCGGTGGCCCCGACGACGAGCGTGTCGTCGTCCGGGCCGCCGCCGGAGCCCGCGCCGCACGCGGTCGGCCCGAGGGCGAGTGCCGCCGCGGCGAGAGGGACCGCGATCTTGCGCATGGGGTGGCTTCCTTCGGTGTCGCGCGTTCCGGGCCGGGGTCCGGGTCGGGGTCCGCGATCAGAACGACGCGATGACGGAGCCGTCGTACTTGTCCTGGATGAACTTCTTCACCTCGGGGGAGGTGAGGAGCTTCGCGAGCTTCTTGACGCGGGGGTCGTTCTCGTTGCCCTTCTTCACGGCGAGGAAATTGCCGTAGGGGTTGTTCTTGGGCGACTCCAGGACGAGGGCGTCCTTGGCGGGCTTGAGGTCGGCCTCGATGGCGTAGTTGCCGTTGATGACCGCGGCGTCCACGTCGTCCAGGGAGCGGGGCAGCTGCGCGGCCTCCAGCTCCTTGAACTTCAGGTTCTTGGGGTTGTCGGCGATGTCCTTGGGGGTGGCCTCGTTGCCTGCGCCGCTCTTCAGCTTGATGACGCCGTTGGAATCCAGCAGCTTGAGGGCGCGGGCCTCGTTGACGGTGTCGTTGGGGATGGCGACGGTCGCGCCGCTCCCCAGGTCGCCGGCCTTCTTCACCTTGTGCGAGTACAGGCCGAGCGGCTCCAGGTGCACCGTCACGACGGGCACGATGTGGGTGCCCTTCTTCTTGTTGAAGTCGTCGAGGAACGGCTGGTTCTGGAAGTAGTTGGCGTCCACCGACCCGTCTTCGGTCGCCGTGTTCGGGGTGTTGTAGTCGGTGAATTCCTTGACCTCGAGCTTGAGGCCGGCCTTGTCCGCCAGGTGGTCCTTGACGTAGTTGAGGATCTCGGCGTGCGGGACCGGGCTCGCGGCGACGACGAGCGCGCCGTTCTTGTCGGAGCCGGAGTCCTTGCCGCAGGCGGCCAGGCCCAGGGTGAGGGCGCCGGCGGTGAGGGCGACAGCGAGGGTCTTGGTGGTGTTACGCACGAAAAGTGCCTTTCTTTTTGGACGTACGAGGCCGCGGCGGGTGCGGGGCGCTCAGCGGAAAAGGGGTTGGGTGGTGGAGAGGGGCCGGGGTTCAGGGGGCCTCGGGGGCTTCGGCGACCTTGGCCACCGGGCCGGTCTCCTCGGCCCGCTTCGGGCCCCGCGAGAGCCACGGCCACGCGGCGGCCGAGGAGCGTCCGCGGTGGGACAGGGCCCGCGCGGCGAAGTCACCGGCGAACTGGATGATGGAGATCACCACCGCGAGGATCCCGACGGTGATCCACATCAGCTCGGTCTCGAAGCGCTGGTAGCCGTAGCGGATGGCGAGGTCGCCCAGGCCGCCGGCGCCGACCGTGCCGGCCATCGCCGAGTAGCCGATGAGCGCCACGATCGTGGTGGTCGCGCTGGAGATCAGCGAGGGCAGCGCCTCGGGCAGCAGGACCTTGCGTACAACGGTCCAGGTCGAGCCGCCCATGGACTGCACCGCCTCGACGAGCCCGCCGTCCACCTCGCGCACCGAGGTCTCCACGAGCCGGGCGAAGAAGGGGATGGCGCCGATCGCCAGTGGCACGATCGCGGCCTCGGGGCCGATGGTGGTGCCCACGATCAAGCGGGTGAAGGAGATCAGCGCGACCATGAGGATGATGAACGGCATGGAGCGGCCGATGTTCACGATCTGGCCGACGACCTTGTTCACCACGACGTTCTGCAGTACCCCGCCGCGGTCGGTGAGCACCAGCAGGATCCCGAGGGGCAGTCCGCCGACGACCGCGATCAGGGCCGACCAGCCGACCATGTAGAGGGTGTCCCAACAGGCCTGCTCGAGCAGGGGCTCCATCTCGGACCAGGTCACTTGGCACCTTCCTTGGTCAGCTCGAGGTCACTCGCCCCGAGGTGGGCCGCCTCGGCGCCGCCCGCCACCTCGACCTGCAGCCCCTGCTCGCGCAGGAAGCCGATCGGCACGACGTTCTCCTCGAACGGGCCGGGCAGCTCGATCCGCATCCGGCCGACCTGCCGGCCGCCGACGGTGTCCATGGCGGCGCCGAGGATGGAGATGTCGATGTTGTAGGTGCGCGCCAGCTGGGAGATGACCGGCTTGGTCGCGGCCTCGCCCTGGAAGGTGACGTCCACCACGGTCCGGTCGATGCCCGGCAGCTCCCCGCCGACCGGGAAGAGCTCCCGCGCCAGCTCGGAGCCGGGCGTGGCGAGCAGGTCGGCGACCGTGCCGGACTCCACGACCCGGCCGGCGCGCATCAGCGCGGCCGAGTCGCAGATCGACTTGACGACGTCCATCTCGTGGGTGATCAGCAGCACCGTCAGCCCGAGCTGCCGGTTCAGGTCGCGCAGCAGCTGGAGGATCGAGCGGGTGGTCTCCGGGTCCAGGGCGGAGGTCGCCTCGTCGGACAGCAGCACCTTGGGGTCGCCGGCCAGCGCGCGGGCGATGCCGACGCGCTGCTTCTGGCCGCCGGAGAGCTGCGCCGGGTACGCCTTGGCCTTGTCGGCGAGGCCCACCAGGTCCAGCAGTTCCAGGGCCTTGCGGGTGCGCTGCTTGCCGGAGACGCCGAGGATCTCCAGCGGCAACTCGACGTTGTCCCGCACGGTGCGCGAGGAGAGCAGGTTGAAGTGCTGGAAGACCATCCCGATCCCGGTGCGGGCCTTGCGCAGCGCCGACCCCGCGCGCTGGCCCCGCCCGGCGAGCGCGGTGAGGTCCTGGCCGGCCACGCTGACCGTGCCGGAGGTGGGGCGCTCCAGAAGGTTCACGCAGCGGATGAGGGTGGACTTGCCGGCGCCGCTCTGGCCGACGACGCCGTACACCTCACCCTCGCGGACATGGAGGTCGACGCCGTCGAGGGCGGTGACCTCGCGGCCTCGTGAGCGGTAGACCTTGGTCAGGCCTGTCGTGGTGATCACAGGGGTTTCCGTCACTGTTGAGTGCGCGGCGGATGGTGCCGCCGGGCACGGTTCGTTCATTCCGGAACGCGGCGTGGAGGTGCCCGAGGCGCACGCGGGCGCGGCGCGGCTTCGGGGTCCGGTGACGCGGGGCGGCCCGTCCGGCACGGGTGGGTGCGGACGCGGCTCGGCTCAGCGGGTCTCGCTTCGGGGCGCGAGGCTCAGGCAGGGGCCCTCAGCGGTCACACATTCGACACATACAGCGAGCACCGGGCGTCTGGATCGCCTCGGTCGCGTGGGCGCGGCTGCTCGTCGTGGTCATGGGCGTAAGTAAAGCAGACACATGTGCGGGCCGATCAAACATGTCCGAATAGCGGACTTGTCGGACCAGTGTGTGGACAGCGGCGGGGTCGTTCACTCCCCCGCCGTGATCTCCAGTCCGTCCTGCGTGGCCTGGACGGACACGGCCGACAGGTCTTCTACGACGACGTCGGCGATCAGCTCGTCCCGGCCGGCGGTTGTGGTCAACGCCACGGTTCGCATCCCGGCGGCCCGGCCCGCCGTGAGCCCGGCGGGGGCGTCCTCGAAGACCACACAGCGGGCGGGCTCGAAGCCGAGCTTGGCGGCGGCCAGCAGAAAGGGCTCGGGGTCCGGCTTGCCGCGCGTGATGTCGTCCGCGCTGATCAGCAGGGCCGGGGAGATCCCGACCGCGGCCAGGCGGGCCTCGGCCAGCCGGCGGTTCGCGGAGGTCACCACCGCCCAGCGGTCCGCGGGGAGCCTCCCCAGCAGCTCGACCGTCCCGGGCAGCGCCACCACCCCGCCGCCCGGCACGTCCGCGAGCTCCAGCTCGTCGATGCGGGCGCGGGCCTCCGGGACGCGGTGCGCGGGCAGCAGGTCGCCGATGATGTCGGAGGCGGGGCGGCCGTGCAGCTCGACCCGCGCGAAGTCCTCCGCCGGAATTCCGTACTCCGCCGCCCAGCGGCTCCAGCAACGGTGGACCGACTCCAGGGACGAGATCAGGGTTCCGTCATTGTCGAACAGCAGGGCGTCAGCGGAGATCTTCATATCGGGTCAGCGTACGAGGCCCGGCCCGGGGCCGGGCACGCGGTGTCCGCCGGGGCCGATTACCCTCGTCCCCATGCTTGCCACCCCCTGTGTGCGCCGCCGCACCGCGCGGAGGTCACGTTGATCGACGCGCTGACGATCGCGCTCGGTGTGACCGCCCTCGCGCTCGCCGCGTGGTGCGGTTTCGCCGCCTACCGCGACCAGCCCACCAAGGACTGGCACTTCATCGGCATGGCCGTGGTGACCCTGCTGGGCCTCGCCCAGCTCGTCGTCGGGATCGTGCGGCTGGCGCGCGGGGAGCACCCCCACGACAGTGTGGCGATCTTCGTGGCGTATCTGATCGGCTCGGCGCTGGCCGTGCCGGTCGCGGCGTTCATGTCGCTGGCGGAGCGGACCCGGTGGGGGTCGGCGACGGTGGCGGGGGCGGCGGTGGTGCTGGCCGTGCTCGAGGTGCGGCTGTACGACATCTGGGGAGGCAGCGGTGCCTGAGCCGGCGTCCGAATCCACCACGCCCCAAGCCCCCGAGTCCCAATCCCCCGCGCCTGTTTCTCCCGCGCCTGTTTCTCCCGCGCCTGTTTCTCCCGCGCCTGTTTCTCCCGCGCCTGTTTCTCCCGCGCCTGTTTCTCCCGCGCCTGTTTCTCCCGCGCCTGTTTCTCCCGCGCCCGACGCCGCCGCGCCGGGGCGGGCCCGGGCGGGCGGGCTCGGCCAGGGGCCGGGCCGGCTGCTGGTGCTGCTCTACGGGGTGTTCACCGTCGCGGCCGCGTCCCGCTCGATCTACCAGCTCGCCGCCCAGTACCACGAGGCCCCGCTCGCGTACATCCTCTCCGCGGTCTCGGGCGTCGTGTACGCCTTCATCACGGTCTCGCTGGTCCGCGGCGGGGAAGGGGCGCGCAAGGCGGCGTTCGTCTGCTGCGCCGCCGAGCTGCTGGGGGTGCTGACCATCGGCACCTGGACGCTCGCGGACCCCTCCGCCTTCCCCGACGAGACGGTGTGGTCGGACTACGGGATGGGCTACCTCTTCATCCCGATCTTCCTGCCGGTCACCGGGCTGATCTGGCTGCGCAAGCGCAAGGCCCGCCAGGACTGACCCCGGCGGGCCCCGCGGTGACAAAGCCGGGCGACGAGCCCGGGCGACGAGCCGGTGGGGCGGGCGGTCCCGGTGGCGTCAGGCGCTGGCCGCGTACGCCGAGGGCGTGGCCTCCTTCTCCAGAGTGACCAGGCTCAGCCGGCGGTTGACCTCTTCGGTGCCCACCTGCGCGTAGCCGTACCGCCGGTACAGCCGCAGATTGCCCTCGCTGCGGTGGCCGGTGAACAGCCGGTACCGCTTGGCGTCCCGCTCCTCGGCCAGTCGCTCCTCGATCGCCGCGAGCAGCCGGCCGCCCAGGCCGTGGCGCTGCATCCGCGGGTGCACGATGAGCTTGCCGATGGCGGCGGTGCCCTTGTCGTCGACCGTGCCGCGGACCGATCCGACGACCTCCGCGCCGAGCCGGGCCACGAGCACGCAGCCCTGGCCCAGTTCGGCGCGGAGGTCGTCCAGCGACTGGGTCAGCGGCTCGATCGAGTAGTCCCCGTAGAGCTCGGCCTCCCGCTGGTAGCACAGGTACTGCAGCTTGAGGATCTGCTCGGCGTCGTCCGCGGTCGCCGCGGAGATGGTCACGCTCATGCCCATGTGCGCATGCCTCCCCTAGTCTCGGTCCACCGGCCGCGATGAGGGTAAGGACGCGACCGGGGTGTGGCCTGACCGGAGCCGCCGTGAAAGGTACGCACGTCCGCCTCCGAGGCGCCGATTGTCTTAGACCGTCCAACAGTAGGGCCCGCGGCGTCGCGGGCCGATGGCTCTCGCCTGACCGCACCGCGCTCGTCGCACGCAGCGCCGCTGCGCTCTCCTCACGCGGCACGCCCAGACTCGGCCCTCGACCCGCTCCTTCACCCGCGCTCCCTACTGCCGGACGGTCTAACGCTCCTTTCCCCAGAGTTCAGGAGCCGCAATCTCCGCCGTGAGCATTCTGCGCAGGCAACCCAGACATCGGGAACGTACCGGGCCCAGGCTGCCCTGTGACATTCCCAACTCCCCCGCGATCTCGCGGTAGGTCAGGTCGGCGCGGGACAGCAGCGCGCCCAATAAAAGAGGGCAGCGGCCGGGCAGTCGGCGCACCGCCGCGCGCAGCGCCCGGCCCGTCTCCGCCGCGAGTACGGCCTGCTCGGCCGGCCGGGCCTCCGGGCCGGAGGGCGGGCCGTCGCCCACCGGGTCGTATGGCACCTCCCGCCGGGCCCGGCGCCGGGCGCCGCGCACCTCGGCCCGGACCGCTCCGCGCAGCCAGGCGGCGGGTTCGGGCGGTGGCCCCTCCTCGTGGGTGCGCTCCAGCAGCCGCAGCCACACCGCCTGTTCGAGCTCGGCGGGTTCGATGCCCGCACCGTAGGCCTCGGCCGCCGCCTCGGCGGCGAGCAGGGGGCGGAGTTTCTCCAGAAGGTCCATACCCGGCGGGACGCGGGCCGCGCGGGGCCGGGTTGCCGACGCGCCGGTCTCTCACCCGACAGGGCGGCCGCGCGGACGCGGGTTGACGGCGTCGCGCCGGTGTCCGGAAACGCCCGGCGCGCGGCGGTGCCCCCGTACGGGCAGGGCACCGCCGCGCGCCGGAGCGGGCGTTCACCGGTTGGGGCGGGCGTTCACCGGTTCTTGCGGAAGTCCTCGCGGGCGAGCAGCGCGGTGTCCGGGTTGTCGGAGAAGATCCCGTCGATGCCCGTCTCGAAGTACTTCTTGAAGGCGCCGAAGGCGTCCCCGTAGGCGGTGGCGTCGGTGCCGCGCCGGAAGTCGGCCGGGAGGAAGGAGTTCTCGTTGCGCATGGTGTAGGGGTGCAGCACGAGACCGGCCGCGTGCGCGTCCTTGACCAGCGTGGTGGGGGTGGTGAGCCTGCCGCTGGAGTCGCGCGGGATGATCAGCGACAGGTCGGGCCCGATGCCGTCGGCGTAGCCCGCGATCCACTCCAGGCCCTCGGGCTTGACCAGGTCCGCGACCGTGCGCGGGTCGCCGGCCTCGACGAAGTCCCAGGGCCGGCTGTTCGCGGTGGACAGCAGCACGACCGCCGGGGTGGCGACCAGCTTGCGCAGCCGCTGGATGCTGCTGGGCTCGAACGACTGGAGGAAGGTCGGCGAGTCCTTGCGGTGCCGCCCGTACGCGCGCAGCAGCTTGGCCAGCCGCTCCTCCAGGCCGAGGCCGAGCTTGCGGAAGTAGGTGGGGTGCTTGGTCTCCACGTACAGCCAGATCCGGCGGCCGCGCTTGCGGCCCTCGCGCTCGGCCCACTGGAGCACTTCCTCGAAGGTGGGCACCTCCCAGCGGCCGTCGTAGAGCGTGTTGCGCTGGCGGGTGCCGGGGATGCGCTCCTTGGCGCGCAGGGTCTTCAGCTCGGCGAGCGTGAAGTCCTCGGTGAACCAGCCGGTCAGCGCGGTGCCGTCGACGGTCTTGGTGGTCTTGCGGTCCGCGAACTCGGGGTGCGCGGCCACGTCCGTGGTGGCCGTGATGTCGTTCTCGTGGCGGCAGACGAGATGCCCGTCCTTGGTGGGGACGAGGTCCTGCTCGATGATGTCGGCGCCCAGGTCGAGG
The DNA here is from genome assembly GCF_039532705.1 of Streptomyces sparsogenes subsp. cuspidosporus. Lineage (NCBI taxonomy): Bacteria > Bacillati > Actinomycetota > Actinomycetes > Kitasatosporales > Streptomycetaceae > Streptomyces > Streptomyces sparsogenes. The sequence continues at coordinate 65,421 of NZ_BAAASD010000012.1, read as the reverse complement.
GCGAGCTGGTAGGAGCCGAGGGTGTGTTCGGGCCGGTATCCGCTGGCCCCCCGGTGCCCGATGACGGTGGGCACCGGCAGCCCGTGGCCCTTCCCGGACGCCGACGCCTCCGCCGCCGCGGCCGTACCCGCGCCGCCCAGCGCCACCGCGCCCGCGCCGAGGGCCGCGGCCCCCAGGATGGCGCGCCGTCCGAGCTGTTGCTCCCGCTCCATGACCACTCCTCGCTGTGGAGTCCGGTACCCGTCAAAAACTGATCAAATGACGGCCCGATGGTAGGGGCGTAGGCCTTTCGGGCGGGAGACGTTGGACGGAACGCGTGGGAAACGTGGGTCAACAGTGCGTATCAGGTGGGTGAACCCGGTGTGCGCGGGGGCGTGACCGGCGAGTATCGTCTCATCGGCGCAAGTGTGCGGTATCGGGTTGACTCACCCTGGGTGACCCGCCGCGTACGGGCGCCTTCGCCCATGACCCCGACCGGAGGGCCCGTTGTCCCGATTCGCGTTCCTGAAGGCAGTGCTCGGTCCGCTGATGCGCCTGATGTTCCGCCCGCAGGTCGAGGGGGCGGAGCGGATCCCGGGCTCCGGCCCGGTCATCCTGGCGGGGAACCATCTCACCTTCATCGACTCGATGATCCTGCCGCTGGTCTGTGACCGGCAGGTCTTCTTCATCGGCAAGGACGAGTACGTCACGGGCAAGGGCCTCAAGGGCCGGCTGATGGCCTGGTTCTTCACCGGCGTCGGCATGATCCCGGTGGACCGGGACGGCGGGCACGGCGGCGTGGCCGCGCTGATGACCGGCCGTCGGGTGCTGGAGGAGGGCAGGATCTTCGGCATCTACCCCGAGGGCACCCGCTCCCCCGACGGCCGTCTCTACCGCGGCCGCACCGGCATCGCCCGGCTCACCCTGATGACGGGCGCCCCCGTGGTGCCGTTCGCGATGATCGGCACGGACCGGCTCCAGCCGGGCGGCAAGGGCCTGCCGCGGCCGGGCCGGGTCACGGTCCGCTTCGGCGAGCCGCTGGAGTTCACGCGCTACGAGGGCATGGACCGCGACCGCTTCGTGCTGCGGGCGGTGACCGACGAGGTCATGAGCGAGGTCATGCGGCTGTCCGGGCAGGAGTACGTGGACATGTACGCCACGAAGGCCAAGGCCGCCTGACGGGCTCTGTCCCGTTCGTCCTTCTTCGTTCGGAACGCAGTTCGGTTTTCGGCGCGAGGCCGCCTGACATTGGCTCAGGCGGCCTCTTCGCCGTGTGCGGCGCGGTGTGTGACGCGGATCTTCGACTGCCGGTGGGGCAGTTCCTCCCAGTCCTCCATGAACCGCGCCGCGAGCCCGTGGTCTGCGGCGAGCCGCACCAGGGTGTCCGTGCGGTAGTAGAAGTCCTCGCGCAGCACGTGGTGCTCGGGCCCCTCGGTACGGTTGAAGGTGAAGTCGAAGTATCCGCCCGGGGCGAGCACGCGCCCGACATGGGCCAGGCACTCCTCGATCACCTCCCGGGGCGAGTGGGAGAAGACGCTGTGCGCGTGCACCACGGTGAAGTGCGCCTCGGGGAGGGCCGCCAGGCGCAGATCGCGCACCAGGCTCAGAAAGGGCAGCTTGGCCTGCAGCCCGCGCCCCACCACGACGTCCTGGGCGGCGAGAAGGATGTCGGGTGAGATGTCGATCCCGTGGTAGTGGCCCGCGTCGAGGTAGTCGATGAGGCGCCACCCGGCGCGCAGATTGCCGCAGCCGATGTCCAGGACCCGGTCGTCGGGCCTCAGGCCGTGCCACAGGAGGTAGTCGTACTGCATCTTCCCCAGGGCGAGCCAACGCTCATGCGAGGCGCTGCCGACGGCCGCCTCGGGACTGCGGGCGGTGTCGTCCCGCATCACCGCCCGGTAGTAGGCGATGTGGTCGCGCGTGGAGACGCGCAGCCGCAGGTCCCGGGCCAGCCGCCGCATGTAGCGCGGCACCCGCTCGGGGTGGCGTACGGCGTAGCGGACCTTGTGCAGCGGGCTCGCGCGGTTCTTGGTGCGGGGTGACGTCGCGTGGGGTGTCGTGGTGCGTATGGGCATGCGGAGACCTCGCCTGACGCAGGGGTTACGTCGTGGTCGGGCCCATCCTCGCCGCGCCCGCGCGCCCTCGCCAGCCGCGCGTGGCGTCCGGGCCCCGCCGAGGCGGTGGGGCGGCTCAGGACCACGCCAGCTTCGCCCGGTGGTCCCAGTACTCCCCGGGGGCCTCGGCCAGCTCCGCCAGGGCCGCCCGCTGTCCCCCGTCCAGCCGCAGCGCCGTCGCCGTCAGGTTGGACTCCAGTTGGGCGGTCGTCGCCGCGCCGGAGAGGACCACGCTCACCCACGGCTGGTGCAGCACCGCCGCGAGGGCGACCGCGTCGGGGCCCGCGCCCGTCTCCTCCGCGACGCGGCGCAGCGCCGCCGGGATCTGCTCGGGCGCCGCGAGGCGGCCGTTGGCCACGGCCTCCTTGACGATCACCGCGCGGCCCGCCTCGTGCGCCTCGGCCAGGGCCGCCCCGGCCGAGGGCTCGAGCAGGTTGTACGTGGACTGGACGGTCCGGAACAGCGGCTCCCCGTCCACGGTGACCTCCAGCGCGGCGCGGATCGCGTCACGCTGGGCGGGTCCGCTCGTGGACAGCCCGACGGTGACGCCCTCGGCCGCGAGCCGGGCCAGCCGGGCCTGGAGCCCGGGGTCGGTGAGGGCCGGGCTGCCGGGGGTGACGGAGTGCACCTGGTAGAGGTCGAGCCGGTCGCCGAGCAGGGCGCGGCTCTCCGCGCTCTGGCGCTCGTACGTCGCGAGGCTGTGGTCCTTGACCTCGTGGGTCTCGGCGTCCGTGCGCCAGTCGGCGACGTAGGTGTAGCCCCACTTGCTGCCGATCACCACGTCCCGCGCCTCGGGGCGGCTCTCCAGCCAGCCGGCCAGGAACTCCTCGGCCCGCCCGTACGAGCGGGCGGCGTCGAGGTAGCGCACGCCCCGCGCGTACGCGGCGTCCAGCAGCTCATGGGTGCGCTCGCGCATCGCCTCGACGCCGCGCCCGGCCGGCAGGTCCCGCTCCCGGCCGAGGTTGATGTAGCCGGGGCGGCCCACGGCGGCCAGGCCGAGGCCGATCCGGGCCGTGGGGGTGGTGGCTGCCGCGAGGCGCGCGAACGGCATGGTCTGTCTGCCTCCTCGTATCGGACGGCGGGTCGGACGACGGGCCGGACGGCCGGGTGCCGGGCCGGGTGGCCGTCCGGTCAGTGTGCCGTGCGGCGGCGCGCGGTGTCAGCGCTTGGCGTCCGCCCACTCCCGCTGCACGGCCAGGTCGGCCTTCACCTCGGCGAGCTGCGCGGCCACCGCGGAGGGGGCCGTGCCGCCGCGGCCGTCGCGGGAGGCGAGCGCGCCGTGCACGTTGAGGACGGTGCGGACCTCGGGCGTCAGGTGCGGCGAGATCTTCGCGAACTGCTCGTCGCTGAGCTGGTCGAGCTCGATGCCCTCCCGCTCGCACTCCTTGACGCACTCCCCCGCCGTCTCATGCGCCACCCGGAACGGCACACCCTGCTTGACCAGCCATTCGGCGATGTCGGTGGCCAGCGAGAAGCCGGCCGGGGCCAGCTCCTCCATGCGCTCGCGGTTGACGGTCAGCGTGGCCATCATGCCGGTGAAGGCGGGGAGCAGGACCTCGAGCTGGTCGCAGGAGTCGAAGACCGGCTCCTTGTCCTCCTGGAGGTCGCGGTTGTACGCCAGCGGCAGCGCCTTGAGGGTGGCGAGCAGGCCGGTGAGATTGCCGATCAGACGGCCGGACTTGCCGCGGGCGAGCTCGGCGATGTCCGGGTTCTTCTTCTGCGGCATGATCGACGAGCCGGTGGAGAAGGCGTCGTGGAGGGTGACGAAGGAGAACTCCTTCGTGTTCCAGATGATGACCTCCTCCGCGATCCGGGAGAGGTCGATGCCGATCATCGCGGTGATGAAGGCGAACTCGGCGACGAAGTCGCGGGAGGCCGTGCCGTCGATGGAGTTGGCCGAGGAGCCGCGCTCGAAGCCCAGGTCGGCGGCGACCGCCTGCGGGTCGAGGCCCAGGGAGGAGCCGGCCAGCGCCCCCGATCCGTACGGCGAGACGGCGGTGCGCTCGTCCCACTGGCGCAGCCGCTCCGCGTCCCGGGACAGCGCCTGGACATGGGCCAGGACGTGATGGGCGAAGAGGACGGGCTGGGCGTGCTGGAGGTGGGTGCGGCCGGGCATGGCGACATCCGGGTGGGCCTCGGCGAGCCCGACCAGCGCCCCCTGGAGATCGGCGATCAGGCCGCCGATGATCCGGGCGTGGTCGCGCAGATACATCCGGAAGAGCGTGGCGACCTGGTCGTTGCGTGAGCGGCCGGCCCGCAGCTTGCCGCCCAGCTCGGGGCCGAGCCGCTCCAGCAGCCCGCGCTCGAGGGCGCTGTGCACGTCCTCGTCGGCGATGGTGCCGGTGAACGCGCCGGAGGCGACGTCGGCCTCCAGCCGGTCGAGCCCCGCCAGCATCCGCTCCAGCTCGTCCTCGGTGAGCAGCCCCGCCCCGCGCAGGACGCGCGCGTGGGCGCGGGACCCGGCGATGTCGTACGGGGCCAGGCGCCAGTCGAAGTGCACGGAGGCGCTCAGCTTCTCCAGTGCCTCGGACGGCCCGTCGGCGAAGCGGCCGCCCCACAGGCGTACGTCACCGTTGTTGCCGTTGCTCACGCTGCTGCTCCTTGAAGGCTATGGGGGTGCGACCACCGGATGGCGACGGAGGCCTCCCGACCGATGGCATAAGTATGCACTGGGCCGTATGTTTCGTCAAAGTGTCACGAGCGCATGGCGGGCGGTGGCTGGGGTTTCGGGAAATCTCGGCGCCGTTGAGACACGGGCGCCCCCGAACCGTACTCCCCGGCACCGGAGCCGTCCGGTGACGCGCGGACGCGTGCGGAAAGGGGACAGGCCGTTGACGACGGTGACGAACAGCCGGACCGAGCGGCGGGAGGTGATGCGGCGCATCCGTCCCCGCCGCTCTCCCGCCGTGCCGCTTTCCCTGCTGAGCTGGGCGGGGGCCGCGGCCGTGGTGGCGCTGTGGTGGCGGAACACCCCGAACGTGGTCGGCGAGGCCGCCTGGCTGGTCGGCGGAGGGCGGCTGACCGGGCTGCTCAGCGGGTACTCCATCGCGCTGGTGGTGCTGCTGATGGCGCGCGTTCCGGCGCTGGAGCGGCGCGTGGGGTCGGACCGGGTCGCGCGGTGGCACGCCATGAGCGGCCGGTACACGCTGTGCCTCGTCCTCGCCCATATCGTGCTGATCATCTGGGGGTACGCCACCCAGGCGCGGACCGGCGTCGTCGACCAGACCGTGACCGTGGTGACCGGGTACCCCGACATGATCGGGGCGGTGATCGGCACCGCGCTGCTGCTCCTGGTCGGCCTGGTCTCCGCGGGGGCGGTGCGCCGCCGGATGCCGTACGAGGCCTGGTACTACCTGCACCTGATGACCTACGCGGGCGTGTACCTGGCCTTCTGGCACCAGCTGGCCGCCGGCGCCGAGTTCGTCGCCGACGAGACGGCGCGCACCGCCTGGTACGCGCTGTACGGCACCGTCACCGCCGCATTGGTGTGGTTCCGGGTGCTGGTCCCGGTGGGGCTTAACCTGCGGCACCGGATGCGGGTGCTGGCGGTCGTGCCCGAGGCGCCCGGCATGGTCTCGGTGGTGATCGGCGGGCGGGATCTGGACCGGCTGGGCGCGGAGCCGGGGCAGTTCTTCCGCTGGCGGTTCCTGGCGCCGGGCCTGCGGTGGGGCTCGCATCCGTACTCGCTGTCCGCTCCCCCGCAGCCCGAGCGGCTGCGGATCACGGTCAAGGCGGTGGGCGGGCACAGCTCGGCGCTCGCCGCGCTGGAGCCGGGGACCCGGGTGTGGGCCGAGGGGCCGTACGGGTCGATGACCCCCGGCCGGCGCAGCCGCAGCAAGGTGCTGCTGATCGCGGGCGGGGCGGGGATCACCCCGCTGCGGGCGCTGTTCGAGACGCTGCCCGGCCGTGGCAGCGACATCACGCTCCTCTACCGGGCCCGCAGCATGGAGGACCTGGCGCTGTGGGACGAGCTCCAGCGGATCGCCGAGGAGCGCGGGGCCCGGCTGCTGTACGCCGTGAACGGGCCGGACGGCGCGCGCCCGGAGATCACCGCCGAGCGGCTGCGCACCGTGCTGCCCGACATCGACCGCCACGACGTCTTTCTGTGCGGGCCTCCGGGCCTGGCCGAGCACGCGTACGCGGCGCTGCGCGAGGCCGGGGTGCCCGATCGCCGCATCCACCACGAGTCCTTCGAGATGTAGTCCTGCGAACCGTGTAGTGCAGTCGAAACGCGAGGGAGGCGGAGTCATGAAGAGGAAACATCCGCTGCGCCGGATCGTCCTGGGCACCGCGGCCACCGTCTCCGGGGTCGTGCTGCTGCTCGCCCTGAAGCAGCCCGGCTCGGAGCCGGTCGCCGCGGCCGGCCCGGGCAGCCCCGCCGGGCAGGCGTCCGCCACCGCGCCGGCGGCGCCGCCCGCCGCGGGCGGCAGGGGCGGTGACGGCGGAGGCGGCGGAGGCGGCGGGCGTACGGTCACCGGCGACGCGGCCCGGACCCAGTACGGCCCGGTCCAGGTGAGCGTGACCGTCAGCGGTGGGAGGATCACCGCCGCCACGGCCGTCAAGACCCCCGACTCCGGCCCGCGGAGCGAACAGATCGCCGCGAGCTCGGTCCCCAAGCTGAACCAGGCGGCGCTGACCGCCCAGAGCGCGAGGATCGACACCGTCTCCGGCGCCACGTACACCAGCGAGGGCTACCGGAAGTCGCTGCAGAGCGCGCTGGACAAGGCCGGGCTGTGAGGGACGGCGAGCCGCGGCGCATGCTGCACGTCGAGGAGGCCATGGGCACGGTCTTCTCCCTGGACGTCCGCGAGGTGCCCGACGCCGGCCGGCCCCGGGTGCGGGCCGCGCTGGACGGGGCGGCGGCCTGGCTGCACCGGGTCGACGAGGTCTTCTCCCCCTGGCGGGCGGACAGCCAGCTCAGCCGGCTGCGCCGCGGCGAACTGGAGCTGTCGCGGTGCGACGCCGATGTGCGGGACGTGCTGCGGCTGTGCGACGAGGCCGAGCGGACGAGCGGTGGCTGGTTCAGCGCCCGCTACGCCGGAGAGGTGGATCCCACCGGCCTGGTCAAGGGCTGGGCGGTGGAGCGCGCCGCCCGGATGCTGGTGTCGGCCGGCGCCGGGTCGGTGTGCGTCAACGGCGGCGGGGACGTCCAGACCCACGGGGGGCCGTGGCGGGTGGGCATCGCCAACCCCCTGCGCCCCGGAGAACTGGCCGCCGTGGTGGAGGCGCGCGGCGAATTGGCGGTGGCGACCTCGGGCCCGGCCGAGCGCGGCTGCCACATCCTGGACCCGTACACCGGCGCGCCCCCCGCGGACCAGCTCGCCTCGGTCACCGTGGTGTGCCGCGGCCTGGCCGACGCGGACGCCTGGGCCACCGCGGCCTGTGCGATGGGCGCCGAGCGGGCCCGGCGCTGGCTTCAGCGGCTGCCGGACGCGGCGGCGTTCGCCGTGACGGCCGACGGCACCACATGGCGGACGAGCGGCTTCACGCGGTACGACGCGGCGATGTGCGTCTGACGCGCCGCGCCCGGAGCCCGAGTCGCGCCGGGTCCTTGGGCGCTGTGAGTCCCGGGTCCTTGGGCGCTGTGAGCCCCGGGTCCTTGGGCGCTGTGAGCCCCGGGTCCTTGGGCGCTGTGAGCCCCGGGTCCTTGGGCGCTGTGAGCCGTGAGCAGGGTCAGCGGCCCGGCGGCCGCCAGGTCGCGCAGGCTGCCTCCGTGCTTCGGCATGCCTCCATGAAAAGACCGGCCGCGCCGGCTCGCCGCCCGGATAATGCGCCTCATGGGAAAGGTCTACGAACGCATAGACGGCAGGCTGCGCGCCTTCATCGAACAGCAGAAGATCTTTTTCACCGCCACCGCCCCGCTCGCCGGGGACGGCACGGTGAACCTCTCGCCGAAGGGGCTGACCGGCTCCTTCGCCGTCCTCGACGAGCTGACGGTGGCCTATCTGGACTTCGCGGGGAGCAACGCGGAGACCATCGCGCACCTGCGGGAGAACGGCCGCATCACCTTGATGTGGTGCGCCTTCACCGGCCCGCCGAACATCGTGCGCGTCCACGGCCGCGGCGAGCCGGTCTTCCGTGACGACCCGCGCTTCGCGGGCCTGCTGGAGCACTTCCCGGACATCGACGTGGACGCCCACGGGCTGCGGGCGATCATCGTGGTGACGGCCGACCTGATCCGGGACACCTGCGGCTTCGCGGTCCCCTTCATGGACTACCGGGAGGACCGCACGCTGCACGGCGACCGCTTCCGGCGCGAGGACGATGACACGCTGAGCGCGTACTTCGAGAAGAAGGAGCACGTGGCGACGAGCATCGACGGGCTGCCGGGCCTGCCGCTCCCGCTGCCGCCCCGTGCCTGAGCGACGTACCCGTGCCTGAGCGAGTATCGGTGTAGCGACCAGATAACGAGACGGTGTTGCGCGGCGCCCCGCCGACGGCGTTCCATCACGCGGTGCGATCCGAACATTCGAGCCCCAGGGCGGACGCCGCGGCGCCGCCGACACCGGAGTCCGCCACCGCCGACCGGGCGGCCAGACGGGCCGTCACCGTCTTCCCCGTCCTGGTCCTGGCCGCGGGCGCGGCGGGCCTCGCCGTACCCGGCACCTTCAGCGGATGGGCGCCCAACGTGCCCTACCTGCTTGGCGTGATCATGTTCTGCATGGGGTTGACCATGACCCCGCAGGACTTCTCCGGCGTCCTCAAGCGGCCGTGGGCGGTCGCGCTCGGCCTGGTGGCGCACTACGTCATCATGCCGGGGCTCGGCTGGCTCATCGCCCATGCCCTCGGCCTGTCCCCGCAGTTGGCGGCCGGTGTGATCCTCGTCGGCTGCGCCCCGAGCGGTACGGCCTCCAATGTGGTGACCTATCTGGCGCGCGGCGACGTGGCGCTGTCCGTCTCGGTGGCGACCGTCTCCACGGTGCTCGCCCCGGTGGTCACCCCGCCGCTGACGCTGCTGCTGGCCGGTGAGTACCTGCCGGTGGACGCCGAGTCGATGGTCACCGACATTCTCAAGACGGTGCTGCTGCCGGTCGTCGGGGGCCTGGCCGTACGGCTGCTGGCGGGGCGTCACATCAAGCGGGTGCTGGGGGCGCTCCCCTGGCTGTCGGCCGCCACGATCGCCGTGATCGTGGCCGTGGTGGTGGCGGCGAGCGCGGACGCCATCAAGTCGGCGGCCGCACTGGTGCTGCTGGCCGTCGTGCTGCACAACGGACTCGGGCTCGCGCTCGGTTACGCGGCGGGCCGGGCCGCCCGCCTCGGCGAGCCCGCCGGGCGGGCCATGGCCTTCGAGGTCGGCATGCAGAACTCGGGTCTCGCGGCGTCCCTGGCGTCCGCGCACTTCAGCCCACTGGCGGCGCTCCCTGCCGCCGTGTTCTCCGTCTGGCACAACATCTCGGGCGCGCTGGTCGCCGCCTGGATGTCCCACCGCTCGCGCCGGAAGCGGGGCTGAGCGGGGAAGCCGCACGCGGTAACAGAGAGACGCGGACGTGTGAGAGCCGACGGCGTCCCGCCGTCGGCTCCCGCATGTCCGCGAGGGTCCCGCGGGCCTAACCCTCCTTCTGCGCCAGTCGCAGCAGGTGGTCGGCGAGCGCCTGGCCACCGGTCGACTCGCGGCTGATCAGCAGCACCGTGTCGTCGCCCGCGATGCTGCCGAGGATCGCGTGGAGCTCCGCCGAGTCGATGGCCGAGGCCAGGAACTGGGCGGCGCCGGGCGGAGTGCGCAGCACCACGAGGTTGGCGGATGCCTCCGCCGAGATCAGCAGCTCACCCGCCAGCCGCGCCATCCGGGCCTCGCTGGCCGACTCGCCGAGCGGGGCGCGGGGGGTGCGGTCGCCGCCCTCCGCGGGCACCGCGTAGATCAGCTCTCCCCCGGTGTTGCGGATCTTCACCGCGCCGAGTTCGTCCAGGTCGCGGGAGAGCGTCGCCTGGGTGACGGACAGGCCGTCGTCGGCGAGGAGCTTCGCGAGCTGGCTCTGGGAGCGGACCGGCTGCCGGTTCAGGATGTCCACGATCCGGCGGTGCCGGGCGGTGCGGGTCTGCGGCACGGCCGGGCCACCGCTGTGGGGGGTGCCGTTGCCCTGTGCCTCGGTGTGCTGCGCCTCGGTCATCGTCTCGTCAGTCTCCGGATCCGTCAGTGTCCGTGTCCCCCCTGGGCGGCGTCCAGGGCGGCGTCCAGGGCGGCGGGGAACGCCCCGAGGAACGCGTCCACCCCCTCGTCGCCGAGGACGAGCGGCGGGGCGAGCCGGACCACGTCCGGCGCGACCGCGTTGACCAGGAGTCCCGCGTCCTGAGCCGCCTGCTGCACCTGGGGCGCGAGGGGCTCGGTCAGCACGATACCCAGCAGCAGGCCGGAGCCGCGGACATGGCCGATCAACGCGTGGCCGAGCGATTCGATCCCGTCACGCAGCCGCTCCCCGGTCGCCTTGACCCGGTCGAGGACACCGTCGGCGGCGAGGGTGTCGAGCACCGCCACCGCGGCGGCGCACGCCACCGGGTTTCCGCCGAAGGTCGAACCGTGCTGACCTGGGGTCAGCAGCTCGGCGGCGGGGCCGAAGGCCACGGTGGCGCCGATGGGCAGGCCGCCGCCGAGCCCCTTGGCGAGGGTGATCACATCGGGCTCGACGCCCTGCGCCTGGCACTCGGACCAGTGGCCGGTGCGGCCGATTCCCGTCTGGATCTCGTCGACGACCAGCAGGGCGCCGGTGGCCCGGGTGATCTCGCGGGCCGCCGCCAGATAGCCCGCCGGGGGCACCACGACGCCGTTCTCGCCCTGGATCGGCTCCACGATGAACAGCGCGGTGTCCGTGGTGACGGCCGCGCGCAGCGCCTCCACGTCCCCGTACGGGACATGGGTGACCTCGCCGGGCAGCGGCAGGAACGGCTCCTGCTTGGCGGGCTGGCCGGTCAGCGCCAGGGCGCCCATGGTGCGCCCGTGGAAGCCGCCGGTGGTGGCCACCATGTGGGTGCGGCCGGTGCGCCGCCCGATCTTGAAGGCGGCCTCGACGGCCTCGGCGCCGGAGTTGGAGAAGTACACCCGCCCGGGGCGGTCGAAGAGCCGCAGCAGCCGCTCGGCCAGCGCCACCGGGGGCTCGGCGATGAACAGGTTCGAGACGTGGCCGAGGGTGGCGATCTGGTCGGACACGGCCCGGACGACGGCGGGGTGGGCGTGGCCGAGGGCGTTGACGGCGATGCCGCCGACGAAGTCCAGGTACTCCTTGCCGTCCGCGTCCCAGACCGTGGCGCCCTCTCCATGGGTGAGCGGCACGCGGGGGGTGCCGTAGTTGTCCATGAGCGCGCCCTGCCAGCGCCGGGTCAGCTCCTCGTTGCTCACCGGTCCGCCCCCTCGTCCTCGTCGTTCTCGTTGACCGCGTCCGGCAGGACCATCGTGCCGATGCCCTCGTCGGTGAAGATCTCCAGCAGGATGGAGTGCTGGACCCGCCCGTCGATGACGCGCGCGGTGTTGACGCCGTTGCGCACGGCGTACAGGCACCCCTCCATCTTGGGCACCATGCCGCTGGCCAGCTCCGGCAGCAGCTTCTCCAGCTCGCTCGCGGTGAGCTTGCTGATCACCTCGTCGCTGTTGGGCCAGTCCGCGTACAGGCCCTCCACGTCGGTGAGCACCATCAGCGTCTCGGCGCCGAGCGCGGCGGCGAGCGCCGCGGCGGCGGTGTCGGCATTCACGTTGTAGACGTGTCCGTCGTCGGCGCTGCGGGCGATGGAGGACACGACCGGGATGCGGCCGTCGTCCAGCAGGGCCTGGACCGCGCCGGTGTCGATCTCGGTGATCTGCCCGACCCGGCCGATGTCCACCTGCTCGCCGTCGATCTCGGCGAAGTGCTTGGTGGCGGACATCAGGTGGGCGTCCTCGCCGGTCATGCCGACGGCCAGCGGCCCGTGGCGGTTGAGCAGCCCCACCAGCTCGCGCTGGACCTGTCCGGCCAGCACCATCCGTACGACGTCCATGGCCTCGTCGGTGGTGACCCTCAGCCCCGCCTTGAACTCGCTGACCAGGCCGTGCCGGTCGAGCTGCGCGCTGATCTGCGGGCCGCCGCCGTGCACCACGACGGGGCGCAGGCCCGCGTGGCGCAGGAAGACGACGTCCTGGGCGAAGGCGGCCTTCAGCTCCTCGTCCACCATGGCGTTGCCGCCGAACTTGATCACGACGGTCTTGCCGTGGTGGCGGGTCAGCCAGGGCAGCGCCTCGATGAGGATGCGCGCCTTGGGCAGGGCGGTGTGTTTACGGGCGGTCGGCTGGCTCATGACGAGTAGGCGCTGTTCTCGTGGACGTAGTCGGCGGTCAGGTCATTGGTCCAGATGACGGCGGATTCGCCGCCGGCGGCCAGGTCGGCGGTGATGCGGACCTCCCGGTAGCGCATGTCGACCAGCTCCCGGTCCTCGCCGACGGAACCGTTCTTGCAGACCCACACGCCGTTGATGGCGACGTTGAGCTGCTCGGGCTGGAAGGCGGCGGAGGTGGTGCCGATCGCGGAGAGCACCCGGCCCCAGTTGGGGTCCTCGCCGTGGATGGCGCACTTGAGGAGGTTGTTGCGGGCGATCGAGCGGCCCACCTCGACGGCGTCGTCCTCGGTGGCCGCGCCCACCACCTCGATGCGGATGTCCTTCGAGGCGCCCTCCGCGTCGCCGATCAGCTGGCGGGCCAGATCGGCGCAGACCTCGCGGACCGCCTCGGCGAACTCCTCGGCGGGCGGTGTCACGCCGGACGCGCCGGAGGCCAGCAGCAGCACGGTGTCATTGGTCGACATGCAGCCGTCGGAGTCGACCCGGTCGAAGGTGGTTCGGGTGGCGGCGCGCAGCGCGGTGTCGAGGTCCTGGGCCTCGACGTCGGCGTCGGTGGTGAGCACGACGAGCATGGTGGCGAGGCCGGGGGCCAGCATGCCCGCGCCCTTGGCCATGCCGCCGACCACCCAGCCGCCCGCGCCCTGGGCCACGGCGGTCTTGTGCACGGTGTCGGTGGTCTTGATGGCGATGGCGGCCTTGTCGCCGCCGTGCGGGGTCAGCTCGGCCGCCGCCTTCTCCACCCCCGGGAGCAGCTTGTCCATCGGCAGCCGGACGCCGATGAGCCCGGTGGAGGCGACGGCGACCTCGCCGGCGCTGTGCCCGAGGACCTCCGCGACCTTCTCGGCCGTGGCGTGGGTGTCCTGGAAGCCGAGCGGGCCGGTGCAGGCGTTGGCGCCGCCGGAGTTGAGGACGACCGCGCTCACCGTGCCGCCCTTGAGGACCTGCTCGGACCACAGGACGGGGGCGGCCTTGACGCGGTTGGAGGTGAAGACCCCGGCCGCGGCCAGCCGCGGTCCGTTGTTGACGACGAGGGCGAGGTCGGGGTTGCCGTTCTCCTTGATGCCCGCCGCGACGCCGGAGGCGGTGAAGCCCTTGGCTGCCGTAACGCTCACTGTGTCTCCTTGGTAGCCCCGCCATGGGGAAACTTCATCTGGTGTGCCGCGCGTACGGCGCTCACGGCGCGATCCCGGTGGTGGGCAGCCCCAGCCCCTCCGGGAGGCCGAGCGCGACGTTCATGCTCTGGACCGCGCCGCCGGCGGTGCCCTTGGTGAGGTTGTCGATGGCGCTGATGGCGATGACGCGGCCCGCCGCCGGGTCGTGGGCGACCTGGATCAGCGCCGCGTTCGATCCGTACACGGCGGCGGTGGACGGCCACTGCCCCTCGGGGAGCAGGTGGACGAACGGCTCGTCCTGGAGTGCCTTCTCGTACGCGGCGCGGACGGCCTCGGCGGTCACTCCGGGACGGGCCTTGGCGCTGCAGGTGGCGAGGATGCCGCGGGGCATGGGGGCGAGGGTGGGGGTGAAGGAGACCGAGACCGGCTCCCCCGCCACCGCAGACAGGTTCTGGATCATCTCGGGGGTGTGCCGGTGGCCGCCGCCGACGCCGTACGGGCTCATGGCGCCCATCACCTCGCTGCCCAGCAGATGCGGCTTGGGCGCCTTGCCCGCGCCGGAGGTGCCGGAGGCGGCGACGATCACGGCCTCGGGTTCGACGAGCCCCGCCGCGTACGCCGGGAACAGCGCGAGCGAGACGGCGGTCGGGTAGCAGCCGGGGACCGCGACGCGCTTGGACCCCTCCAGCGCGGCGCGGGCCCCGGGCAGCTCGGGGAGGCCGTAGGGCCAGGTGCCGGCGTGCGGGGAGCCGTAGAACCGCTCCCACTCGCCCGCGTCCTCGAGCCGGAAGTCGGCGCCGCAGTCGATGATCAGGACCTCGTCCCCGAGCTGCTCGGCGACGGCGGCGGACTGGCCGTGGGGCAGCGCGAGGAACACCACGTCGTGCCCGGCCAGAGCCTCGGGGCCGGTGGGCTCGAGCACCCGGTCGGCCAGCGGCAGGAGGTGGGGCTGCAGGGCGCCGAGGCGCCCGCCCGCGTTGGAGTTGCCGGTCAGGGCGCCGATCTCCGCCCGCGGGTGGGCGAGCAGCAGGCGCAGCACCTCGCCGCCCGCGTATCCGCTCGCTCCGGCCACCGCCACACGTACCGCCATCGACTGCCTCCCTCTCGATGGCATGACTATACGGTCGCTGGAAGCTTTATGCAATGCCGGGACGGGGGGTGGACTTGAAAGCAACACCGCCGAAAGCAACACCGCCAAAGTCACACCGAAGCCACATCAGGGGACATACGCGGGAGCCATCGCGCAGTGACGCGTCTTACGCCCACAGAGGGCGGCAGGCCCTTTCGTGAGGGGGTCGAGGACGAGATATCTTGATGTCGAGCAATGTTGCAGACGTGGAGCGGAGCACCCGGTGACTGACTCGACCATCATCTACACGCACACCGACGAGGCCCCGGCCCTGGCGACGTATTCGTTCTTGCCGGTGGTCCAGGCGTACGCGTCGACGGCCGGTGTCAGCGTGGAGACCCGTGACATCTCGCTGGCCGGGCGCATCATCGCCGTCTTCCCCGAGTACCTGGAGGAGGGCCTGCGGATCCCCGACGCCCTCGCCGAGCTCGGTGAGCTGGCCAAGACCCCCGAGGCCAACATCATCAAGCTGCCGAACATCTCGGCCTCGATCCCGCAGCTCAAGGCCGCGATCGCCGAGCTGAAGGAGCAGGGCTACACGCTGCCGGACTACCCGGACGACCCCAAGACCGACGAGGAGCGCGAGATCCGCGCCCGCTACGACAAGATCAAGGGCTCCGCGGTCAACCCGGTGCTGCGCGAGGGCAACTCCGACCGCCGCGCCCCCGCCTCGGTCAAGAACTACGCCAAGACCCACCCGCACCGCATGGGCGCCTGGACCCCCGAGTCCAAGACGAACGTCGCCACCATGGGCGTCGACGACTTCCGCTCCACCGAGAAGTCCGCGGTCATCGCCGAGGCCGGCTCGCTGCGCATCGAGCTGGCGGGCGACGACGGCTCCACCACCGTGCTGCGTGAGTCCGTGCCCGTGCAGGCCGGCGAGGTCGTGGACGCGTCGGTGATGCGGGTGGCCGCGCTGCGCGAGTTCCTCACCGCTCAGGTGGCCCGCGCCAAGGCCGAGGACGTGCTGTTCTCGCTGCACCTGAAGGCCACGATGATGAAGGTCTCCGACCCGATCGTCTTCGGCCACGCTGTGCGGGCCTTCTTCCCGAAGACCTTCGCCGAGTACGGCGAGGTGTTCGCCGCGGCCGGCCTGACCCCCAACGACGGGCTCGGCGGCATCCTCAAGGGTGTCGAGTCGCTGCCGGAGGGCGCGAAGATCAAGGAGTCCTTCGAGGCCGAGCTGGCCGAGGGCCCCCGCCTGGCCATGGTCGACTCCGACCGCGGCATCACCAACCTGCACGTCCCCTCCGACGTCATCGTCGACGCCTCCATGCCGGCCATGATCCGCACCTCCGGCCACATGTGGGGCCCCGACGGCCAGGAGCACGACACCCTCGCCGTCCTGCCCGACAGCAGCTACGCCGGCATCTACCAGGCCGTCATCGACGACTGCCGGGCCAACGGCGCCTTCGACCCCGCCACCATGGGCTCGGTCCCGAACGTCGGCCTGATGGCGCAGAAGGCCGAGGAGTACGGCAGCCACGACAAGACCTTCGAGATCCCCACCACGGGCACCGTCCGCGTCCTCGACGAGGCCGGCAACGTGGTCCTGGAGCAGGTCGTCGGCGCCGGTGACATCTTCCGCATGTGCCAGACCAAGGACCTGCCGATCCGCGACTGGGTCAAGCTCGCCGTCACCCGCGCCCGCGCCACCGGCGACCCGGCCGTCTTCTGGCTCGACGAGAACCGCGCCCACGACGCCCAGCTGATCGAGAAGGTCAAGGCGTACCTGCCCGAGCACGACACCGAGGGCCTGCGGATCGAGATCATGGCCCCGGTCGACGCGATCAAGTTCTCCCTGGAGCGGATCCGCCGCGGCGAGAACACCATCTCGGTCACCGGCAACGTGCTGCGCGACTACCTGACCGACCTGTTCCCGATCCTGGAGCTGGGCACCAGCGCCAAGATGCTCTCGGTCGTCCCGCTGATGGCGGGCGGCGGCCTCTTCGAGAC
Source organism: Streptomyces sparsogenes subsp. cuspidosporus (assembly GCF_039532705.1). Classification (NCBI taxonomy): domain Bacteria; kingdom Bacillati; phylum Actinomycetota; class Actinomycetes; order Kitasatosporales; family Streptomycetaceae; genus Streptomyces; species Streptomyces sparsogenes. Next base: position 48,832 of record NZ_BAAASD010000012.1, on the reverse strand, counting down.
CGGCGCCGGCGGCTCCGCGCCGAAGCACGTCCAGCAGCTGGTCAAGGAGAACTACCTGCGCTGGGACTCGCTCGGCGAGTTCTTCGCGCTGGTGCCGGCCTTCGAGCAGTACGCCGCGACCACCGGCAACGCGCGGGCCCAGGTGCTCGCCGACACCCTCGACCGGGCCACCGCCACCTTCCTCAACGAGGACAAGTCGCCCAGCCGCCGGCTCGGTGGCATCGACAACCGCGGCAGCCACTTCTACCTGGCGCTGTACTGGGCGCAGGAGCTGGCCAAGCAGACCGACGACGCGGACCTGGCCAAGGCCTTCGGCCCGCTCGCGGAGAAGCTCACCGCGCAGGAGCAGACGATCGTCGACGAGCTGATCGCGGTCCAGGGCGAGCCGGCCGACATCGGCGGCTACTACCAGCCCGACCCGGCCAAGGCCGCCGCCGTGATGCGTCCCTCGGCGACCTTCAACGAGGCCCTCGCCACCCTCGGCTGACCCGGGCGGCGCCCGCCCGCGCCGCCCCCACGCAGCCCCGCGGCTCCTTCCGCCCCGGCTGGACACCCGTCCGGCCGGGGCGGTTTCTTTTCGCACTCCTGACGAATCCCCCGATCGGCGCGCCACCGCGCCAATAGCCGGTCCCCACAGAACCACGGCGCGGGGCTGCTGGGATCACAACATCCGTTCGGGCCGAATCCCCCTGACAGAGTGGCCGACAAGTCGATCTCCTCCCGCGGCGTACCACGCGGGAGCTGTGTGTCAACTACACGGGGGTTGTTGTCGATGAGCGCTGACACCGATCAGGTGGTGGTGACCGGTCTCGGGGCCACCACGCCACTCGGCGGGGACATGGCCTCGACCTGGGCCGGGCTGCTGGCCGGGCGGTCCGGGATCGGCAGGATCGAGGAGGAGTGGGCGGCCGGGTCGCCGGTGCGGATCGCGGGCACGCTGGCCGTCGAGCCGACCGAGGTCCTGGACCGGGTGCGGGCCCGGCGCATGGACCGCTGCCAGCAGATCGCGCTCGTCACCGCCCGTGAGGCATGGGCCGACGCGGGCGCCCCCGACGTCGATCCGGAACGGCTGGCCGTCGGGCCGACGCCCCTTCGTCCGCTTCCCCTGCCCGCGCTCGAGGGCATCGAGGTCTATCTGAAGGACGAGTCCGCGCCCCCACCGGCAGCCTGAAACACCGCCTGGTGCGGGCCATGTTCTGCCAGGCGGTCGCGACCGGCCGGATCACGGCCGACACCACGGTGGTCGCCGTCGCGGGGGCTCGATTCGCGCGCCTGCTGGGCCTGTCGTTCATCGCCGTCGTACCGGCCAGGACCCCCGCCGACACTCTGGCGCGCGTCGAGCGGGAGGGCGGTCGGTGGCAGCCGGCCGAAGGGCCGCCGGCCGGGGTGCAGCAGGAGGCCCGGGCCCTGGCCGAGCGGCTCGGCGGACACTTCCTGGACCACTTCACCGACGCCGAGCGGGCCCTGGCCGGATGCGGCGAGCCGACGGTCGCCGACGAGATCTTCGAGCAGTTGCGCGAGGAGCCGCACCCGGTGCCGGCGTGGATCGTCACCGGCGCCGGGACCGGCGCCACCTCCGCCTCGATCGGGCGCCATCTGCGCCACCACGGCCATCCGACCCGGCTTGCCGTGGTGGACCCGGAGAACTCCGCCTACTTCCCCGCCTGGGCGAGCGGCTGCCCCGACTACGCCACCGGCATGCCCTCCAGGATCCCCGGCATCGGCCGCCCCCGCACCGAGCCCGGCTTCCTGCCGACCGTGATCGACCTGGTCACCCCGGTGCCGGACGCCGCGTCCATCGCGGCCCTGCGCCGGCTCCACGACACCGCCCGCGTCCCCGCCGGCCCGGCGGCCGGCACCGGCCTGCGGGGCGTGTGCCACCTCGTGGCCCGGATGCGCGAAGCGGGGGCGCGGGGCAGCGTGGTCACCCTCGTCGGCGATCACGCCGAGCCCCACCGGAACACCCATCTCGACCCGGAGTGGGTCCGCGCGCGGGGGCTGGGCCCCGCGCCGTACGCGGGCGCCGTCGAGCGGTTCGCCGACACGGGGGAATGGCCGGCGGCCGGTTCCGGGCCGGCCACGGGCGGGTCGTGGAGCGGGGCGTAGAGCGGGTCGTAAGGCAGAGGGAGGCGGTGGGCGGGCCGCCGTGCGCCGTGCTAGCGCGACCCGGCGAGGTGCCGGGCGCGGTGCAGTCCGGCGGTGACGTCGGCGAGGGTCGCGCAGGGGGCCCCGCCCAGGTGTGGCTTGGCGAGGGCGGCCGGCGCCACGGTGGGGAGCGGCAGGTCGGCGGGCGGGCGGCGGGTGGCGACGGCGTCGGCCAGGTCCGACAGGCCGGCCCGGAGGCGGTCCGCGAGGGCCGCGTCGGGGGGCGGGGCGCCGTGGTCCAGCCGGACGCCGCACGCCGTGGCGGCGTCCACGATCTCCTCGAGCGCCGCGACCACCGGGGCCCATGCCGCCAGGTCGCGGCCGAACGGCGGGTGTTCGGCGCTCGCCACCTCCACGGCGCGGCGGGCGTCGGCCAGCGCGCGGTACGCCTCGCGGCGCAGCCGCAGCCGTACCGCGTAGGGCGCGTCGGCGGCCAGCACCCGGCCCAGGTGGTCGCGGGTGGCGCGGACCGCGAGCGACAGCCGGACGGACACCTGGGCGCGCGGGCCGCCGAGGCCCGGCAGCGCGCCGGCCGCCAGCACCACCACGCAGGCCAGCAGGGTGTCCACCAGCCGCGCCAACTCCGCGCCGCGGTCGCCGCCGAGGTACACCAGGGACAGCAGCAGGGGTGTGAGGACCGCCGTCTGGAGCGCGAAGTGGCGTACGGACACCGGGATCAGCGCGGAGCACACGGCGGCCACGGCCACCGGCCACACCTCGTCCGCGCCCGGGAGCGCGCCGAGCAGCGCGGCCGACGCGCCGAAGACGGCCACGCCCACGGCGGTGCCGAAGGCCCGGGAGACGGCCCGCGACACCAGGGGGCCCATGTCGGGCTTGACCAGGAAGGCGGCGGTGGCGGGCAGCCAGTACCAGTGGTCGCCCGGCAGCGACCGGGCCAGCACGGTGGCGACGCCCACGCACAGCGCGACCCGCGCCGCGTACTCCCGGCCCGCCGGGCCGAGCACCCGGCGCAGGCGCTGCCGGGGTCCGGGTCCCACCGCGCCGACCGCCGGGGCGGGTTCGCCGTCGAAGACGCGGGCGGCGAGCAGCACGGCGCGGTGTGCGGCGAGGCCGCCGGCGGTGTGCGGCGCGGGCGCGGGGAGGGGGCCGGGCGGGCGGCCGGTGCGCACCGCGCGGGCCAGCAGGGCGGGGGTCCGGGTGACCCGGGTGGGCAGGGGCTCGCCCTCCCACAGCAGGGTCACCGCCGTCTCGCTCAGCGCCCCGGCCACCGCCAGCAGGTCGCGCAGCCGGCGCTGCCCGGCGTCGGGGCGGTACAGCGGGATCCGGTGGGCGTAGAGCGCTTCGTAGGCGGCGTCGTACGCGGCGGTGAGCCGGCGCCGGGCCGCCTGGCCGCGCTCGGTGCCGACCGCCGCCATCAGCTCGGCGAGCGCGTCATAGACGGCGGCCACGGCCTCCCGCTCGTCGGGCGGGCCCGCCTGAGCGCCTTCCCGGCTGCCCCGGCGAGTGAGCCGAAGGGGCGCGCGCCTGTCGAAAGGGAGAGCGCGCGGAGGCCCTGAGGAACGAAGGGCCGAGGCTGTGATCGATATGCGGCTACCGCCGCGTGGTCGACCGTCGGCAGGTGCTGAGGCGCCCCGGAGGCGAACCGAGCCCTTGAAAAGCGGCGGCAGCCAGGCCATGGCCAGTACCCAGGTGGCGCCGGCGAGCAGCAGACCGGCCCGGGCCGGTGGGGGTTCGGGGGCGGGCATGCCCGCGCCGACCACGCACGCCACCATCAGCTGGACGCCGGCGGAGGAGCACACCGGCCCGATCGCGCTGATCGCGCCGGACACCAGGCCGACCGCCGCGAGCGCGAGCGCGATCCAGGTGCCGAGTCCGAGGGTGCCCAGCCAGGCGCCGGTGAGCAGGCCCGTGGCCCCGGCCAGGGCCGGGAGGCCGATGCGTACGAGGCGGGTGGCGCGGGTGGCGGGCCGGTCGTTGATGTGCGCGAACATCGCGCCGAGACCCGCGGTGACCCCGGCGGAGGTGTGGCCCGCGGCCACTCCGGCGGCCAGCACCGGCCCGACGCCGAGCGCCCCGCGGGCCACCGCCGCCCAGGGCACGGGCCCGCGCAGCCCGCGCGCTCCGTGCAGCGGGTGGGTGAGCCAGCGGGGTGGGGCGGGCCGGGTGTGCGGTGCGCGCAAGGGGGTCCTCCGGGCGGGTCGGGCAGGTGGGTTCCCTCTTCGTCGAGGACGTGTACCTCGAACGTACGCGGCCAATGCCGACATGCCGTAACCGCGACGTTTCCAGTGTGTGGCCCGGGCCGGGGAGGTCTCGGGGGCGGACCGCGGCGCGGCGGTGTCAGAGTTGCGTCTCGCGGTCCACGCACAGCCGCCACTTCCCTGCCCCGCCGGTCAGGGTGACGGTGGACAGCGGGAGTACGTCGACGTTCCAGTAGCAGTGCGGGGGCGCCTTCATCGCGTGGGTGACGGCCGCGCGTATCACGCCCGGGTCGGCCACGGCGAGCATCCGGGTGTCGGACGCCGCGGGCCGGGTGTCCAGCCAGTCGCCCACGCGGTTGATGAACGCGGACAGGGACTCGCCGCCGTGGGGCGCGCTGCCCGGGTCGGCGAGCCAGCTGTCGACCGCTCCGGGTTCGCGGGTCTCGACTTCTTCCCGGGTACGGCCGCGCCAGCGGCCCATGTCGCAGTCGCGCAGGGCGGTTTGGGCGAGCGGCATGAAGCCGAGGATGTCGCCGGTCTCCCGGCTGCGGGCCGATGGCGAGCAGTAGCGCAGCCCGGCGGCGGCCAGCGGAAGCAGGGTGGGCGCCACGCGCTCGACCTCGCGCCAGCCCGCCGGGTCGAGCGGCCGGTCGTCGTCGAAGCGTTCGGCGAGCCGGGAGGAACTGCGGGCGGAGGCGATCAGCGTGAGCCGGAAGTTCATCCGGGCATGGTAGGGCGCCCGGGCGGAGGCCGGCGGCCGTGGGCGCCCGCTCGGCGGTGTGGGAACTGTGGCGCGATGTGTGGGGTGTGTGTCGTTGCCGCCGTCCGGGACGGACGGCGGGCGAGCCGGCCGTGGGCCGGCGGGGAGTCAGGGGGTGGCGAGCGGCCGGGCGGCGTAGGTGATGCGTACGACGCCGTCGGCGTGGCGGTCGGCGGTGGCGGCCACGCCGAAGACCTCGCGGAGGAGGTCGGGGGTGAGCGGGTCCGGTACGGGGCCCGTGGCGACCACCGTGCCCCGGTGGAGCACCACCAGGTGGTCGCAGAGGCGTACGGCGAGGTCCAGGTCGTGGAGGACGGCGAGCGTGGTCGTGCCGGTGGCGCGGATCAGCTCCAGGAGCTCGAAGCGGGCCCGGATGTCCAGGTGGTTGGTGAGTTCGTCGAGGACCAGCAGCCCCGGGCGCTGGGCGAGGGCGCGGGCGAGCAGCACGCGCTGGCGTTCGCCGCCGGACAGGGAGGTGATGTCGCGGTCGGCCAGCGGCCGTGCCCCGCACCGGTCGAGTGCCTCGTCCACGGCCCGGTGGTCCTCGGGGCCGTCGCGGCCGAGCAGGCCGTGGTGGGGGGTGCGGCCCAGCGCCACGACCTCCCGGACGGACAGCCCGGCCGGGCCGCCGGCGGTGTCCTGGAGCACGGCGCCGGTGCGGCGGGCGGCGGTGCGGGAGGGCAGGGTCCACACGTCGTCCCCGCCGACGTACACCGCGCCCTGGTCGGGGCGCAGCGAGCGGTAGACCGCGCGCAGCAGGGTGGACTTGCCGCTGCCGTTGGGGCCCACGAGGCCGACGATGTCGCCCGGGCGGGCCTCGAGGGTCACATCGCGCAGGATCGGGTGCCGGTCCAGGGTGAGGTGCACCCGGTCCACGGTGAGTCTCATGTATCAGTCCAGGCTCGTGTTGCGGCGCAGCAGCCACAGGAAGAAGGGCGCGCCGAAGAGCGCGGTGAGGATGCCGAGCGGCAGCTCGTTGGGGCGGGCGAGGGTGCGGGAGAGGAGGTCGACCAGGACCAGGTACAGGGCGCCGGTCACCGCGGCCAGCGGCAGCAGTCTGCGGTGGTCGGCGCCGAAGGCGAGCCGTACGAGGTGGGGGATCATCAGGCCGACGAAGCCGATGCCTCCGGCGACGGCGATGACCGTGCCGGTCAGCAGGGAGGCGAGGACCAGCAGGACGGCCCGCAGCCGGTGCACGTCGACGCCGAGCGCGGTGGCGGACTCGTCCCCGGCGAGCAGGGCGTTGAGCCGTCTGGCGAACAGGGCCAGGGCGGCGGTGGTGGCGAGGACGACGGTGGCGACGACGGGCAGTTGGTCCCAGCGGGCGCCGGCCACGCTGCCCAGGGTCCAGAACATCACGGCGCGCAGTTCGCTGGGGGTGGCCCGCAGTTGCAGATAGCTGGTGGCCGCGAGCAGGAGGTAGCCGACGGCGACGCCGGCCAGCACCAGCCGGGTGGGGGCGAGCCGCCCGCCGCGCCGACCGAGCAGGAAGACCAGGCCCATCGCCGCGGTGGCGCCGAGGAAGGCCGCCGAGGACACGCCGAGCCCGCCGAGGGCGCCCCCGGCGAGGGTGAAGGCGAGGACGGCGCCGAGCGAGGCGCCGGAGGACACGCCCAGGACGTAGGGGTCGGCGAGCGGGTTGGCGACCACGGCCTGGAGGACCACTCCGGAGACGGCCAGGCCGGTGCCCGCCAGGGCGGCCAGGACGACGCGGGGGGTGCGGAAGTTCCAGACGATCTGGTCGAGGGCGAGGTCGCCGGCCGCCGCCCGGCCGCTCATCCGGTGCAGGACGATCCGCCAGACGTCGCCCAGGGGTACGTTGACCGCGCCGATGCTGATCGCGGCCACCATGGCCAGGGCGAGCAGGGCCGTCAGGGCGAGCAGGGCCAGGGTGGCGGGGGCCTTGCGGGGGTGGCGGGTCATCGGGCCGGGAAGGCGTCGGGGTGGAGCATCCGGGCGATCCGCTCGACGGCGATGTCGTTGCTGGGCCCCAGGTACATGGAGTCGGACAGGACGAGGTACCGGTGTTTCCTGGCGGCCGGCCACTGCGGGAACTCCTTGAGCAGCTTGCGCGCGTACCCGTCCGGGTCGCGGTCCTGGTAACTGATGACCACCAGGGCGTCGACGGATTCGGCCGCGACCTTCTCCTTGCTGAGGTCCGCGAAGGTGTTGCGGGTGGCGGAGGAGAAGGCGTTGCTGCCGCCGGCCCGTCGCAGGATGTCGTTCCAGATGCCGTTGGCCGCGATCGCGCTGAAGTCGTTGCTGCCCATCGACATGTTGGAGAACACCACCATGACCCGGGGCCGGTCGCGGCCCTTCACCCGGGCCGCGACCGCGTCGATCTTCTTCCGGGAGGCGGCGATCAGCCGCTGCGCCCGGTCGCCCACGTGGAAGATCCGGCCCAGGTCGGTCAGCAGCCGGTAGCTGTCCTCGATCCGCATCCGGGAGGGGTTGTCGTCGCAGCCCGCGGGCGAGATGTAGGTGTTGGCGCCGATCGAGGCCAGGTCGTCGCGGGTGGCGAAGCCGTTGTCCGCCGCGAAGCCGTAACTGGTGGTGGACAGGACGGTGTCGGGGCGCAGGCCCAGCATGGTCTCGCGGGGGATGTCGGCGGCGCCGCCCTGCTGGATGCCCCGGGCCGGCAGGGCCGCGACGGCCTTCGCCCGGCCCTTGACCTCGGATCTGCCGTACGACTGGGCGTTGGCCACCACGCGGTCGCCGAGGCCGAGGGCGAGCAGGGAGGACACCTCGGCCACCGAGGCTCCGTTCATGACGACCACCCGGCGGGGCGCCTCGCGGTAGGTGGTGGTCCGGCCGCAGTTCTCCAGGGTCACCGGGTAGCCGGCCCGGGCGCCGCCCGCCGCCGGGGCGTGTGCGCCCTCGGCCGGGGCGCCGCAGGCCACGGTGGTCAGGCCGATGACTCCGGCGAGGGCGAGGGCCGCGGGCCGGGTGGTGGCGGGTCGTGTCCGGGGCATGCGGTTCCTTCGGGAGGGGGACGGGTGGCGTCCCAGTAGTCGCGGCGGAACCGGCCGGAGTTCCCTCCCCTCTTATTGCGAATGACTTGCAACAACTACCCTGATGCAGGAACATGAAGGGCGTGCGGGGCCGGCCCGTCAGCCTTCGCGATCCGCGTCCGGAGCGCTCCGGGCGCGTCCTTCCGAGGGGTGATCGTCTTCTCACCCGGCGACCGCCGGTCCCCGGCCGGCCCCGTCCGAGCACCACCCCCCCAGCACCACCGACCCCATCCCGCCCCCCTCATTACCAATTCTTTGCCGTTCGTTAGGGTGGTACGGGGACGCGGTCGGCCGAACACCGCCGCCGTACGTCCACCGGTAAGTGGCACGCACGACGGAAGGACGGCCGTGGGAACTCCGCGGATCAGCAGTACGCCGTTGCCCGGAATCGGTGTCCGTTACGACCTGACCACGCGCGAGAACAGGCATCTGTCGGTGGTCGCGCATCGCGAGGGCGGACGGACACTGAGCACATATCGCCAGGACGACCCGGACGAGTGCGCACTGTCGGTGCGGCTCACCGCGAAGGAGGCGGAGGCGCTCATCGGCGCCCTGATGCCCTCGCACCACAGCCCGGCCCTGCTGTCCACGACCGAGCTGGGCCTGGTGGCCGAGCGGGTCGAGCTGTCCTCGGTCTCCTACTGGAACGGGCGGGTGCTGGGCGAGACGCGGATGCGGACCGAGACCGGCGCCTCGATCGTCGCGGTGCTGCGCCGCGCGGACGCCATCCCCTCCCCCGCGCCGGACTTCCGGCTGGCCGGCGGGGACACCCTGATCGTGATCGGCACCCGCGAGGGTGTGGAGGCGGCCGCGGCGATACTCGGGCGGGAGTGAACCATGCACTCCTCCGCTCTTTTCCTGATCGAGTTCGGTGCGGTGCTCCTCGGCCTGGGGCTGCTGGGCCGGCTGGCCGGACGCCTCCAGTTCTCCCCCATCCCGCTGTATCTGCTGGCCGGCCTCGCCTTCGGCGAGGGCGGGCTGCTGCCGCTGGGGGCGAGCGAGGAGTTCGTGGCGATCGGCGCCGAGATCGGCGTGATCCTGCTGCTGCTCATGCTCGGCCTCGAGTACACCGCGAGCGACCTGGTCAGCAATCTGAGGACCCAGTACCCGGCCGGTCTCGTCGACGCCGCGCTCAACGCCCTGCCCGGCGCGGTCATGGCGCTGCTGCTGGGCTGGGGCCCGGTGGCGGCCGTGGTGCTGGCCGGGGTCACCTGGATCTCCTCCTCCGGGGTCATCGCCAAGGTCCTGGGCGACCTGGGCCGCCTCGGCAACCGCGAGACCCCGGTGATCCTCAGCATCCTGGTCCTCGAGGACCTGGCGATGGCGGTCTATCTGCCCATCATCACCGCCCTGCTGGCGGGGGTGAGCGTGGCGGCGGGCAGCGTCACCCTGGCCATCGCGCTGGGCGTGGCCGGTCTGGTGCTCTTCCTCGCCGTGCGCTACGGCCGGGTCATCTCGCGCTTCGTCTCCAGCGACGACCCGGAGAAGCTGCTGCTTGTAGTGCTGGGCCTGACCCTGCTGGTGGCCGGGCTCGCCCAGCAGCTTCAGGTGTCGGCGGCGGTGGGGGCGTTCCTGGTGGGCATCGCGCTGTCCGGGGAGGTTGCGGAGGGCGCGCACAACCTGCTCAGCCCGCTGCGGGACCTGTTCGCGGCCGTGTTCTTCGTCTTCTTCGGCCTGCACACCGACCCGGCGAGCATTCCGCCGGTCCTGCTGCCCGCCCTGGCGCTGGCGGTCGTCACCGCCTGCACGAAGATCGCCACCGGCTACTGGGCGGCGAAGCGGGCGGGCATCTCCGTCAAGGGCCGCTGGCGGGCCGGCGGCACCCTGGTCGCCCGGGGCGAGTTCTCCATCGTCATCGCCGGGCTCGCCGTCACGGCCGGGATCGAACCGTCCCTGGGGCCGCTGGCCACGGCGTATGTGCTGATCCTGGTGATCCTCGGCCCGCTCACCGCCCGCTACACCCAGCCGCTCGCCATGCGGCTGACCGCGCGCCGCAGGCCCGCCGCGGCGGCCCGCGCCGAGGCGGCCGACGCGGCCGATGCCGCTGTGGCCGCGCGGACCGCCGAGGCCGCGCGGGAAGCGGTGGATCAGCACCGCCGCTGACCGGCCCGCGGCCCGGTCCGTCCCGGTCGCCTCAACCTCCGCGCGTGTCCTCGCCGGGAAAGTGCAGGGCCATCCACTGCTCCGGCTTGTCCAGGGACGTGAAGCCGATCTTCTCGTACACGCCGTGGGCGTCGTGCGTCGCCAGCAGGATGCGCCGCACCCCCAGGGGCGCCAGGTGGTCGCGGACGGCCGTGACGAGCGCGGTGCCGAGCCCCTTCCCGCGCGCGGACCGGTCGACGTAGACATCGCACAGCCAGGCGAAGGTGGCGTGGTCGGTGATCACCCGGGCGTACGCGACCTGGGCGCCCGAGGCGGTCTCGTACGCGCCGAAGTTGAGCGAGCCGGCGATGGCCCGGTCCTGCGTCTCCCGGCTGCGGCCCAGCGCCCAGTAGGCGTCGGTGGACAGCCAGTGGTGGACCCGGGCCGCGTCGATGCGGGAGGGGTCGGTGGATATCTCGTAACCGTCGGCGGCCGGTCGGCCGTTCGTGTCACTCATGGCGGGAGACTCGCAGGTCAAGGGGGCGGCGTCGAGGGAATTTCGCCGCCCGGGGAATCCGGCGCCCGGGGAATCCGGCGCGCGGGAATCCGGCGCGCGGGAATCCGGCCCGCCCTCAGCCGAGCACCTCGTCGCAGGCGGTGCGCAGCCGGCGCAGCCCCTCCGCCAGCTCGGCGGGGCCCGCCGCCGAGGCGAAGGAGAGCCGCAGGTGCGGGGCGGGTGGTTCGGCGCAGAAGTACGGGCGGCCCGGCGTGACCGCGACCCCGGCGCGCAGGGCGGCGGAGGTCAGCGCGGCCTCGTCGGTGCCGTCGGGCAGCCGCGGCCACAGGTGGTAGCCGCCGGCCGGGACCTGGCGCAGGGCGAGTTCGGGGAGGTCCCGCCGCACGCCCGTGGCCAGGGCCTCGCGGCGGACACGCAGCTCGGCGGCGACGGTGCGCAGATGCCGGGTCCAGGCGGGCGAGCCGACCAGTTCGAGCGCGGCCTCCTGCAGCGGGCGCGGCACGAAGAAGCTGTCGACGACCTGGACGGCGCGCAGCCGCTCCAGCGCGGGGCCGCGGGCGGCGAGCGCGCCCACCCGCAGGCTGGCTGAGGTGATCTTGGTGAGCGAGCAGACGTGGACGACCACACCGTCGGGGTCGTCGGCGGCGAGGGGCGCGGGCAGCGGCCCCGCGTCCTCGTGGGCGAGGCGGCGGGCGAAGTCGTCCTCGATCACGAACGCGCCCGCGGCCCGGGCCACCCGCAGCACCTCGCGGCGCCGCTCGGCCGAGAGCACCGCACCGGTCGGGTTCTGGAACAGGGGCTGGCAGAGGAACACGCGCGCCCCGGTCGCGCGGAGCGCCTGCTCGAGCAGTTCGGTGCGGACCCCGTCGCCGTCCACGGGGACCGGGACCGGGCGCAGCCCGAAGGCGCGGGCGGCGGCGAGCGCCCCCGGGTAGGTGGGCGACTCGACGAGCACGGGCGAGCCGGGCGGCGCGAGGGCGCGCAGCGCGGTGGTCAGCGCGCTCTGGCCGCCCGCGGTGATCAGCACCTCGGAGGGGGCGAGGGATCCGGTACGGCCGCCGATCTCGGCAGCGAACCACGCGCGCAGCTCGGTCAGCCCCTCGATCGGCGGACGGTCCCACGCACCGGGCCGCCGCCCGGCTCGGGCGAGGGCGGCGGCCATCGCCCGCTCCGGCTGGAGCGAGGGATGGAGATAGCCGCCGTGCAGTTCGAGGGCGCCGGGCGGCGGGCCGGCCAGGGTGGCCAGCACCCCCGAGGCATCGACGGAGCGCGGGACCGACTCCCCGGACGTCTCGACGCTGAGGGCCACCTCCTGCCAGGAGGTGTCGCCGGGGCGCGGCGCCTCCTCGGCCGCCCGCGGCCGCGCGGCCCGGAAGGCTCCGGCGCCGGGCCGGGTGACCACGAGACCCTCGGCGCGGAGCTGGGCGAGCGCGCGGGAGACGGTCACCGGGCTCACCCGGTAGCGGTCCACCAGGGCCCGGCTGGACGGCAGCTTCTCTCCGGGAGAGTAGCGGTTCAGTTCCAGGCGGAGGCTTTTGGCCAGTTCCGCGACGCTGCTACGCTCTTGCATGAGTCCACAAGATAGCGCTATCGCGAGCGAGACGATAGCGGTGAGCGGTGGCACGGAGCCACGCACCGCCGCACGCCCCGCCCCCAGGGCCTCCGGCCCCGCGCGGTCCGGCCCGCTGCCACCCGCAGGCCACCGCGGCGGCCTCGTCGGCACCGTTCTGGCCGCGCTGGGCGTGGCCGCGTTCTCCCTGACCTTCCCCGCCACCGCCTGGGGCCTGGAGGGCCTGGGCCCCTGGTCGGTGGTCACCGGCCGGCTCGTGCTGGCCGGGGCGGTCGCCGGCGGCACGCTGGCCGTCCTCCGGGTCCGGCCGCCCGCCCGCCGCCACTGGCCCGGCCTGCTGGTGGTCGCCGCCGGGGTCGTGGTGGGCTTCCCGCTGCTGACCACGCTCGCGCTCCAGACGTCCACGACCTCGCACGCCGCCGTGGTGGTCGGCCTGCTTCCGCTGACCACGGCGGCGTACGCGGCCATGAGGACCGGGGCCCGGCACACCCGAAGGTTCTGGGTCGCGGCGCTCGCCGGGGCCGCGGTGATCGTCGCCTTCGCCGTGCAGCAGAGCGGGGGCGCGCTGACCGGGGGCGATCTGTATCTGTTCGGCGCGCTGCTGATCTGCGCCGCCGGATACGCCGAGGGCGGCAAGCTGGCGGGGCACATGCCGGGCTGGCAGGTGATCGGCTGGGCGCTGGTGGCCTGTCTGCCGCTGTCGGTGCCGGGCGCCGCGCTCGCGCTGACCGCCGAGCCCGTACACCTCGGGGCGCACGCCGTCGCCGGACTGCTGTGGCTGGCCCTGGGCTCGCAGTTCCTGGGGCTGGTGGTCTGGTACCGGGGGATGGCCGCCATCGGCGTGGCCAGGGCCAGCCAGCTCCAACTGGCCCAGCCGCTGCTCACCCTGGTGTGGTCGGTGCTCCTGTTGGGCGAACACCTCACCTGGGCCGCGCCCGCGGCCGCCGCGGCCGTGCTGGTCTGCATCGGCGTGACCCAGCGGGCCTCGGCGGCCGCCAAGCGGGCCCCGGCGGCCGCCGATCCGGCGGGCGCAAACCCGGAGGAGCGGCCATAAACTGGCCACAGGGACCGCAACACCCTCCGGGGCACCGGACAGGAGGTCACGCGTATGGAGGCGACCGTAGGCGACAAGCTGCTGGTACACGGCAGGGTTGTCGGAATGCACGACCGGACCGCGGAGATCATCGAAGTACTCGGGGACCACGGCTCCCCGCCCTACCGCGTCCGCTACGAGGACGACGGACACGAGTGCCTGGTCTCCCCCGGCCCGGATTCGGTCGTGCGTCATCTGCCCCCGGGGCCCGGCCGGCGATAAGCCGGGCCCGTGCCGCTCAGCGGGGTGGACGCACGCGAGACGGGTAGTGGTCGGCGACCACGCGCGCCATGGCGCCGTTGCGGTCGGCGGCCACCTCCTTCGCCGAGAAGTAGACGTTGCCCCGCACCTGCGGGTAGTCCCGGTCGAAGGTGAGGTGGCGCGACAGCTCCGCCGGGTCCTGCCAGGGCGCGGGCTGCGCCGGGTCCCCCGCCTTGTACAGCGCCTCGCCGATGTAGAGGTTGACGCCGGTGCCGCGCACCACGTCCGCCCACCAGGGCACCAGCTTGGCGTAGTCGGCGGCGGCGAAGCCGATGTTCCAGTACACCTGCGGGACGATGTAGTCGATCCACCCCTCGCGGACCCATTTGCGCGTGTCCGCGTACAGGTCGTCGTACGTCTGCACCCCGGCCCGGGTCTCGGAGCCGAGCGGGTCGGTGGCCTGGTTGCGCCAGACGGCGAAGGGGCTGATGCCGAAGCGCACCCGCCGGCCCTGCCGCCGGTTCAGCCGCTCGATCCGCGCGGCCGTCTCGAGCACCAGGCGGTCGATGTTGTCCCGCCGCCAGGCGGCCCGGTCCGGGAAGCCCGCGCCGTGGCGCTCGTAGGCGGCGTCGTCGTCGAAGACCTGGCCCGCGACCGGATAGGGGTAGAAGTAGTCGTCCCAGTGGACGGCGTCGATGTCGTAGCGCGCCACCGCGTCCAGCATCGCGTCCTGGACGAAGCGGCGGACCTCGGGCAGGCCGGGGTTGTAATAGAGCTTGCCGCCGTAGGGCACCACCCACTCCGGGTGCAGCCGCGCGGGATGAGTGGGGGTCAGCCGGGTGGGGTCGGTGTGGTTGGCCACGCGGTACGGGTTGAACCAGGCGTGGAGTTCGAGGCCGCGCCGGTGCGCCTCGCGCACGGCGGTGCCCAGCGGGTCCCAGCCCGGATCGCGGCCCTGTACACCGGTGAGGTACTCGGCCCACGGCTCGTACCGCGAGGGCCACAGCGCGTCCGCGGTCGGCCGGACCTGGAAGACCACCGCGTTCAGCCGCCGGGCGACCGCGGTGTCGAGGAAGGCGAGCAGCTCGGCGCGCTGCTCGGCGGCGGTGAGGCCGGGCTTGGACGGCCAGTCCCGGTTGGCGACGGTGGCCAGCCACATCCCGCGGAACTGCGGCTCGCGCGGTCCCCCGCTCCCCCGCTCCTCGCGCCCGTACGCCGCCGCCCGCCCTACCGTGACGGCCGAGGCCAGCGCCCCGGCGGCCGCGGCCGTCAGGCCCCTTCGCGTGATCTGCCCCATCCTCGCTCCTCACTGCTCCTGGCTCGGCTCCTGAACCCGGCCCCTGCACCCGGCCCTCGCTCCCGGCCCGTGATCGTGGCCTTGATCGGGGTCTTGATCCGGGCCTTGATCGTGGCCGGCTCCCGCCGATGATTGCGGTCCCACGGGCACGCGGCAATCCCTCCGACCGTTCCCACGGGCCTCCGCAACTGCCCCCACGCCTCCTTGACTTCACCCTTCTCGCCCGGCCATCCGGCCGCTAGCATCGGCTTACGCACATATGGGAGCGCTCCCAAGCCGGTCCCGACCCCGATCCGATCCCGGACCCGGACAGACCCGCACAGACCCGTCCCCGTACCGCCGCGCCCCGCGGCGGAGGCCCGGAGAGGAAGTTCCCGTGCGCTTCACAGGCAGGAGAGGACCCCTCAGCGCTCTCATGGCCGCGCTGGCACTCGTCGGCGGATTACTGACCGCGGCCGCCCCCGCCGCCGCCCGTCCCGACGACACCGCGAACAGCCCCGCCGGGCCCGCCGTCGGCCTGGCCGCCACCACCTGGAAGAACGTCCGGGTGGACGGCGGCGGCTTCGTCCCCGGCATCGTCTTCAACCGCAAGGAGAAGAACCTCGCCTACGCCCGCACCGACATCGGCGGGGCCTACCGCTGGGACCAGTCGGCCAAACAGTGGGTGCCGCTGCTGGACTGGGTGGACTGGGACCGCTGGGGCTGGACCGGCGTGGCGAGCCTGGCCAGCGACCCGGTCGAGCCGAACAAGGTGTACGCGGCCGTCGGCACGTACACCAACAGCTGGGACCCGACCAACGGCGCGATCCTGCGCTCCTCCGACCGCGGCGCCACCTGGCAGGCCACCACCCTCCCCTTCAAGGTCGGCGGCAACATGCCCGGCCGGGGCATGGGCGAGCGCCTGGCGATCGACCCGAACAAGAACAGCGTGCTGTACTTCGGCGCACCGAGCGGCAACGGCCTGTGGCGCTCCACCGACTCCGGGGTCACCTGGTCGAAGGTGACGGCCTTCCCCAACCCGGGCAACTACGTCCAGGACGCCGGCGACACCAGCGGCTATCTGAGCGACAACCAGGGCGTGGTCTGGGTGACCTTCGACGAGCGCACGGGCTCGTCGGGCACCGCGACCAAGACCATCTACGTGGGCGTGGCCGACAAGGAGAACACGGTCTACCGCTCGACCGACGCGGGGGCCACCTGGTCGCGCGTGGCCGGACAGCCGACCGGCTACCTGGCCCACAAGGGCGTCCTGGACTCCAGGAACGGCTACCTCTACATCGCCACGAGCGACAAGGGCGGCCCGTACGACGGGGCGAAGGGCCAGGTGTGGCGGTATGCCACGGCCACCGGGGAGTGGAAGAACATCAGCCCGATGGCGGACGCCGACACCTACTTCGGCTACGCCGGGCTGACCGTCGACCGCCAGAAGCCGGGCACGCTGATGGTGACCGGCTACAGCTCCTGGTGGCCGGACACCCAGATCTTCCGCTCCACCGACTCCGGAGCCACCTGGACCCGCGCCTGGGACTTCACCAACTACCCCAGCCGTTCCTTCCGCTACACCCAGGACGTCTCGTCCGTCCCCTGGCTGACCTTCGGCACCAACCCCTCCCCGCCCGAGGTCACCCCCAAGCTCGGCTGGATGACCGAGGCGCTGGAGATCGACCCCTTCGACTCCAACCGGATGATGTACGGCACCGGCGCCACCGTCTACGGCACCGAGAACCTCTCGGCCTGGGACTCCGGCGGCCAGATCAAGATCACGCCGATGGTCAGGGGCCTGGAGGAGACCGCGGTCAACGACCTGGCCAGCCCGCCCTCCGGCGCTCCGCTGCTCAGCGCCCTCGGTGACCTCGGCGGCTTCCGCCACACCGATCTGGACGCGGTGCCGGGGAAGATCTTCACCTCGCCCACCTTCACCACCAGCACCAGCCTGGACTACGCCGAGACCAACCCGAACACGGTCGTGCGGGTCGGCAACAACGACGCCGCGCCCCGGATCGCCTTCTCCACCGACAACGGCGCCAACTGGTGGCAGGGCAGCGAGCCGCCCGGGGTCACGGGCGGCGGCACGGTGGCCGCGGCGGCCGACGGCAGCGGCTTCGTATGGAGCCCCGACGGCACCTCCTCCGTCTATTACACCGCCGGCTTCGGCAACTCCTGGACCGCCTCCAGCGGCATCCCGGCCGGGGCGGTCGTCGAGTCGGACCGCAAGAACCCCAAGAAGTTCTACGGATTCAAGGCCGGCCGGTTCTACGTCAGCACCGACGGCGGCGCCACCTTCACCGCCAAGGCCGCGACCGGACTGCCCACCGACGGGCCGGTGCGCTTCAAGGCCCTGCCGGGTACGGAGGGCGACATCTGGCTCGCGGGCGGCTCGGCGAGCGGGGCGTACGGGCTGTGGCACTCCACCGACTCGGGCGCGACC
Source organism: Streptomyces sparsogenes subsp. cuspidosporus (assembly GCF_039532705.1). Taxonomy (NCBI): domain Bacteria; kingdom Bacillati; phylum Actinomycetota; class Actinomycetes; order Kitasatosporales; family Streptomycetaceae; genus Streptomyces; species Streptomyces sparsogenes. The sequence goes on along the minus strand of NZ_BAAASD010000012.1, from coordinate 31,569 downwards.
TTCACCAAGCTGGCCGGTGTCCAGCAGGCCGACACCATCGGCTTCGGCAAGGCCGCCCCCGGCGCCTCGTACCAGACCCTCTACACCAGCGCCAGGATCGGCGGAGTGCGCGGGATCTTCCGCTCCACGGACGCCGGGGCGAGCTGGGTGCGGATCAACGACAACACCCACCAGTGGGGCTGGACCGGCGGCGCGATCACCGGGGACCCGAGGGTCTACGGGCGGGTGTACGTGGGCACGAACGGGCGCGGCATCCTGCGCGGCGACTCGGCCTGACCGCAGGACCGGTTCGTCCCAACCCGACAGGCCCTCAGCCCCATTGCCCGCCCGGGCCGGGGTCCGGACCGTATGGTTCCGGCCCCCGGCCCACCCCGCCGGCCGGACCGGGAGGTAACGTCGGGGACGACCAGCAGATCAGCGAAAGGCACGAGGTGACCGACATCGAACGCGTCGGAGTGGTGGGCTGCGGCCAGATGGGCGCGGGCATCGCGGAGGTGTGCGCCCGTTCCGGCCTGGACGTCAAGGTCGCGGAGACCACCGGGGAGGCCCTGGAGCTGGGCCGTACCCGGCTGACCAATTCCCTCGGCAAGGCCGCCGAGCGCGGCAAGATCACCGAGGAGGAGCGCGACGCGACGCTGGAGCGGCTGAGCTTCACCACCGACCTCGGCGAGTTCGCCGACCGCGATCTCGTCATCGAGGCGGTCGTGGAGAACGAGCAGGTCAAGACCGAGATCTTCCAGGTCCTCGACCAGGTCGTGACCCGCCCCGACGCGATCCTCGCCTCGAACACCTCCTCCATCCCGCTGGTCAAACTGGCCGTCGCCACCTCCCGCCCCGACCAGGTCATCGGCATCCACTTCTTCAACCCCGCCCCGGTCCAGAAGCTGGTCGAGCTGATCCCCGCGCTGACCACCGGCGACCAGACCATCAAGCGCGCCGAGGCCCTGGTCCACGACATCCTCGGCAAGCACGCGATCCGCGCCCAGGACCGCTCCGGCTTCGTCGTCAACGCCCTGCTGATCCCGTACCTGCTCTCCGCGATCCGCATGTTCGAATCGGGCATCGCGAGCCGCGAGGACATCGACAACGGCATGGAGCTGGGCTGCGCCCACCCGATGGGCCCGCTCAAGCTCTCCGACCTGATCGGCCTGGACACCATCGCGGCCATCGCCGACTCCATGTACGCCGAGTACAAGGAGCCCCTGTACGCCCCGCCGCCGCTGCTCCTGCGCATGGTCGACGCGGGCCGGATGGGCCGCAAGACGGGGTCGGGCTTCTACGAGTACGGCTGACCAGTCCACATGCATGTCGGGAGGTCCGTCTGGCTGCTCGGGCGGACCCGAGCAATGCGGCAGCGGCGATGGGCGCGCTCAGAGCCTCAGCCCGCCCATCGTCCACTGCTCACCTGGCAACGAGGGCGGCTGGGCCTTCTACGAAGTGCTCGGGATGCGCCCGGTCGGCATCATCTACCAGGGTCTGGGCGTCCCCCCGGCCTCCGGGGCGTCGTAGCCGACGAGGTCAGGACTTCTCAGCCCAGTAGTCTGTCAGCATTTCGCCAGGCCATGCGGGCTCGCGGATCGTTCCTCGCGGGCCCATCTCCTCGAAGTAGGGCGACAGGTCGTAGATCTTCGTGCCGACCACGGCGTCCAGATCGGTCACGTGCAACCTGAGCCCGTCGACCTTGATCAGTCGTGGGAAGCTCTGTGCGAGCTGGTTGGGACGTCGGTGGTTGCGATGGGCGAACGTTCCTGTTGCCGGCCACTGGGCGTTCCCGCGCGGGCTGCGAGCGTGGTACTCGACGTCGCTCGGGGACGCCTGGTCGAAGTGCCACACGACCACCAGGTGGGAGAATTCCTCCAGGCCCAGCACGGAGTCCAGGGGGAACTCTGAATCGTCGAGCTGGATCACCGACTCGACGCCGCCCCAGTAGTCATCGGCGACCTCGGCGCGACCTTCGACGACTTCCCCGATCGGTTCGATCTTCAAAGCCATGGCCAGCCCTTCTCCGATCCGACGACTTGTGTGATCAATCTACTTGGGCAAGGTACACGGTCGCACGGGCGTCAAGCGCGCCCACCGCTGGGATGCCACGCTTCCGGAATGGCGACAGCAGTTTCCGCATGTCAACAACTGTTTGCCGCGCCCGTCCCGAATAGATACCATCCTCCATCGCGTCCAGAACGCTGGTCCAGGTCACGCAGGCTTCTTCAACTCCGCCCTGTGCGATCTGCGTCGCACCCATGTACCCGAGGGTCACCGCGTGGGTACGTCGGAACGCCGCCCCACGCGTACGGACGGAGCGCTGGAACTCCTTTACTGCGCGCTGATGGTCACCAAGAACCCGCAGAGTGCATGCGGTCTCGTGCGCCAAGGACGCCTCACCGAAGAAAAAGGTTCGGTCCGGTTCCCTGATTCCGTCCCGCGCGTTCGACAGGTCGTCCTCGGCGCGCAGCAGCGCTCGCGCCGCCGCCTGCTTCTGGCCGTCCGCGGCAAGGGTACGAGCGTGAACAACGCCGAGGAGCGCACGCTCACGGGGCGTAGCGGCGACGTACCGATCGCCGTGCACCGACGCCTGAGCAATCTTGAGGGCTTCGCTGCGAAAGCCCAGATCGAGAGCCTGGTGCGCCATCGCACGGAGGATGTGACCGCTCAGTGGCGCGTCACCGGACCGAGCCGCTAGCTTCACGCCTGTGTTGAAGCGCCTGAGCGCCACCGCGTGCTCGCTATTGTCGAACGCCATCCACCCCGACAGGTAGGCGAGTTCCGCTGAGGCAGCGAACATCGCACGTCGGGTCTCGTCGTTGGCGAATCGGCCCCGAAGGAAGTCGAGCACTTCGGACTTCAGGTACTCGTCCACGGCGCGTCGGCCATGACCACCCCCGCGCCGTTGGTCCATGCGAGAAAACGCCTGGGTGAGTTCCCGTACGGTCGCCACATCTCCACGACCGACGCGCTTCCCGGCTACAGGTTGCTCGGCCGGGGGCTGCGCCATAGCGGTCCACCATGTCTCGTCCGGCAGTAACAGGGCCGCCGCAGAATAAACCCCGCCGGTAAGCAGATGACGCCGGTCCGCGTCCACGCCACTCCCCAAGTCGTTGAGCGCGATCAACGGATCGACGCGCCAGTCCAGCGCCCCCTGCGCTGATGAGTTGGAAACTGTGAACCCGACCTGTTCTGGCGTGACTTCACGCTTCAAACGACGGGACAGTGCTTGGCACAAGATAGCGGGCGCAACGCCCTGCGGCTGAACTCCGGAGACCCACATGCTCACGTGGGAGCGCCCGATCTTGGAGTTCTCCCGCACCTCGCCGTTCAGCGTCTCCTCGGCGACTCGGTTGTACGCAGCGGCGACCTGGGCCCGTGACCAGCGCGCTTCTTCCAACAGTGCGGCTAACTTCTCGTTCCGCTCGCGTGCCATCGTTGCGCCCCCACCACTGAAGCCGATCTTTGACCACGTTGACCAATCTGCGCTCGGTAGGAGCCAGACCGGCCGCAGATTCAACGTAGTACTCCACTACTTGCCCGTGTCCTACAGGCGCTGGAAAGTCACCCATAGGATGCGGGCATTGCTCTCACGGCAAAGCCTCCTCCAGGCCACGGCACCGTGACGGAAGTCCCGGCACTCCGCGTAGACAACAACATTGCAGTCGCGCCAGAGCCCCGTGCCGGCTTGCCGTCCCAGACAGCGACGAGCCGGTCGACAACTCCGGAGTGCCCCCTTCACTGCAGATGATCTTTGATCACCTTGACCACCCCCGAGCCGTTGACCCCATTCCGGTAACCGCGGTTAGGCGTTTTCCTCTTGTAGACCAGCCACTCGACGAGCGGGGGCACTCCACATGAACTCCTCAACAGACAGGTCCACCGTCACAAGCGCCGGACCGCTGACCGAGAACATCGTGCTCGTCGTCTCGTAGCTGGTCACTAGACCGCGATGACGCGCGATCACGCGCTGTGCGTGATCGCACTGTCCGGCCACACAGACCACCCGCCACGGAAGAACCCCCGCGACGTTGCTGGAGCGGCGAACGTCCGGGGGCCGTGGCCCTCAACCCCATGGAGGTTGACGACGTGCGCAAACATAGCGCGACGATCCTCGAAACACTGTTGCGGTTGTTACTTCCCGGCCACGGTCGTCACCGTGCGGCCGACTCGACCGACGGCCGCCCCGCCATGGAGCACCAGGACGTGCCGACGATGCGCCCGGCGCGCCTGCCCGACATGCTCGCACGACCCATGGCGGCGGAGTGCGCGAACAGATCCACCGCCTCGTTCCGCCCGGCCTCCGGTCCGCCGGACACCCGCGGGGCCGCCATGGGCCAGCCGTACGTCGTTGGGTGGGGGCACAGATGAGCAACCCAACGCCGCCGCGGCAGGGACAGAACGATGGACAGCACGGACAGGGCAGGCAGCAGCTGGATGTGCGCTCCGGCGTCGCGTTCGTCCCGCCGGGGGCCGACCCGCCGCTGTGCCCGTTCCCGTGCACCCGATGCCGTGCCAGGGGGAAGCAGTGAACGGCGCGAAGTGGACCGATGTCCTGCCCCGTCTCGCGGTTGGCATGGTGGTCTACGACCGGCACTACGACATGCCCGCAATGATCGCCGACTTCGACGGACCGATGGTGTGCCTCACCCGTCCTACCGGCCTCGAATGGCGGTCGCACTGTGCCTCAGTGCGCCCCGCTACGCAGTACGAGCGGCGGCAACTTCGGGCAATCGCACAGCTTCACGCCCAGCGACAACGCGGCACAGCCACCTCATAGACGCCACCCCTACCGGGGCGATCGCCCCTTCGTTCCCCCACGGACACATCCCCGACCGTACGACGAACCGACCGATAGGAGAAGTCTGAATCTCGGCCTTGGCCGGAGGGCCACATGGCGCGGCCAACGGGACATCGACATCATCACGGATTCACGTACACGCACCACGAGGAGACCAGGCCCATGGCCGAACTGCCCGACGAGAACCGCGCCACCGAGCTACGCAACACGGTCGTAGACCAGCTGAAGGAAGGCGGCTGGATCACCTCGCCCACCATCGAGGCCGCCATGCGCAAGGTGCCCCGCCACCTGGCCGTACCGGAGGCGTCTCTCGAAGACGCCTACAGCACCTACAACGCCGTGATCACCCAGAAGGACGAGCACGGCAATCACACCAGCTCGGTGTCCGCTCCGCAGGTCCAGGCGATGCAGCTGGAACAAGCCGACATCCGCCCCGGCGACAACGTCGTGGAGTACGGCACGAATGGGCCCAACGCCGCGTACATTGCCGAGTTGGTGGGTGACACCGGTCAGGTCACCACGGTCGATATCGACGCCGGCGCTGCCGCCCGCGCCGCACACTTCCTCGCCGAGACCGGCTACTCCCGCGTCCGCGTACTGACGGCTGACGCATCAGGCGGCGTTCCCGAGCACGCCCCCTACGACGCCATTGTGGTGACCGTCGGTGCCTGGGACATCCCGCCCGCTTGGCGCGAGCAGCTGAGCGAGGGCGGCCGGCTCGTCGTTCCACTGCGCATCCGGACTCTGACGCGCACGTACGGCTTCGTCCGCCAGGGCGATCACCTGGTCAGCTCAAGCGCCCATGTATGCGGCTTCGTCCCGATGCAGGGCGAGGACGCCCATGACGAGCAATTGCTTCTGTTGGGTGACGGGGTCAGTCTTCGATTCGACGACGGGCCTACCGTGGACCCCTCCCTGCTGGACGGCGTGCTGAGCACCCCACGCGCTGAGACGTGGACCGGCGTGACCGTCGGCCGCACTGAGAACATCGGCACGCTCCAGATGTACCTGGCGACCATGGCGCCTGGGTTCTGCATCATGTCCGTCGACCTCGACTCGAAGACCGCCGTGGTCGAGCCCAGCAACAAGGGCTTTTCCATGGCCGCGGTCCGCGGTCCGAACTTCGCCTACGTACTGGTGCGCCGAACCCCGGACGACAAGAACGTCGAGTACGGCGTCCACGCCTTCGGCCCCGACGGCGCGTCGTTCGCCGAGGAGATCGCCGATTGCATCCGCGCCTGGGGCAAGAAGCACCGTGGGGGTCCGGGCCCGCGCGTGGCCATCTACCCGGCCGGCACCCCGGATGACCAGATTCCCGGCGATCGGGTCATCGACAAGAAGCACAGCCGGATCTCGGTCTCCTGGTCGGCCACGTAGCACGCGGTGCCGGGCCAGGACGTCATGCACCAACCCATCGAGAAAGGGAGAGTGATCGCATGACCACTGTCATGCTGGCCGACGGAGCGACCGTGCTGGCCGAGCCGCCAGTTGCGGATCTACTCGACGATGATTTCCAGCTGGACGTGCGCGTCGTCATCGCCGAGCACCCGGGCCGCAAGCTCATGTGCTCCACCAGCGACGGCTGCGGCAACACCTGCGCCAATGGCGCCAGCTCCTGCAACTCCTTCATCGAAGATCCTTCCTGACGGGTCATTCCATCGCCGTGGTGACAGCCGAACTCGGCTGTCACCACGGCGGCACCCGTATGCGCGTCCCATACGAGGAGGAGAAACCTGTGCCACACGCATCACCCATCGGCTACGAGTGGCAGCACGGCGCACTGCTACGCGCCTCCACCGCTGCCGAACCGATACCCCTGCCCGACCTGTCCCTGTACGGCGACGACGCGGCCGCACAGGGCCGGGCATGGCTGGCCACGGTGTGGCGCGACCAGGTGCCCCACGCGCTGGCTGCCGCCAGCCCCATCCTGTTTCAGCAGGTCGCTGCGATTCTGGACGGCAAACACACCGACGCCCGGCACGTGCGCCGAGCCGTCCTGTCGCTGGCCTCATACCTGTTGCGCTGGAATCACCGGCCCACACCGTTCGGCGTGTTCGCCGGGGTCGTCTCCACACGTGTCGGCCAAGCCCCACGTATGGCATGGAGTGGCAAGCAGCGGACCGTGCTACGCGCAGACGCCGACTGGCTCACCGACGTCATCACCCGCCTCGAACAGTCTCCTGGGCTGCTTGCCCGACTGGATGTCGTCGCCAACAACGCGGGTCAACAACGCGGTAACCGGCACGTCGTGCCCGGTCTGGCGTCCGATGCGCATGCCAAGCTCCTGGCCCCGGTCGAGCTATCCATCCGCCGTACCCGTCCCGTGACCGCCGCCCTCACCGCAGCCGTAACGCCCGTCCCGTACAGCTCCCTGCTGCGCAGCCTGGCCGAGCGGTTTCCGGCCGCCCGCCCGGACCAGCTCTCCAGCCTCCTCGCCGACCTCCTGTCCAAGCACATCCTGATCAGCAGCCTGTGGCCGCCGATGACGTGCACAGACACACTCACCCACGTGTGCGAGCAGTTGGAGAAGGCGGACGCCACCAGCATTCCCGACATCGCAGACCTGGCATCGCAGCTCGCGTCGATCCGGGACGGCGTGAACCACCCGGATACCGCCGCCCCGTGGACTCCCGGCACCCGGCTGACGCAGAGCATGCAGCAGGTGAGTGGCGCCACCCGCGTGCCGCTGCTGGTGGACACCGTCCTGGACTGCGACGTCCAGGTCCCCGAGCACCTGGTGCGTGAAGCTGCCGAAGCCGCCACCGTTATGTACCGGCTGACGCCGCACCCGTACGGCTATCCGCAGTGGCGGGACTACCACCAACGGTTCCGCGCCCGATACGGGGCCGGAGCGATGGTGCCTGTCCTGGACCTGGTGGCTGACAGTGGTCTCGGCCTCCCGGCCGACTATCTCGGCGCGGATCGCACCCGCGCCCCGCGCCACCTGGTCGAGCGGGACGAGACCATCCTCACGCTACTTCAGCAGGCCATGCTCGACGACAGCCCCGAGATCGTCCTCACCAAGGCGGCGGTGTCCGAACTTGCGGCTGGCGACACCGAACTCTTCCTCCCTGTTCCGCGGGCGGAGGTCGCGGTGGAGATCCACGCCGCGTCGCTGGACGCCATCCGGCGTTCCGACTACCGGCTGCTGATCACCGGGGCGCCGCGTCCGGGCAGCAGCATGCTCGGGCGCTTCGCCCATCTGCTTCCACCTGAGGCGCAGTCCGCTCTGGCGTCCAGCTACGCGACTGCCAGCCCCGGAGCGATCCCCGCACAGCTGTCATTTCCTCCGCGCCGCCGCCGCAATGAGAACGTCACCCGCACTATGCAGGTGCTGCCGCACGTCATTCCGCTGGGTGAGCACCTTTCGCCGGGACCCGGCGTCATCCCGCTGACCGACCTGGCAGTCACCGCAGACGCCCGGCAGTTCTACCTCGTGGAGATGTCCACCGGCCGCCGCATCGAGCCCCGCGTCCCGCATGCTCTGGAAGCCTCGGTCCACACTCCGCCCCTCGCCCGGTTCCTGGCGGAGATCACCATCAGCAGATGTGCGGTGTACAAGGCGTTCAACTTCGGCGCCGCCGCGCGCCTGCCGTACTTGCCGCGCGTGCGGTACAAGCGCACCGTCCTCGCGCCCGCACGGTGGCTGCTGGCCGCCGAGGACCTTCCCGGCCGCAGGGTCACGATGCCCGACTGGGAGACCGCGCTGGACCGATGGCGGGACAAGTTCCGCGTGCCCGACCGTGTGGCCCTGGTCGAGTACGACCAGCAGCTGCCCATCGACCTGTCTCAGCGGTTGCACCGGGCGGTGCTGCGGGCCCGGCTGGACAACACCCGTCGGATCGAGCTGCGCGAAACCCCCGGCCCGGGGGACCGCGCCTGGATCGGCCGCCCGCACGAACTGCTGATCCCCCTGAAGCTGGCGAACACTGCCGGCCTCCGCCCTGCAGCACCCGTATTCACGGCACCAGCCGTCACCTCCAAGGCTCTGATGCCGGGACGTGCATCAATCCTGCACGCCCAACTCCACGCCCACCCACAACGCTCCGACGAGATCCTGACCGGACACCTGCCCGGCCTGCTCGCCCAGTTCACTGATCCGCCACGGTGGTGGTTCCGCCGTCACCGCGACACCACACGGCCCGACTCCGACCAGCACCTGGCGCTATACCTCCACCTGCCGACTCCGGACGACTACGGCGCAGTCTCCGCCATCCTTCACAACTGGGCCGACGCCCTACACGACCAGCGCTTGGCCTCCCGCCTGGAGCTGGCCACCTACCAGCCACAGACCGGCCGCTACGGTCGTGGCCCCGCCCTTGATGCAGCCCACGCCGTATTTGCCGCAGACTCGGCCGCCTGCCAGGCACAAATACACCTCACGTCCGGCAACACCGACACCGGCCACGCCCTCACCGCCGCGAGCATGTACGACCTGGCGACACAGTTCACCGGCGACGCGGACCAGGCAGCCGACTGGCTGACCCGCCACCTGCCCCGCGAACAAGGCCCGCTGGACCGGGCGCTGCTGCGTCAGGCCCTCGCCCTGACCCACCCCGACGAGACAGCACTCCGGTCCATCCCCGGCGGCCCCAACGTGGCCGCCGCCTGGCAGGACCGCGCCGCCGCCCTGCACATGTACCGCGACCGACTGGCCGCGCAGCGCGACCCCCACACCGTGCTGTTGTCCCTCCTCCACCAGCACTACATCCGCGCGTTGCCCGTCGACCCCGACCGCGAACGCCTCACTGGCCGACTCGTCCGAGCCTGCGCCCTGCGCCACCGGGAGAGCCGACCGTGACCACCACAACCAGCCCGGCCACCGCCGCCGACTCCTTCGCCCGGCACCTGACCACCCCCACATCCCCAGCCGAAGGCCAGCCCTGGACAGCACAGTCCCTGGCCGTCGGCGCAGCCGGCACCGCCCTGTTTCACATCGAGCGAGCCCACACTGGCAACGGCACCTGGCAGCAGGCACACACCTGGATCAAGAGCGCCGTCGCCAACGACATCAGCGCCGCCGACACCAGCGGCCTCTACCTGGGCGTGCCCGCCGTCGCCTTCATGCTCAGCTGTGCCACCACCACCGACTCCGGCCGCTACCACGACGTCCTGGCCACGATGGACCGGCATGTTACCGATCTCGTCCACCGCCGTGCCGATGCCGCCGGCACCCGCGTCCGTAGCGGACGCCGCCCTGCCTTCCACGAGTACGACGTCTTCCACGGGATGACCGGCATCGGCGCCCATCTCTTGCGCCGCGCCCCGGCCGGAAACGCGATGGAACGTGTCCTCTCTTATCTCGTGGCGCTGACGCGGCCTACGCGCGATAACGATCACGTGGAGTTGCCCGGCTGGTGGGTCGGCCACGACCCGCACCTCACCCAGTCTGAGCAGTTCACCGGCGGGCACGCCAACCTGGGCGCGGCCCACGGCATCACGGGCCCGCTGCTGCTGCTCGCCCGCGCCCTGCGTGAAGGCGTGACCGTGGACGGCCACCAGGACGCCATCGACACCGTCCTCGGCTGGCTCGACGAGTGGCGGCAGGACGGCCCCAGCGGACCTTGGTGGCCGGAACACCTCCACCTCGGCGACCTCCACGCGGGAGCACCCAGCCAGACCGGTCCGGCCCGGCCCAGCTGGTGTTACGGAACCCCCGGCATCGCCCGCGCGGGGCAACTCGCTGCCATCGCCCGCCACGACACCGTCCGACAGCACATGTATGAGGACGCCTTGGCCCGCTGCCTGACCGACCCGGGCCAGTTATTGACGATCGCCGATGCGGGCCTGTGTCACGGCTGGGCGGGCATCTACCAGACCGCCTGGCGCGCGGCCCACGACGCCGCCACCCCGGCGCTGCGCGCCGCCCTGCCCCACCTAACAGCCGCCCTCGTCCGGCACGCCCGCCCCGGACCCGACCCCGGCTTCCTGCAAGGCGACGCGGGCACCGCCCTCGCCCTGACCACCGCAGCCCACGACACAGCGCCGACCTCGGGATGGGACGCATGTCTACTGATCGACTGAACAAACCCATCCACCTGGAAGCGACCCTGCACGCCGTGCTGGAGGTCCTGGCCGGCGCCGGCACCGACACCGCCGCAGCCCATGCCGGACTCGACCCCGCCGACCTGGACGCCGCCATCGCCGTCTACCAGCAGGCCGGGCAGCACGCGCTCGCCCAGCAGGCAGGGCCCCCGGCGTGGCGTCAGCTCTACGTCCAGTTCACCGACTGGGACAAGGCCGAGCGGACCGCCGCCGACCACATCGCCCCCGTCCTGGACCTGGCCCAACAGGACGAGCTGATCACGGGCTGGTGGTTCATTCGGAAGCACCCGTGCTGGCGGATGCGCCTGCTCCCAGCCCCCGGAACACAGCTCCCCCCGACCCTGGCCGACACGCTGGACGAACTCACCGCCGACGGGCGAGTCCACCGCTGGTGGCCCGGCATCTACGAGCCCGAAGCCGCGGCATTCGGCGGTGATATCAGCATGACCATCGCCCACACCCTCTTCCACGCCGACAGCCGCGCCATCCTCGCCCCAGCCCATGGCGAGCTGGGCCGCCGGGAGTTGTCGCTGCTACTGTGCGCCACTTTGATGCGGGCCGCCGGACTGGAGTGGTTCGAGCAAGGCGACGTCTGGCACCGCGTCACCCGGGAACGGCCCCTGCCCCCGGACGTACCGGCGGCCAAAGTCCACGCCATGGCCGGAAGCGTGCGGCAACTGCTCCTCGCCGACACCAGCCCCACCGGCCCCATGCTCCAGTCCGACCGCACGCTCAGGCCCGCCGCCGACTGGGTCCACGCATTCCGCCACGCGGGAACAGCTCTCGGCACAGCCGCCCGGGCCGGAACCCTCGACCGCGGCCTGCGTGAGGTCATCTCCTACCACGTGATCTTCCACTGGAACCGCATCGGCCTGCCTTCCCGCACCCAGAGCATCCTCGCTCACGCGGCCCGCACCGCGATCCTGCACCCCATTGACTCCGTGGAAAGGCCGACGCCGTGACCGCGACGCCCCCGCAGGCAAAGTTCCGACGGCTCGCCAAGCGGTTCCCGCTGGTCAGCCGGTCCCACCTCGTCTACCCCAACTTCGCCACCCGGATCGAAGAGGTGCGCACCTGTGCGGAGAAGTCGACGCAGGATGGCCCCCTCCTCGATCGAATCGACCTCGCGTGCGCGACCTGGAACCTGTCCGCGCTGATCGCCTCTGACTGCGGCCTGACCGACCTGGCGACTGACCTGTGCCTGCGCCAGCTCCGCCTCTTCCAGACGGCATGGCCCATTACCGGGGACGCTGCCATCAACAGCCTCCAGCCGATCGTTAACCTCGTACGACTTGCCGCCCGAGCCGGAGACCCGAGCTCCGCCTACCAGCAGCTGATGAGCGTGCACCGCGCCGTACACGATGGCGGCACCGTCACCGTCTACGGCCAGCCCATCGACCTCACCGACTTCACCACCGACGCAACCCGGGACCACATCCAGCCCTGGCTTCGTACCCTCCTGCTCGAAGATGGCACCCGGCTCCTTGTCGCCACCGGTCAATGGCCCCAAGCGGCAGAGCATGCGACCGCCTACGACAAGGCCCCTGAGCGGCTGCACGACGGCAGGCAAGCGCAGGTCGTGGCACGCCTGCACACGGCCGGCCTGGAGGCAGCTAACTCCCTGATCGACAAGGCTACGATCACCGAACCGTGGGAGAAAGCCGTCGCACAGATCCTGCGCCACTACGCCGACCACCTTGCGGGATACGCCACGGCAAAAGCGTTCACTACTGTGGCCCGCGCCGTGCGGGATGCCCTGGAGCCCACCCCGCCGCACCTGCGAATGTTCCGAGTGAAGCTGGTACTGGCAGCGACCGACCTGGCACCAGAAGACTGCGAAGCCCAGACACAACCCCTGCACAACGCGATCGTCAGCGACACCACACAGGCAAACGACGCATACGCTGCGCGCGAGATCCTGCGCCACCCCGCCCTATCGGCTAGTGAACGGTCACGCCGTGAGCTGGAAGCGATCGTCCGCGACGGCGGCCTCGGTCAGGGAGCCTTGCCGGAGTCGGTGCTGTCCACGATCACGCAGGCCGTCATCACGGCGGGAGCGAGCCTCGTTCACTGCCTCGCCGTCTCCCCTTGAATCGAGCGGGTGATGGTGCTGAGGGCGTGTTGGAGGTGGAGCCGCTGGGTGGGCGATCGTCCCAGCGGGTGCCGATATGACCATCCGACCGGATGAGCAGTACCCCGCATGGGTTGAGGCCGTTCGGAGCTGGTCGCGGCGTCGGTTCTGCACGTCAAGCATGAGCTGGCTCGTGCGTCGGCGCGGGGCCCGGGGCACAAGACGAGCTCGGGCCAGTCGGCGCGCGCGGCTCCTCGAGTGTGGGAACGAACCAGACCCACCCCCTTCGGGGTAGAGCGGGGCAGAAGCGCCCAGGCGGTGAGGCCGCCCGGCCCACCACCGGCGATCAATACCGCCGCCTCGGCGTCAGTCGCGGGCATATGGCATGGTCCTTCACGGCCGGACGCGCTCACCCGGCCCGGCCCGCCGCCGGGATCGTCTCGGCGTCGGGCACCGGGCCCGGCGGGGTGCCGTCGCCGAAGGGGCGGCCGCCCAGTTGCTCGCGGTGGTGCGGGGTCAGCCAGCCGGAGAGGTCGGGGCCGAGCGGGACGATGCGCCGCGGGTTGATGTCGGTGTGGACCTGGTAGTAGTGGCGCTTGATGTGGTCGAAGTCGACCGTGTCGCCGAAGCCGGGGGTCTGGAAGAGGTCCCGGGCGTACGCCCACAGCACCGGGTCCTCGCTGAGCTTGTTGCGGTTGCACTTGAAGTGGCCGTGGTAGACGGCGTCGAACCGCACCAGCGTGGTGAACAGACGGATGTCGGCCTCGGTGATGGTGTCGCCGACCAGGTAGCGCCGGGTGGACAGCCGCTCGGAGAGCTGGTCCAGGCGGGCGAAGAGCCGGCGGTACGCGTCCTCGTACGTCCGCTGGTGTTCGGCGAAGCCCGCCCGGTACACGCCGTTGTTCACATCGCGGTAGACGGCCTCCGCCACCTCGTCGATCTCGTCGCGGTGCGCCTCGGGATACAGGTCCGGGGCGCCCTCGCGGTGCAGGGCGGTCCACTCGGTGGCCAGGTCCAGGGTGATCCGGTGGTAGTCGTTGGTGACCAGGGCGCCGCTGGGCACGTCCACGAGCGCGGGCACGCTCACCCCGCCCGGGTATCCGGTCTCGCGGGCGTCGTACGCCTCGCTGAGGAAGGCGATGCCCAGCACCGGGTCCCGCTCCCCCGGGTCCAGGGTGAACCGCCAGCTGCGCTCGTCCTGGATGGGGTCGGTGACCGCCAGCGAGAGGGCGGGCTCCAGGCCGAGCAGCCGCCGGGAGATCAGCGAGCGGCTCGCCCAGGGGCAGGCCCGGCTGACCACGAGCCGGTAGCGCCCGGCCTCCACCGGCCAGCCGTCCCGGCCGTCGGCGGTGATCCGGTCCGCGAAGTGCGGGGCGGAGCGGCTGAACTCTTCCCAGGGGCTGTTCTCGTCGGCGGGGGTGTCCTGGCCGGGGCCGGGGGTGTCGGCGGGGGACAAGGTGACCATCTCCTTGCGGCGGTGGGGCTTGCGGCGGTGGGTGCTCACGGACCGTGAGCCTTCTCCAGCTCTCGATGTACCCGTCCACACAATTCACTCACCCCGTTTTCACACGGGGTGTGCGGTGCTGACCCGCGTCCGTCCTGCGCACACTCTCCCGCCCCACCTCGCCACGCGCTTCACTCGGGTTGTGAGAAGCGCACGGAAGCACATTCCGGAAGGGGAACAGCCCGTGACCACCGAGCCCGAGCAAGCCGCGTTAGCCGTGGAGCTCGCGGAAATCCGCCGCAGGGTCGATGTCGGTCTCGCCCGCGTCGACGGCCAGCTCGCCCTGCTGGACCACCGTGGGGACCAGGCCGAGGAGGACGTGGCGCAGCTGACGGCACGCGTACGCCATCTGGAGCACGGGCGCTGGCCGCTGAGGTCCATCGCCGCGCTGACCGGGGTGTGCGCGCTGGCGCTCGCGCTGTGGCAGGCCGCGGGCCGCTGAGACCCGCCGTCGAAGGGCCGTGTGGCCTGCCCGGCCGGGGGGCACGGCTGGGGGGAAACGGTCGGGGCACGGTCGGCCGACCGCCGGGGAGGGGCCGGTGCCGGTGGTCAGCCGAGGCGGATGTGGTGGAGCAGCAGCAGCGCGGCCGCCATGTTCGCGGCGGGCACCTCGCCCCGCGCCACCATGTCGGGGACGAGCTTGAGCGGCACCCACGCGCGCCGGTCGGACTCGAACTCGTCCTCCGGGGGTCCGACGTACGCGGCCTCCTCGGCCCAGTAGATGTGGTGCCGGGCGTCGGTGAGGCCGTTGGACGGCTCGACGGACAGCAGATGGCGCAGCGGGCCGGGGCGCCAGCCGGTCTCCTCCTCCATCTCCCGGGCCGCCGCGGCCACGATGTCCTCGCCGTCCTCCACCACGCCGGCCGCCAGCTCCCAGCCCCAGTTGTCGGTGATGAAGCGGTGCCGCCACAGCAGCAGCACCTCGTTCGCCGCGTTGACCACGGTGGCCACGGCCACGGGGCGCAGCCGGATCAGATAGTGGTCGAGGTGGCGGCCGTCGGGGAGTCTGACGTCGGCGAGGTTCACCCGGAACCACCGGTTCTCGTACACGGTCCGCTCCTTGAGATTCTTCCAGCGCACTGTCAGCCACCTTCCGCCGCACAGTTGGCAAGGCTGTCGACGAGGGCGCGGACCGGACTCAGAGGGGCACGCGCAGCGCCCCGTCGATGAGTTCGGCGGCTTCGGCAGTCGCCGCGCTCCCGCTCTCGGCGAGGTGTTCCCGTACGGCGCGGAGCCGGTCGCGTAAACGCCGGGACTCCATGCCGCGGGCCCGCTCGGTCATTTCCACCGCCGTGGCCCCCGCCCGGTCCGCGTCGCCCTGTCGCAGGGCGATGTGGGTGAGCATCGCCAGCCGGTGCACCCGGCCCCGGTCGTGCGCCGGGGTGCCGACCGCGGCGGTGGCGTGCTCCCGGGCGCCGCCGAGGTCGCCGAGGCTCAGCAGCGCCTCCGCGACCTGGACGTTGACCAGCCCGGGCTGGACGTAGCCGGTCTCGTCGGGCTCCTGGCCGGGGCGGATGCGGTCGGCCGCGGTCTCGGCGCGCCGGATGCAGGACAGCGCCCCGGCCCCGTCGCCCAGCCGCGCGTACGCCTTGGCCTGCATGGCGTACAGGTCGGCGGCGAGCGCGGGGGTGATGTGGGAGCCGGACGCGCGCAGCGCCGACTCGGCGAACGCGACCGCCTGCCGGTACTCCTTCATGAAGAGGGACTGGTTGACCAGCAGCGCGATGACGTACGCGCCCAGTCCGCGGTCCCCGCTCGCCTTGGCCAGCCGCAGCGCCTGGTGGAAGTAGCGCTGGGCCAGGCCGTGGGCATCCGAGTCGTACGCGCAGATGCCGGCGATGGCCACCAGGCCGCCGGTCGCCCGGTGCAGCTGGCGGCCGGTGGCGTCGGGGTAGCTGCCGCGCAGCAGCGGCGCGGTCTCGGCGTTCAGGAAGCCCACGACGCGGGCTCTGGTGGCCACGCCGCCGGCCTTGCGGTACAGCTGCTCGTAGTGGGCGCGGGCGGCGCGCAGCATGTCGATGTCGGCCATGCTGACGCGGGTGAGGCCGCGGCGGGAGACATCGGAGTCCTCGGGCGGGTTCTCCCACTCCCACACCGGGATGACGGCGGGGGTGCCGGTGACGGCGGGCGCGGCGACGACGTGCGGCCGCTGCTGTTCGTCGGAGCGCCACAGCGCGGTGGCGCGCTCGACGAAGCCGGACAGCGGGGTGGCGGGGGCGCGGGGGCTGCCGGGGGTGCCGAGGCCGATGTCGTCGAGGGTGAGCGCGCGGTGCAGCCGCTCGCCGAGCACCTCGCAGATGAGGTCGGGCACCTGGCCGCGGGGGCGCTGGCCCTTCAGCCAGCGGGCGACGGCGGTGTGTTCGTACCGCAGCTTCATGCCGCGGGCCCGGCCCGCCTCGTTGATGTGCGCGGCGAGCCCGGCGTGGGAGATCCCGGCCTCGTCGAGTACGGAGTCGAGCAGTGTGTTGGGCTCCATGGCCCCCTCCTGGTGCGCCCCCAGCCGCGTGCCCCCGGTGTGGCCAGCGTAGTGGAGGTCAGTTCGCACGGGGTGTGAAGTGACCGGGCGGGTGCCCGGGCTTGGATTC
The DNA here is from genome assembly GCF_039532705.1 of Streptomyces sparsogenes subsp. cuspidosporus. Classification (NCBI taxonomy): domain Bacteria; kingdom Bacillati; phylum Actinomycetota; class Actinomycetes; order Kitasatosporales; family Streptomycetaceae; genus Streptomyces; species Streptomyces sparsogenes. The sequence continues at coordinate 14,581 of NZ_BAAASD010000012.1, read as the reverse complement.
CTGGCTCAGCGCCAGCAGGGCGATGTCGTCGGCGAGCCTGCCGCCGGTGTGCCGCAGCACCGCCTCGCGAACCTGGGTGACGAGGGCCGCGGGGACGATCGGGCCGGGGCCGGCGGCCTCGGCCAGGGCGGTGCCGAGGGGGAAGAACCTGCCCTGGGCGTCGCGTGCGTCCTCGGCGCCGTCGGTGTGGAGGAACAGGGTGTCGCCGGGGTGCAGCGGGGCGCACCGGGCGGCGGGCAGGTCGGCGGGGAGCGGGAAGGGGCCGAGCGGGGGCAGCACCTCACCGACGGCGGGTCGGCGGATCCGCGGCGCGCCGGTGGCCTCCTCGGACAGCAGATACGGCCAGGGGTGGCCGCAGTTGAGCGCGGTCGTCTCGCCGTCCGGCCCGACCTCGAGGAGCAGTACGGTCACGAACTCCTCCGCGACCGGGGTGCCGGCCTCCTCGCCGGCCGGGGGATCGCCCAGGGCACGCTCGCGCAGATGCCGCTGGAGGGCGCGGTCCAGGCGGCGCAGTACGCCGGCGAGTTCGGGTTCGTCGTGGGCGGCCTCGCGGAAGCTGCCGAGCACGGCGGCGACGGTGCTGATGGCGGCGAGGCCGTGGCCGCGCGCATCGCCGATGATCACGCGCACGCCGTGGGGGGTGGCCAGCGCCTCGTACAGGTCGCCGCCGACCACGGCGCCGCGGCTGGCCGACAGATAGCCGCCCGCCACCTCGATGCCCTCCAGGCGGGCGGGCAGCGGTCGCAGCACCGCGTCCTGCGCGGCGGTCGCCACCGCCCGCATCTGCTCCAGTTCGCGCACCAGGCGCAGCCTGCGGCCGCCTGTGAGGTAGCTGGCGACGGCGACCGCGAGGATGGCGCCGCAGCTGACCAGGCCGGCGTGCGGTTCCTCCGCGTCGCCGTCGGGTTCCAGGGCGGTGGGCGGGGCGAGGGCGAACAGCAGGCTCGCGCCGCCGAGCAGCAGGATGCATCTGCGGCGGCCGCTGCTGGCACAGGCGATGGCGGGGGCGGCGGCGAGGAGCGGGACCACTTCGGTCTCGTGCGGGGTCAGCAGCTCCCAGCAGATCACGCCGAGCACCCACAGGCAGGGGACCGCGCGGTTGACGGCCTTCAGGCCCCGTGCTCCTTGTACGAACGCGCCGCCGACTACCCAGGTCCCGATCATGTGTCGCCCCCAACGCCGGCCAATGAGGCGGTCGGCCGGGCCCCTGGACGGTCGGTGCTGCGTGGGCCGTGCGACCGGGACGATTCTGGCGACAGCTCCTGTCAAAATGAGTAGTCGGACTCCGATTCTCACCTGATCGGGTGAGCGTGGCTCGGTCTCGTTGTCGAACGACGCGCCGAGGCGGCGGAAAGCGTTCCCCCGAACGCGGTGGGGCGCATCCCGCGCGACGGGATGCGCCCCACCTTTTCTCAGAGCACGCCTCAGGGCTCCACCGGTCCTCAGGCGCCGCGCAGTACGGCGCCGGTGCGGGTCACCGCCGCCGCGACCGCGGCCTCGCGGGCCGCCGAGGCCTCCTCGGCGGTCAGCGTGCGGTCGGGGGCGCGGAAGCGGAGCGAGTAGGCCAGGGACTTCTTGCCCTCGCCGAGCTGTTCGCCGGTGAAGACGTCGAACAGCCGCAGCGACTCGAGGAGTTCACCCGCGCCGGACCGCAGTGCCGCCTCGACGTCGGCCGCCGCGACCGAGGCGTCGACGACGAGCGCGACGTCCTGGGTGGCCACCGGGAAGGCGGACACGTGCGGGGCCTGGACCGGGCCCGGGGCCGCCTGCTCCAGGCGGTCCAGCTCGATCTCCATCGCGCAGGTGCGCTCGGGCAGGCCGAGCGCCTTGGTGACCCGGGGGTGCAGCTCGCCCGCGTTGCCGACGAGGATCTCCTGGCCGTCGACGAGGGCCAGCAGCGCGGCGCAGCGGCCCGGGTGCCAGGGGTCCTGCTGGTCCTGGCGGACGATCAGCTCCACACCGGCCGCCCGCGCCACGGTCCGGCCGGCCTCGACGGCGTCGGCCCAGCTCGCCGGGGTGCCCTTGCCCCACCAGCCGGCCTGCTCGCGGGCGCCCGTCAGGACGACGGCGGCGCGTCGCGGCTGGCTGGGCAGCGCGGCGTCGAGTGCGGCGATCTCCTCGTCGGAGGGGCGGCGGTCGACGGGCAGGCTGAGCGCCGCCGGCTCGTCGCCGGTGGCGCGGAAGACCAGACCGGTCTCGAAGAGCGCGAGGTCGTGCGCCCCGCGGCCGTCGTTGCGCCGCAGCGCGGCGAGCAGCCCCGGCAGCAGGGTGGTGCGCAGCGCCGGCTCGGCGTCGGAGAGCGGGTTGACCAGGCGGACCGCGTCGCGCCGCGGGTCGTCCGCGGCCAGGCCCAGCTGGTCGAGCACCTCGTCGCCGATGAACGGGTAGTTCAGGACCTCGGTGTAGCCGGCGCCGGCCAGCGCCCGGCCGACCCGGCGGTGCAGCCGCTGCCGCTCGGTCAGCCCGCGGCCGGCGGGCGGCTGGGGCAGGGTCGAGGGGAGGTTCTCGTACCCCTCGAGCCGGATGACCTCCTCGGCGAGGTCGTTGGGGTCCCTGAGGTCGGGCCGCCAGCTGGGGACGGTGACGGTGAGGGTGTCGGCGCCGTAGACGTCGCAGCCGACCTGCTGGAGCCGGCGCACCACCGTCTCGCGGCCGTAGGCGAGGCCCGCGACCCGGTCCGGGTGGTCGGCGGCGAGCGTGATCGTGTGGGGCGCGCTGGGCGCCACGATCTCGGTGACGCCCGCCTCCGCGGTGCCGCCCGCCAGCAGCACCAGCAGGTCGACGGTGCGCTGGGCGGCCGCCGAGGCGGCCTCGGGGTCGACGCCGCGCTCGAACCGCCGGGACGCCTCCGAGGACAGCTTGTGGCGGCGCGCGGTGCGGGCGATGGAGACCGGGTCGAAGTGCGCGGCCTCGATGACCACGTCGGTGGTGCCGCGGACGGCGCCGGTCTCCGGGTCGGCCTGGGCGTCGGCGATCTCGGTGTTGGCGCCGCCCATGACCCCGGCGAGCCCGATCGGGCCGTTGTCGTCGGTGATCACCAGGTCCTCGGCGTCCAGGACCCGCTTGGTGCCGTCGAGGGTGGTGAGCTTCTCGCCCGGCTCGGCGCGGCGCACCCCGATGGACCCGCTGAGCCGGGACCGGTCGTAGGCGTGCAGCGGCTGCCCGAGCTCGAGCATCACGTAGTTGGTGACGTCGACGGCGAGCGAGACCGGCCGCATCCCGGCCTTCTGGAGCCTGCGCTGCAGCCAGATCGGGGAGTGCGCCTCGGGGTCGAGGCCGGTGACGGTGCGCGCGGTGAAGCGGTCGCAGCCGATCCGGTCGGAGACCGTGACCGGGTAGCCGTGGGCGTTGGGCGTGGGCACGTCCAGCAGGGCCGGGTCGCGCAGCGGCAGCCCGTAGGCGGTCGCGACCTCGCGGGCCACGCCGCGCAGCGACAGGCAGTAGCCGCGGTCCGGGGTGACGGCGATGTCCAGGACCTCGTCGACGAGCTCCAGCAGCTCGATCGCGTCGGTGCCCACCTCGTACTCGGGGGGCAGCACGATGATGCCCGAGTGGTCGTCGGCCATGTCGAGCTCGGCGGCCGAGCAGATCATGCCCTCGGAGACCTTGCCGTACGTCTTGCGGGCCGAGATCGCGAAGCCGCCGGGCAGCACCGCGCCGGGCAGGGAGACGACGACCTTGTCGCCGACCGCGAAGTTGGTCGCGCCGCAGATGATGTTCTGCGGCTCGCCGCTGCCGTTCGCCTGCCCGACGTCGACCTGGCAGTAGCGGATGGGCTTCTTGAAGCCCTCCAGCGTCTCGATGGCCAGCACCCGGCCGACCACCAGGGGGCCCTTGAGGCCGGCGCCGAGCTGCTCGACGGTCTCGACCTCCAGCCCGGCCGAGACGAGTTTGGCCTGCACGTCGCGGCCGGTCTCACCGGCCGGCAGGTCGACGTACTCCCGCAGCCAAGAAAGCGGGATCCGCATCAGATCTCCATCCCGAAGGGCCGGGTGAAGCGCACGTCACCCTCGACCATGTCTCGCATGTCTTCCACGTTGTGCCGGAACATCAGCATCCGCTCGATGCCGAAGCCGAAGGCGAACCCGCTGTACTTCTCCGGGTCCACGCCGCAGGCGATCAGCACCCGGGGGTTGACCATTCCGCAGCCGCCCAGCTCGATCCAGCCCTCGCTGGAGCAGGTGCGGCAGGGCCGGTCGGGGTTGCCGACCGAGGCGCCGCGACACACGTAGCACTGCATGTCCATCTCGGCGGACGGCTCGGTGAACGGGAAGAAGTTCGGCCGCAGCCGGGTGGACATGCCCTCCCCGAACAGCGCCGTGACCATGTGGTCCAGGGTGCCCTTGAGGTCGGCCATGGTCAGGCCCTCGTCGATGGCCAGCAGCTCGACCTGGCTGAAGACGGGGGTGTGGGTGGCGTCCAGCTCGTCGGTGCGGTACGTCCGGCCGGGGCAGATCACATAGATGGGCGGCTTCCGCTCGAGCATCGAGCGGACCTGCACGGGCGAGGTGTGGGTGCGCAGCACCACCCCGGACCCTGCGCCGTCCCGCCCCTTCGCGCCCTGCACGAAGAAGGTGTCCTGCATCTCGCGGGCCGGGTGGTCCGGCGGGAAGTTGAGCGCGTCGAAGTTGAACCACTCCGCCTCGACCTCCGGCCCCTCGGCGACCTCGTAGCCCATGGCCACGAAGACGTCCTCGATGCGCTCGGAGAGCGTGGTGATGGGGTGGCGGGCGCCGGCCGGGACCCGGTCGTACGGCAGCGTGACGTCCACCGCCTCCTCGACCAGCACCCGGGCGTCCCGCTCCGCCTCCAGCTCCGCCTGCCGGGCCGCCAGCGCCTTGCTCACCGCGCCGCGCGCCTGACCGACGCGCTTGCCCGCGTCGGCCTTGGCGTGCGGCGGCAGCGCGCCGATCTCGCGGTTGGCCAGCGCCAGCGGCGAGCGGTCGCCGGTGTGCGCGACCTTCACCTCGCGCAGCGCCTCGAGATCCCCGGCGGCGGCGACGGCGGCGAGCGCCTCGTCCCGCATCCGGGCGACCTCTTCTGGTTTCAGTGCCTCGACCTCGACAGGGTCGTACGACTTATTCGGTGCCGACATCTCTTCCCGTGCTTCCGATTGGCTGTGCGCGGCCTGCCTCGACCACTGGCGCGCCAAAGGTGCCAAAAGCCGAGTCTAGAGGGCGCTGGTCCGCGCTGTTCCGGGGGACGCCCCGGGCCCCGGGTGGCTGGTGTGGCCCGCGGGCTCCTCAGGCCAGGTAGGCCGGGGTACCCACGGGCAGGGTAAATCGGAACTCCGCGCCGCCGCCGTGGGCCCGGCCGACGGTGATCGTCCCGCCGTGTGCCTCGACGATGCCCTTGACGATGTACAGGCCCAGGCCGGTGCCGCCGCGCTTGCTGCCCCGCCAGAAGCGGGTGAAGACGCGGCTCATCGACTCCTCGGGGATACCGGGGCCCTCATCGCTCACGGTGACGGCGGTCCTTTCGACGGCGGGGCCTTCCGCGGCAGGCCTGGCCTGCTCGGGTGCCACCTCAATGGTGACGGTTCCCTCGCCGTGGCGCACCGCGTTTTCCAGGAGGTTCCCCAGCACCTGGTCGATCTTGTCCGGGTCGGCCCACAGGCCAGGCAGCGGTTCCCTGACCTTGATCAGGAAGCGCTCGGACGAGTGACCGGCGGCGGTCAGCGCCTGGACGTGGCGCCGCACCGCGGCCGCGATGTCGACCGGCTGGCGCCGCACCTCCAGGCGGCCCGAGTCGATCCGCGATATGTCGAGCAGCTCGGCGATCAGGCGGGTGACCCGGTTGGCGTCGGCGTCGACGGTCTCCAGCATCAGCCGCTTCTGGTCGTCGGTGAAGCGCTCCCATTTCGCCAGCAGCGTCGCCGTGAACCCCTTCACGGAGGTGAGCGGGGAGCGCAGCTCATGGGCGACGGTGGCGATCAGCTCGGCGTGGCTGCGCTCGGTGCGGCGGCGGGCCTCGGTGCCGCGCAGCGAGACCACGACCCGGCGCACCGGGCCCGTCGGCCGCTCGCGCACATAGCGGGCGGAGACCAGCACCTCACGGCCGCCGGGGAGCAGGAGGTTCCGCTCGGGCTGGCCGACGCGGGTGGCCAGGCCCCCGTACGGGTCGGTCAGCGCCCACCAGCGGCGCCCCTCCAGGTCCTCTAACGGGAGCGCGCGCTCCAGCTTGCGCCCGAGCGCGTCGGCCTGGCGGGTCGCGGTGATCCGGGCCGCCGCGGCGTTGAAGCAGGTCACGCGGCCGGTCTCATCGGCGATGACCAGGCCGTCGGGCAGGTCGTCCGGGTGCACGCCGAGGCCCGCGGCCTCGTCCGGCTCCCATCGCGCATATCCCTGGCCCGGCGCTCCCAGGCGCGTCCCGGGCGCACAGGCGTCACTCGACCTGGCGCCGGAGGTCCTGACGTCCATCCCCGCACCCCCTCTTCAAGCCTGTCGGCTCGCGGCCGGACGCCCCCTTTGACGACAGACCCTGGGCCCCCAGAGGGGGCAACCCTACTAGGTCGATGTGACGGAGCGGCACCCTCCGGGAGCGCGCTGCGCACGAGCGGAGGCATAGAGGCACACGGCGGCGGCCGTGGCGAGGTTGAGGCTTTCGGCTCTGCCGTGGATCGGAACGCGCACCACCTCGTCCGCGAGTGCGCGGGTCGCCTCCGGCAGCCCCCACGCCTCATTGCCGAAGATCCAGGCCGTGGGCGCGCCCAGAACCCCCTCGTCGAGCTCGGTGTCAAGGTCCCGCTCCCCCGCCCCGTCGGCGGCCACCACCCGCGCCCCGGCCTGCCGCAGCCCGCTCACGGCCCGTTCGACGGGCACGCCGACGGCGACGGGCAGATGGAAGAGGGAGCCGACGGAGGCCCGCACGGACTTGGGGTTGTACAGGTCGACGGAGGCGTCGGTGAGCACGACCGCGTCCGCCCCGGCGGCGTCCGCGCAGCGCAGCACGGTGCCGGCGTTGCCCGGGTCGCGGACGTGCGCCAGGACCGCGACCAGCCGGGGGCGGGCCGCGAGTATCTCCTCGAACGGCACGTCCAGGAAGCGGCACAGCCCGACGATGCCCTGCGGGGTGACGGTGTCCGACATCGCGGCGACGACCTCGTCGGTCGCGGTGAGCACGGGGGCGCCCGCGGCGCGGGCGGCGGCGACGATGTCCGCGTGGCGCGCGGCGGCCTCCACGGTCACGTACACCTCCACCAGGTGCGCCACCGCCTCACGGACGGCCTGGGGGCCCTCGACGAGGAATCGGCGCTCCCTGCCGCGGAAGCTGCGCTTGGCGAGCCGTCTCGCCGCGGTGACGCGCGGCGATTTCAGGGAGGTCAGCTCGGGGGTCGCCATCGGGTGTGCTCTCGCTTCTGTTGTCCGGTGCCCGCCGACACGCGCGGACCCGCAGGTGACAGGTCACCTGCGGGTCCGTTGCCAGGTCGGGCTCAGCGCCGCGGTCAGGCAGCCTTCGGGGCGTTGACGTCGCTCGGCAGCGCCTTCTGGGCCGCCTCGACCAGCGCGGCGAAGGCGTTCGCGTCGTTGACCGCGAGGTCGGCCAGGATCTTGCGGTCCACCTCGATGTTGGCGGCCTTCAGACCCTGGATGAAGCGGTTGTACGTGATGCCGTTGGCGCGGGCAGCGGCGTTGATCCGCTGGATCCACAGCTGGCGGAAGTCGCCCTTGCGCTTCTTGCGGTCGTTGTAGTTGTAGACCAGGGAGTGGGTGACCTGCTCCTTGGCCTTGCGGTACAGGCGGGAGCGCTGGCCCCGGTAGCCGCTGGCCTGCTCGAGGATCGCCCGGCGCTTCTTGTGGGCGTTGACTGCCCGCTTGACGCGTGCCACTTGTTTAACTCCTTGTACGGGGCCGCGGCTGACTCACGCGGCCCGGAAACGAATAGGTCCCGGTCGGCTCGGCGCTCGCCCCGCCGCAGCGGGGCGGGGCGTCACTTGCCGAGAAGCTTCTTGATCTTCTTGGCGTCGGCCGGGGCCATCTCGGTCTTGCCGGCCAGGCGGCGCGTCAACGTGGACGGCTTGTGCTCGAGAAGGTGGCGGCGACCGGCGCGCTGGCGCATCACCTTGCCGGAGCCGGTGAGCTTGAAGCGCTTGCTGGCACCACTGTGCGTCTTGTTCTTCGGCATGTCGCCGTTCTCTCCTCGTCGGGACGCCGTCCGGCCGCACAAGGGCAGGCTCAAGCGTCGGGATGTTTCTGGTTGTGTCCGGGGCGCGCGGCCCCGGGGCGAGGCTCGCGCCTCGACATCACGCCTCGGCGGGCTCCTCCGCGGGGCTGGTGCCCTGCTGGCGCTCCGCCTTGCGGGCGGCCTGCGCCTCGCGGGCTTCGGCCATCGCCTCGGTCTTCTTCTTGTGCGGACCGAGGACCATGATCATGTTTCGGCCGTCCTGCTTCGGGTTGGACTCCACGAAGCCGAGCTCCTGGACGTCCTCGGCCAGCCGCTGGAGCAGCCGGTAGCCGAGCTCGGGCCGGGACTGCTCACGGCCGCGGAACATGATCGTGATCTTGACCTTGTCGCCCTGCTTGAGGAACCGGACGACGTGACCCTTCTTGGTGTCATAGTCGTGCGGGTCGATCTTCGGCCGGAGCTTCATCTCCTTGATGACCGTGTGCGCCTGGTTCTTGCGCGCCTCACGGGCCTTCATGGCCGACTCGTACTTGAACTTTCCGTAGTCCATGAGCTTGCAGACCGGCGGGCGTGCGTTCGCCGCCACCTCGACGAGGTCGAGGTCGTACTCCTGCGCAAGCTCCAGGGCCTTGGCAAGCGGCACGATGCCGACCTGCTCGCCACTGGGACCGACGAGTCGCACCTCGGGGACGCGAATCCGGTCGTTGATGCGGGGCTCGGCGCTGATGGGGCCTCCTCGGTTGCACCACGCGACCGCCTGGCGGGCAGCCACGTAACGTCTGTTCTTTGTGGGACCACCGCACCGTGACGTGGAAAACGCCCCGGACGGTACACAGGCGGGGCTCCTCATTGACCGGGAGCACCGCCGCGATATCACCGCGGGGCGCAGCCTGACCGATGACCTGCCGACCCGGGGGTCGGTCAGGTGGGAGTTCGGAGCCTCCACTTGCGGGCCGGACACGCGAGTGACCGGCCGGTCGTTTCTCTACGATACCAGGACCCGCGGCGTACGCTCACCGGCCCGCCACGCGCCCCCTGGCGAAGGCCCGCCGCGACCCCGCCTAGGCTGGGTCGCACCACCCATCAGGAAGTGAGCCTCCAGCACCATGAGTGACGCCAACGCCGGGCAGCAGCAGGCGCCCGACTTCGAACAGATGACCCGCGACATCGCGGACGTGCCCGCGGTCGAGGTGATCACGACGGTCGCGGTGCACCTGATGAGCGCGGCGGCGGTCAATCTGGGGCTGGCCGAGGAGGGCCCCCAGCACAAGGACCTGGACGAGGCGCGGAAGCTGATCAACGCCCTGGCCGGGCTGGTCACCGCCAGCGCCACGGAGATCAGCTCCTTCCACGCGGCGCCGCTGCGCGACGGGCTCAAGTCGCTGCAGCTCGCCTTCCGCGAGGCGTCGGTGGTGCCGGACGAGCCGGGCCAGGGTCCGGGCGAGAAGTTCACCGGGCCGGTCTTCGGACGCTGAGCGCCTCGCCCGAAGGCTTGGACTGAAGGGGCTTCGGCTGAAGGCCTCAGGGGGCTTCCGCCGGGGCTTCGGAGGGGCCGCGGGGCCCGGCTCACGCGGCCTCCGGCGGCTTGGTCTCCGGTCCGCCCGGCTCGGGTCCTCCGGCCTCCGGACGGCCCGCCCCGGGGCGCCTGCCGCCCAGCCGTCTGCCCCAGGGCATGTGCGGCCGGGGGCCGGTGACCTGCTCCCGCTCCTCCTCGGCGACCGGATGCCCCGGGTGGGTGAGCATGTGCAGGCCCGCCGCCAGCACCCCGCCGATCATCGGCGCGACCAGGAACAGCCACAGCTGCGAGAGCGCGCCGCCGCCCGCGAACAGCGCCGGGCCCAGGCTGCGCGCCGGGTTCACCGAGGTCCACGTCAGCGGGATGCCGACCAGGTTGACCGCCGTGAGGGCGAGGCCCACCGGCACCGGCTCGGCGGCGACCATCGTGACCTTGCCGGTCACCGTGAGGTAGATGAAGACCAGCAGCAGGGTGAGCAGCACCTCGGCGAGGAAGGCCCCGCCGCCGCCGATGCCCACCGGCGACCGGCCCCCGTAGCCGTTGCTGCCGAAGGCGTCGTCCGTCACCAGCCTCGGGACCTGCTTGGCCAGCAGGAAGAGCAGGGCCGCGCCGACGATCCCGCCGACCAGCTGGGCCACCCAGTACTCGATGGCCGCACGAATGTCCATCCGCCTGGCCAGCAGCATCCCCAGGGTGACCGCCGGGTTGATGTGACAGCCGGAGATCCGGCCGAAGGCGAAGGCGACCACGATCAGGGTGAAGCCGAAGGCGAACGAGATGCCGACCGCGTTGATGTAGTCGCCCGCGAGGACCAGGGAACCGACCCCGAAGAAGACCAGCATCGCGGTTCCGACGAATTCGGCTACGACCGTCCTCGTCTCCGTGGCTCTCGTCTCCGTCGTACTCGTATCCATTGGCGCTCTCCTCGATCGGATCGATCGCCAGTTGTCGTCCTAGCATTGTGGGACGAATGGGGAGATTTCGCCTGTCGGAGATCGTGCAGAAGATCGGGGAAACGCGGGCCCTGCGGCTCGCGCGGGCTCAGGGTCCCCCGTACGCTCAGCGGCTGAAGAGCGGCTCCCCGGGCACCGGCGTCCCGGGCGGCAGCAGCGCCAGGTCGAGGCCGCGCACCAGCCGGGCCCGCAGCGTCTCGTCGGCGGCCAGGGCCTCGGCGACCCGCCGCACGGTCTCGGGCGCGGGGGCGCCGGACTCCAGGGTGAGCGCCAGCATCCCGTCCGCGTCCGCGGCGGGCGTCAGATGGGCGCGGAGCACCCCGGGCTCGGCGGCCAGCACGGTGCGCAGCGCCGTGGCGACCGCCGGGTCGGCGAGCGGGTCGGCGCTGGTCCGGCCCTCGGCGAGGGCGAGCAGGGCGGGCCCGGTCAGCTGGTACGGCACCGGCCCGGCCAGGTCGAGCACCACGGTGTCCGCCTTCTCGTGCGCGGCGGCCTCGAGCGCCTGGCGCAGCGGTACGGCCACCGGCCGGGCGTCCGGGCGCCAGCGGGCCAGGGTCTCCAGGGAGGTGAAGGCGGGCAGGGCGCGCCGGCCGTCGGGGGCCTGCAGCGTGGGCACCGCCATGTCGCTGGTCTTCTCCCGGCGCAGTCCCCCGGGGCCCTCCTCGACCTCGCCGAGGAGCGCGACCACCGGCACCAGCAGCCGTGCTCCGCTGAGCGCGCCGAGCACCTCGGGCTCGGTCGCGGGGTCGTCGGCCCAGGCGGCGAGCGCCGCGGTCAGGCGGGGGTCGGCTGAGCCGTCGTCGCCGGAGAAGCCGGGGTCGGGGATGTTCTTGAGCGCCACCCGACGAGGGTATCGGTGGCGGGGAGAGGACAACTGCGGCGGGGGGCCGAGGGAGGGAGCGGCATGGAACGGGTGAGCAGGAGGGACGGCGCGCCGGCGGAGGCGCGGCCGGCACCGTCGGCCGCCGCGCTGGACGCGGCGCTGGACGCGGCGCAGGCCGACGCGCTGAGCGCCGTCGCGGACGGCACCGACGCCCGGTTCTCGGTCGCGGTCCTCGACACCGGCTCCGCGGCGCGCGCGGTGTACGGCGCCGACGCGTACGACACCGCGAGCATCGTCAAGGTGGACATCCTCGCCGCGCTGCTGCTGCGGGCGCAGGACGCCGGGCGGGAGCTCACTGCCCAGGAACGCTCGCACGCCGCGGTGATGATCGAGCGGAGCGACAACGACGCGGCGACCGCGCTGTGGCGGGAGATCGGCGGCGCGGAGGGTCTCGACGCCGCGAACGAGCGGCTCGGGCTGACGGACACGTACGGCGGCGCCTCGGGGAGATGGGGGCTCACCCGGACCACCGCCGCCGATCAGCTCACGTTGCTGCGTCAGATCTTCACCGAGGGACCACATGTCTTCACCGACGGACAAGCGGGCGGCGAGGCGGCGCTCGGCGAACGGTCGCGGGCTTACATACGGCGGCTCATGGGGCAGGTGGTGCCGGAGCAGGCGTGGGGCGTCTCGGCCGCCGCCGACGACCCGGCGCTCACCCGGCTCAAGAACGGCTGGCTGCCGCGCACCGCCACCGGCCTGTGGGACGTCAACAGCATCGGCCAGGTCACGGCGAAGGGTCGCACGTATCTCGTGGCCGTGCTCTCCGATGGTCACCCGGACAAGGACAGCGGCGTCGCGGTGGTGGAGCGCGCCGCACGCGCCGCCCTAGGGGTTGCCCTTTCCTGAGTCCCGGGCAGTTCCTGACGCCCGGGCACCTCCTGACGCCCGGGCGCTTCCTGAGGCCCAGGTGCTTCCTGAGGCCCGGGCGCTTCTTGGGGATCGGGTCAGTCGCCGAACGGGCGGCCGCGCCGGGGCCGGAGGAACGCCGGCGCGCGGAGCGGCCCCGCGCCGCGCCACAGCGTCACCGCGGCGGCCAGCAGGCCGGCGCCGGCGAAGGCGGCGGTGAGGGCCAGGCGGTTGGGGCCGCCGTCGTCGCCGCCGGCCGCGGAGGCGCGCTGCGGGCCCGGGCCGAAGTAGCGCTGCGGGGAGGCGCCCACGGCGGGCCGCTGCGCCCGGGGCTTCAGCTTCTCCCCCGCCTTGATCGCCGCCGCCGGGTCCACCAGGCCCGCGCCGAGCTCGTCGCTGCGGCCGCCCTTCGGGCGGTCCTGGGCGGTCTCGGTGAGCAGCTGCCGGATCTGGAGGGGGCTCAGCTCGGGGTGGGCGGCGCGGACGAGCGCGGCCGCCCCCGAGACGAACGCGGCGGCGGCGCTGGTCCCCCAGCCCGCGTAGTAGCGCCGGTCGGGGTCGGCGATGACGACATCGACGCCGGGCGCGCAGACCGTGGCGTACCAGCGGCGGGTGGAGAAGGAGGCGCGTGAGCCGTAGCGGTCCACGGCGGTCACGGCGATCACCCCGGGGTAGGCGGCCGGGTAGGAGGCCCGGTCGCCTTCCTTGCCGCCGTTGCCCGCCGAGGCCACCACGACCACGCCCTTGCGCAGCGCGTACTGCACGGCGGCGTCCTCGGCGGGCTCGGGGTGCGCGGACTCGCTGTCGTCGCCCAGCGACATGTTGATCACGTCGGCGCCGTGGTCGGCCGCCCAGCGGATCCCGTTCGCCAGCGCGCCGCCGCGTTCCTTGCGGGCCTTCCTGCGAGCCGGGTCGTCCTCTTCGAGGATCACCCGCACCGGCAGGATCCTGGCCTCGGGGGCCACGCCCATCACCCCGTCGCCGCCGGCGGCGCCGTGGCCGTGGCCCGCGATGATCCCGGCCATCGCGGTGCCGTGTCCGGCCCAGGCGGCGTCGCCGCGCCCGGCGCCGAAGCCGATCAGGTCCTTGCCCGGGAGCACCTGGCCCGCGAGGTCGGGGTGGCGGTCGTCCACCCCCGTGTCGAGCACGGCGACCGTGACGCCCGCGCCCTTGGTCATCCGCCAGGCGGTCGGGGCGTGGATGGCGTCCAGCGCCCACTCCTGCGCCTGTATGCCGTCCGCCTGGGCGGGTACGGCGGGCAGCAGGGCCAGCCCCGCCGCGGCGAGCCCGGCCCCCAGGGTGCGCCGCAGCCGCCGGCACCGGGTCATCGCGGGGCCTCCGTCTTGGCCAGCGCGCGATGGAAGGCGCGTTCGATCTCGTCGGCGATGCCGCGCGCGTCGTGGCCGAGGCCCGCCTGGGCCGGGGCCGTCGTGGCGCCGCGGCGGGTGGCCTCGCCGGCCGGCTGCGGGGCGGTGACCTTCCGGCCGTCGGCGAAGCCGGTCACGGTGTACACGACGGCCGGGGCGTCGGTCAGGACCTTGATCCGCCAGCTGGCGCGCTGGGCGTCGCCGAAGTCGGCGGCGGCGGTGCCCTTCGCCGCGTACGGGCGGGGCATCAGGTCGGCGCGTTCGCCGAGCCCCTCGGAGTCGAACCGCTCGCTGAGCCCGCGCATGGTCCCGGGCCCCGCCTTGGCCACCAGCAGGCCGACGGTGGTCACGCTGGTGCTGGTCGCGTCCGTGTAGGTGGCACGCAGCAGTCGTTTGCAGCCCACCGGGGACAGGGCCTTGGCGAGCAGCGGGTCGAAGGCGCCGCCGCAGCTGCTGTCCGGGGCGACCGCGATCCGGGTCCAGGTGCGGTCGGCGCCGCCGGGGCCGTGGCCGCGCAGGGTGCGCGGGAAGAGGTCGTCGACGGGAACGCTGTGCCAGGCGGCGCGGGCCCGTGCGTAGCCGTCCCCGGCCGCCGGGCGGGAGCCGGAGTCGCCGGTCAGCCAGGATCCGGCCGCCGCGCCGCCGAGCAGTCCGAGGCCGAGGACCAGGCACGCGGCGGCGGCCGCGACCCGGCCGGGGCCGCGGCGGCCGGCCGTCCCCCGGGAGCCGGTGCTGTCTCGCGGGCCCGTGCTGTCGTACGGGTCGTACGGGTCGTAAGCCGGGGCCGGGTCGGGGCGGCGCCAGGGGCCGAATCCGGCGGGCTGGTGGCCGCGCGGCGCCGGGGCGGCGGGCGGCGGGGTGCGGGAACGGGGGGCGGCGGGCGGCGCGG
>NZ_BAAASD010000011.1:0-220740 GCF_039532705.1 Streptomyces sparsogenes subsp. cuspidosporus | reverse complement strand
GGCGCCCCGGGCGGGGGCGGGGGCCCCGGGCCCCCGGGGCCCCCCCCGCCGCCGGGCGGCTGCTGCGGATAGGAGGGCAGCCCGCCCGGCCCGGCCTGCGGTCCGGCGGGCGGGGCGGTGGGTGGACCGGGCGGCGCGGCGGCGGGCGCGGGCGGCGGCGCCCAGGGCCTCGGCGGCACCGACGGCTGCCCGCCCCCACCCTCCCGTTGCGGTCCGCCCTGCCCGGGCACCTGGCCGTTGCCGTCGTTCGTCACCGTTCCGACCCCCGATCCTCGCCGGGCCGCGCCCTGCGGCCCGCATGAACAACAGACGACGATCGACGCCGTGTCGTTGCAGGAGGGACGAAGCTTACGCGCGGGATCTGCCCGCCGGCCGGGCACCCGGGTACCGGTAACTCCCCCGCGAGCGCCCGGGACTCAGATCCCCAGCCGCGCCGCGATGCCGTCGAGCAGGGCGTCGAGCCCGGTCTCGAACTGCCAGTCCGCGTCGTCCTTGCGGGTCGCCTCGTTGATGTAGCGCCGGTAGGTCGGGTAGCGGCCGGTGTTCATCAGCCATGTCATGCGCGGGGCCAGGGCGACGCGTGTCTCGTCCGCGCTGGCCCAGCCCTGCTCCTTCATCAGCTCCGCGAGGCCGATCTCACGGTCCACGGCGCCCTTCACATAGGGCGCCGCCACCGGCACCGTCACCCTGCTGCGCACCATCGGCGGCTCCCTCGGCGTCGCCGCCCTCGGAGCCGTGCACATCGGCCGGATGACGGCCGAACTCGCCGACCGGCGGACTGCACGGCGTCCTCATCGGCGCGGCCGTCCTGGCCGTGGCCGCCTTCGCGCTGGCCTGGTGCGTCGGCCGGGAACGGAGATCTGCCGAGCGCGTCCGTCCGCCTTCGGGTACACGTCTGTCTTCGGGTACACATGAAGCGCAACTGTCGCGACAGCGTGGTACCAGCACAGAGGAGGCGTGTTGACGGTGGGGGAAGCGGACGAGCCCGTAGCGGTGTCCCGGCGGATCGAGGCCCCGGCGGGTGAACTCTTCCGGATCCTGGCCGATCCCAGGCGCCATCTGGACATGGATGGTTCCGGCATGTTGCGGGGAGCGGCCTCCGAGGGGGTGATCTCGGGCGTCGGCGACGTGTTCGTCATGAAGATGCACTACGCGCGGCTGGGCGACTACGAGATGAACAACCACGTCGTGGAGTACGAGCAGGACCGGCGCATCGGGTGGGAGCCGAGGCCCGGGCGTGGCTATCCGGACGCGTCCTCGGCCGAGGGCCGGCTGGGGCATCGGTGGATATTCGAACTGGTCCCCGACGGGGCCGGAGCCACGGTCGTGACGGAGATCTTCGACGCCTCCCGACTGCCGGAGGGCAGGCGCGCCGAGCTGCGCCAGGCTCGTGCCGTGTGGATCACCAACATGACGAAGACACTGGAGCGGCTCGACGAGCTGTGCGGCGAGCGGTCGGGCGGAGCGGGGTGACGGCGGTTCACGGCTGAGGCCCACGACGCGACGGCAAGGAGATCGAGCGGTCGCTCGACGGCTGAAAGGGCCCCGCGCCACGGCTGAAAGCGCCCCGCACGACGGTTGAAAGGGCCCTGTGCCATGGCTGAAAGCGCCCCGCGCCACGGCTGAACGGCCGTCGGCGCGGGGCGCCGCTCAGTCGGGCCGGCCGTCGCGCAGCAGCGCCAGGGTCTGCTCCAACTCGGCCCGCAGCACATCGCCCGCCGCCTCCGCGTCGCCCCGCTCGACGGCCCGGACCAGGGCGGTGTGGGCCTCCTCGCCGTGGTCCGGTGCGCCGGCGCGCAGGGCGAGCAGGTCCACCAGGTCGATCAGGCCTTGCCGCAGCCGGGGGGTGAACTCGGCGAACAGGTCGGTGAGCACCGGATTGTGCGCGGCGGCGACCACCGCAGCGTGCAGCGCGATGTCGGCGTCGACGAAGGAGGCGTCGTCGCCCGCGGCGGCGGCCTTCCGGGCTTCCAGGGCGGCGCCCAGGGTGGTGAGGTCGGCGTCGGTGCGGCGGCGCGCGGCGAGCTGGGCGGCCTGGACCTCGATCAGCATGCGCACCTCGAAAACGTCCGTGACGGCCGCGCGGCGGAGCCGGGCGGGCCAGTCCTCGGCGGGTTCGGTGGCGATGACGAAGACGCCGGAGCCCTGGCGGGCCCGCACCAGCCCGGCGCCGGCCAGGACGCGCACGGCCTCGCGCACGGTGGAGCGGCCCACGCCGAGGGTCTTGGCCAGGGTGGTCTCGCCGGGGAGCCGGGTGCCGACCGGCCAGTGGCCCCCGGTGATCTCCTCGCGCAGCCGCGCGGCCGCCTGTTCGACCAGGGGAGTGGGGCGGAGGGTGCCCAGCGGCATCCGGTTCACCTTTCGGGGTGCGGTCGTCGTCTCGACGTCTTCTTCTCCTGTGCGGAGGCTCCCAGTTTCCCAGAGAGTCCCCGCTCCCCAGGTTGTCAGCTTGTCTGAGGAGCTGACATGTGGCTAACCTGTCCCGCATGACGCTGCGCGGGCTTCTCCTCGGCTGCCGCGGCGGGGCCTGATCCGACCGGCACCCCGCCGCGGGTGCCGTGCGTGCCGGTCGCCCTCCGACCGAGCGAAGGAAAACCGGCCCCATGGCTGTTCAGCACGACGAGCCCACCCAGCACCAAGAGTCCGACCGGCACGACGACATCCCCTCCTGGAACCCGCAGCGGCCCGGCCCCATGCCGTACCACCGCTACCGGTCCGTGTACGACCGGGTCGCGGTGCCGCTGACCGACCGCGCCTGGCCGGCCCGGCGGATCGAACGGGCGCCGCTGTGGGTGCCGGTCGACCTGCGCGACGGCAACCAGGCCCTGGCCGAGCCGATGGACACCACGCGCAAGCGCCGGATGTTCGACCTCCTGGTCGCGATGGGCTTCAAGGAGATCGAGATCGGCTATCCCTCGGCGAGCCGGACCGACTTCGACTTCGTACGGCACCTGGCCGTGAGCGACGCCGTCCCCGCCGATGTGACCGTGGTGGTCTTCACCCCGGCCCGTCGCGACCTGATCGAGCGGACCTTCGCGGCCATCGAGGGCCTGCCCCGCTCGGTGGTGCATCTGTACACCGCCACCGCCCCCGTCTGGCGCGAGGTGGTGCTCGGCCGCGGCCGCGCCGAGGTGCACGAGATGATCCGGGACGCCGCCGGGCACCTGGCCAGGCTCGCCGAAGCCCGCCCGGAGGACATCCGGTTCCAGTTCTCCCCGGAGGTCTTCAACCTCACCGAGCCCGACTTCGTGCTGGAGGTCTGCAACGGCCTCACCGCGCTGTGGGACGCCTGCCCCGAGCGGCCAGTGATCCACAACCTGCCCGCCACCGTCGAGTGCGCCACCCCCAACGTGTACGCCGACCAGATCGAGTACATGCACCGCCACCTGGAGCGGCGCGCCGACGTCATCCTCTCCGTGCACCCGCACAACGACCGCGGCACCGGGGTCGCCTGCGCGGAGCTGGCCGTCCTGGCGGGCGCCCAGCGCGTCGAGGGCTGTCTGTTCGGCAACGGCGAGCGCACGGGCAACGTGGACCTGGTCACCCTCGCGCTCAACCTCTACGCCCAGGGCGTGGACCCGATGCTCGACTTCTCCGACATCGACGCGATCCGCGACACCGTCGAACACTGCAACCGGCTGCCGGTCCACCCCCGCCACCCCTACGGCGGCGAACTGGTCTACACCGCCTTCTCCGGCACCCACCAGGACGCCATCAGCAAGGGGCTGGCCCACCACGCCCGGCGGGCCGCCGAGTCCGGCGTGCCGGAGGGCCGGGCGCCGTGGGCGGTGCCGTACCTGCCCATCGACCCCGCCGACGTGGGACGCAGCTACGAGGCGGTCATCCGCGTCAACAGCCAGTCCGGCAAGGGCGGCATCGGCCATCTGCTCCAGGCCCACTACGGCCTCGACCTGCCCAAACGGCTCCGCGCCGACTTCTCCCGGACCGTCCAGGCCGCCACCGACGACAGCGGCCGGGAGGCCACGGCCAAGGACCTGTGGGAGCTGTTCCGGGCCTCCTACCTCGCCCCCGGCCACGACGGGCCGATCACCCTCGCCTCCTGGACCACCGAGGAGACCGCCCCCGGCCTGCACCGCTTCGTCTGCGAGCTGCGCACGGGGGAGGGCGGTACGGGGGACGGCGAGCGCCGGTACGAGGGCACGGGCAACGGGCCGCTGTCCGCCTTCGCCGACGCCCTGGCCGGGGCCGGGATCGCCGTGGACATCCTCCACTACGCCGAGCACGCGACCGCCGCCGGACCCGGCAGCCCCGCCGTGGCCTACGTCGAATGCCGCGTCGCCGGCACGACCCGGTGGGGGGCCGGTCAGGACACCTCCGTGCTCACCGCCTCGGTGTACGCCGTCCTGGCCGCGGTGAACCGCGCGCTGTGACCGGCGAGGCGTGAGGAAGGGGCGACGAGAGGGGCGGGGCGCTCGCTAGACGCCGAGCTTGGCGGTGTGCAGCGCCGCCACCGCCTCCTTGTCGCCCTCCAGCTCGACCCGGGCGGCGTCCTGACGGCCGAACAGGAAGACCGCCAGCTCGCCCGGCTCCGCGGTGACCGTGACCACCGGGGTGCCCCGGTGCGCCACCGCCGTACGGCCGTCCGGGCGCCGCAGCACCAGGCCGACCGGGGACTTGCGGCCGAACACCTTGGCGATCCGCTCGATCCGGGACCACAGCGCGTCGGCGAGGACCGGGTCGAGCTCGCGCGGTTCCCAGTCCGGCTGGGCCCGGCGGACGTCCTCGGTGTGGACGTAGAACTCGATGGTGTTGGCCGCCTCGTCCACCTGCTTCAGGGAGAACGGGGACATCCGCGGCGGGCCCTCGCGGAAGAGCCGGACCAGCTCCGCGTACGGCTTCGCGGCGAACTCGGCCTGCACCCGGTCCAGCCGCCCGGACAGCGGCTTGATCACCAGGCCGGCGGCCGCGTCGGCGCGGCGCTCGCGCACCACCAGATGGGCGGCCAGGTCATGGGTGGTCCAGCCCTCGCACAGCGTCGGGGCCTCGGGTCCGGAGGTCTCCAACAGGTCGGCCAGCAGCAGGCGTTCGCGCCTCGCGTGAGTGGACATACGGCCCACCCTAAGGCCGCCGTCCGGCCCTCGCCACGGCGCCGCGCGGCACCCGTCACTCCGGGAGCGGCTTGGTCAGCTTCTTGCCGTTCAGGCTCCCGCTGAGCGTCAGGGCACAGGAGACCTGGTCCTGGCCCTGGATCCGGTAGGTGCCGAGGGCCGGGTAGAGCGCGTAGTAGTAATACATCCGGCCGTCGTTCGGTATGGACTTCAGGCGCTCCTTGGCGTCCGTCTCGCACAGCGTGAGCGCCTTGTCCTGGATCGCCTTCTCGGTGGCGAAGTCCCCGGTCAGGGTCTCGTTGGCGATGACCTCACCGTCGTGCGGACCGTCGCACCCCCGCTTCTCGACCTTCGTCACGCTGCTGTCCAGCGCGGGGTGGTCGAAGCACTGGCCGGGCTTGAGCACCACGTACGGCACCAGGTCGCCCGGGTCCGCGGACTCGGAGGCCGAGGGGGTGGAACCGCCGTCGGGGACGTCACTGCCGCCGCCCAGCGGCGCGCCCTTCCCGGGGTCCGCCGAGCCGGACGGATCGGCGGAGCCGGAGGAGGAGGGCGAGGGGGACGCCGACTCGGAGGCCGAGGCCGACGGGGAGCCCGACGACTTCGGGTCGGCCGACGCCTCGGTCTTGCCGCCGTCGTCCCGCGTGCCGAGCACGATCCCGCCGATGACCAGCGCGCCGGCCACCACCGAGGCCACGGCGATCGCCGCGACCCTGGCCCCGCCCCGGCCGGGGCCCGGCGGGGGCAGAGGCGGCAGAGCGCCGGGGGGAAGCGCGCCAGGAGGAAGCGCACCGGGCGGGAGCGCGCCAGTGGGCGGGCCGAAGCCGCCCGACGGCGGCAGCGGGGCTTGCGGCGCGGGCGGGCCGGGCTGTGCGGGCGGGCCGAACCCCTGCTCCGGGGGAGGGCCGAACCCCTGCTGCGGGGGCGGTCCGAAACCCTGCTCCGGCGGTGGCCCGAACCCCCCGCCGTTTCCGGGCCGGTTGGGATCGTGCGGCGACGGCGGAAACGTCATGCCCGAAGCATGCCCCATCCCACCGACATACCGGCCATCGGGCCGGGCGGTCGCGAGTGCAGAATGGTCGCATGACCGGCTCCGACCGCCCCTCCTCCCTCGACCCGGCCCTCGCCGCCCGCCTCAAGCGGAACGCCGACGGTCTCCTCCCCGCCATCGCCCAGCAGTACGACACCGGCGAGGTGCTGATGCTCGGCTGGATGGACGACGAGGCGCTGCACCGCACCCTCACCACCGGCCGCTGCACCTACTGGAGCCGCAGCCGCCGGGAGTACTGGGTCAAGGGCGACACCTCCGGGCACATCCAGCTGG
Source organism: Streptomyces sparsogenes subsp. cuspidosporus (assembly GCF_039532705.1). Taxonomy (NCBI): domain Bacteria; kingdom Bacillati; phylum Actinomycetota; class Actinomycetes; order Kitasatosporales; family Streptomycetaceae; genus Streptomyces; species Streptomyces sparsogenes. The sequence continues at coordinate 214,347 of NZ_BAAASD010000011.1, read as the reverse complement.
TGAAGTCCGTCGCCCTCGACTGCGACGCCGACACCATCCTGGTCAAGGTCGACCAGGTCGGCGCGGCCTGCCACACCGGCGACCGCACCTGCTTCGATTCCGACGTCCTGCCGCTCGGCCAGTAGGCTCGCCGGCCATGACCCAGGGTGCGCACACGATGGACCTCGAGACCTTCCGCAAGCTGGCGGCCGACCGCCGCGTCATCCCCGTCAGCCGCCGGCTGCTCGCGGACGGCGACACCCCGGTCGGGCTCTACCGCAAACTGACCGCCGAACGCCCCGGCACCTTCCTCCTGGAGTCCGCCGAGAACGGCCGGTCCTGGTCCCGCTACTCCTTCATCGGCGTACGCAGCGCCGCCACCCTCACCGAGCGCGACGGCCGCGCGCACTGGCTGGGCACCCCGCCCGTCGGCGTGCCCACCGACGGCGACCCGCTCCAGGCGCTGCGCGCCACCATCGAGACCCTGCACACCCCCCGCGACCTCGGGGGACTGGTCCAGCTGCCGCCCTTCACCGGCGGCATGGTCGGCTACCTCGGCTACGACATCGTGCGCCGGCTGGAGAAGATCGGCGAGAGCGGCCGGGACGAGCTGGGGCTGCCCGAGCTGACCATGCTGCTCACCTCGGACCTGGCCGTACTCGACCACTGGGACGGCACCGTCCTGCTGATCGCCAACGCGATCAACCACAACGACCTCGACACGGGCGTCGACGAGGCGTACGCGGACGCCGTGGCGCGGCTGGACGCGATGACCGCCGACCTCGCCCGGCCCGTCCCCACGGACCCCACCGCCCTGCCGGCCTCCGAGCTGCCCGAGTACACGGCCCGGTGGGGCGGGGCCGACTTCATGGCGGCCGTGGAGGACGTCAAGGAGCGCATCCGCGCCGGCGAGGCGTTCCAGGTCGTGCCCTCCCAGCGGTTCGAGACCCCCTGCGGGGCCAGTGCCCTGGACGTCTACCGCGTGCTGCGGGCCACCAACCCGAGCCCGTACATGTACCTCTTCCGCTTCGACGGGTTCGATGTCGTGGGCTCCAGTCCGGAAGCGCTGGTCAAGGTCGAGGACGGCCGGGCGATGGTGCACCCGATCGCCGGTACGCGCCCCCGCGGCGCCACTCCGCGCGAGGACGCCGCCCTCGCCGACGAGCTCCTCGCCGACCCCAAGGAGCGGGCCGAGCACCTCATGCTCGTCGACCTCGGGCGCAACGACCTGGGCCGGGTCTGCGAGCCCGGCAGCGTCGAGGTCGTCGACTTCATGTCGATCGAGCGCTACAGCCACGTCATGCACATCGTCTCCACGGTCACCGGCCGGCTCGCCGAGGGCCGCACCGCCTTCGACGTGCTCACCGCCTGCTTCCCCGCGGGCACCCTCTCCGGCGCGCCCAAGCCGCGCGCCATGCAGATCATCGAGGAGCTGGAGCCGAGCCGCCGCGGCCTGTACGGCGGGTGCGTGGGATACCTCGACTTCGCCGGCGACTCCGACACCGCCATCGCCATCCGTACCGCGCTGCTGCGGGACGGCACGGCGTATGTGCAGGCCGGGGCGGGGATCGTCGCGGACTCCGACCCGGCGGCGGAGGACGCGGAGTGCCGGAACAAGGCGGCGGCGGTGCTGCGGGCCGTGCACACGGCGGGGCGGCTGGAGCGGGGCTGACGTCCGGGGCCGCTGCCGCGGGTCGACGTTCCGGGGCGCCGTTCCCGGACGTACGGGTGACACCCGCACCGAAGCATCGAATCAGGCATTCCGTATCCCCGCGGCGGGCTTGTCCGAGCCGTGGGGGATAGTGGTACGCGTGAGTGCAGCAGCCGTACCCCAGCCCCGGGCCCACCATGAGCCCACCGCCTCAGCCGCGCGCGGCCGCAGACGCAGCCTCGGCGTCGCCCTGCTGTCCGGGGCGCTCGGCGCCGCGCTCGTGCTGCTGGCCACCAGCCGCACCTGGGCCAAGGGCACGGCCGCGGTCGCCAAGGGCACCCTGCCGCAGCATGCGAACGGTGACGACATCACCGGGCTGCCCGGGGCGCTGGCGGTCGTCGGCCTCGCCGCGCTGGTCGCGGTGTTCGCCGTCAACCGCGTCGGGCGCTGGGTCGTCTCCGGGCTGCTGACCCTCAGCGGGGCGGGCATCGTGGTCAGCTCGGTGCTGGGCGCCTCCGACAAGGCGGCGCTCGAGGAGAAGGCGTCCCAGGCGACCGGCCTGGCCGACAGCGCCATCCACGACGTCGCGTACACCCCGTGGCCCTGGGTCGCCATGGGAGGCGGGGCGCTGCTGCTGCTCGCCGGCGTGCTCGCCCTGGGCTACGGCCGCCACTGGCCCGCCATGTCCGGCCGGTACGAGCGTGCGGGCGACAGCGGCAAGGGCGGCGGCGGGAGCCGCGGGGCGGGCCGCGCGCGGCGCGGTGGCGCGGCGCCGGACCCGGAGCGGCCCGAGGAGCTGTGGAAGGCCCTCGACCGCGGAGAGGACCCGACGGAGGCCTGAGCGTCCCGGCCGGGCACCCCTGATGGAGCGGACCCCCGCTCACGGCGGTTTCGGCCGTCGGGGACAATGTCCTGGGAGCGTTCGCCCCGCGCGCCCGGGACCCGGGGGCAGTAGAGCAACGAGGAGTATTCATGGCGGGTAACAACCACGGACACACCCCGGCCGCCTGGACCGGCGTCACCATCGCCTTCATCGGCTTCTGTGTCGCCGCCGCGTTCATCGTGCTGGCCAACCCGATCGGCTTCTGGGCGGGCATGGTCGTGGTGGTCCTCGGCGGCGTCGTCGGTGCGGCGATGCGCGCGGCCGGGCTCGGGCAGGCGCCGAAGCGGCAGCCGCAGGCCCAGCCACAGGCGCAGACCCAGCAGTGAGCCGGGGGCGGGGCTGAGGCGACCCGCCTGATCCGCCTCGAGGCGCGGCGCGGGGCCCGGGCGTACGGCCGTACGGCGGCAGATACGCGGGCCCTGAGCTGCGCCTTCGCGTATCCGCCGCGAGACTCGGCGATGTGACCGAGAACCGGCCCGTGCGGCGGCTGGCCGCGCCCCTGGGGGTGCTCGCGGCGGTCGTGGGCGCCTTCGCCTTCGTGGGGCTCGTCGACCCGAACGAGCCGGGCCACTACCCGGCGTGCCCGCTGCTGAGGCTCACCGGCCTGTACTGCCCCGGCTGCGGCGGGCTGCGCGGCGCGTACGCGGTCGCCCACGGGGAGCCGCTCACCGCGCTCGGGGCCAACGCGCTCGCTGTCCTCGGCTATCTCGGCTTCCTCGCCGTCTGGCTGCGCTGGTTCCTGGACCGCGCGCGGGGGAGCACGGCGGGGCCGGTGGTGCCGCTGCGGGCCGCGCACGGGTGGCTGATCGGCGGGGCGGTTCTCGGCTTCACCGTTATCCGGAACCTCCCCTTCGGAAGTTTTCTCGCCCCGTGACCGTTGAAGATGAAGGCGGCCGTCGGTTCCGTACCGGTCCCGGCGGCGGCCGGGGGCGCTGGTCCGCGTCAACCGGATGCGAGACCTCGGTCCTCCGGCAGATACCATCGCAGTGCCTGGTGAATCGGTCGCGTCCCCGTGGACGCCCGCTGCGCCAGTAGTGATCAGAAGCTCCATCCCGTCCGGAAGGGGGCCGCTCGCGTGAGTGTGCTCGACGAGATCATCGACGGAGTCCGTGCCGACCTCGCGGAGCGGCAGGCGCGCGTCACCCTCGACGAGCTCAAGGAGCGGGCCGCGAGGGCACCCCAGGCCAAGGACGGGGTCGCCGCGCTCAAGGGCGACAGTGTCAAGGTGATCTGCGAGGTCAAGCGGTCCAGCCCGTCCAAGGGCGCGCTCGCCGCGATCGCCGACCCGGCCGGGCTCGCCGCCGACTACGAGGCGGGCGGCGCGGCCGTCATCAGCGTGCTCACCGAGCAGCGGCGGTTCGGCGGCTCGCTGGCCGACCTGGAGGCCGTCCGCGCGAAGGTCGACATCCCGGTGCTGCGGAAGGACTTCATCGTCACCTCCTACCAGCTCTGGGAGGCGCGGGCGTACGGCGCGGACGTCGCCCTGCTGATCGTCGCCGCGCTGGACCAGCCGGCGCTGGTCTCGCTCATCGAGCGCGCCGAGTCGATCGGGCTGACGCCGCTGGTCGAGGTGCACGACGAGGACGAGGTCGAGCGGGCGGTGGACGCCGGGGCGCGGGTGATCGGCGTCAACGCGCGGAACCTGAAGACGCTCCAGGTGGACCGGGGGACCTTCGCGCGGGTCGCGCCGGAGATCCCGGACCACATCGTGAAGGTCGCGGAGTCGGGCGTGCGCGGCCCGCACGACCTGATCGCGTACGCGAACGACGGCGCGGACGCCGTGCTGGTGGGCGAGTCGCTGGTCACCGGCCGGGACCCGAAGGGCGCGGTCGCGGACCTGGTCGCGGCGGGAGCGCACCCCGCGCTGCGGCACGGGCGGGACTGAGGCCTTCTCCATGGACACGTACGCGCGCTTGGCCCGGGGGTGCCGCCCCCGTGGCTGTCGTGCGCCCGCGAGGCGGGTGCGGGGACGGCGCGTGCGGTACCACATCGGCTGCGAGCCGGGGCAGATCAATGGGCGCCGATGGCGTGAGGCGCTGGTGCCGCGCGGGGCGCGCGGGTAGCTCCCGGCCGGGTGCGGCTCCCTTGGCGAGTCGACCGGTGGTGAGTCGGCCGGTGGCGAGTCGACCGGTGCTGGATCGGCCGGTGGTGAGCCGGTCGGCGCTCATGCGTGGCGATCTTCGTCATTTGTCCGTTATGACGTCTGGGGCGGTCGCCCCGATGTGATGTTTCGGGGCGTGCGCCCCGACTGAGGAGTACGTCAGATGCCGTCTGACTTCTTTGTCCCGGACCCCGAGGGTCATCTCCCCAGCGCCGAGGGGTATTTCGGCGCGTTCGGCGGTCAGTTCATCCCCGAGGCGCTGGTCTCCGCCGTCGGCGAGGTCGCCGCCGAGTACGACAAGCTGAAGGCCGACCCGACGTTCGCCGCCGAGCTCGAGGACCTGCTGGTCAACTACGCGGGGCGGCCCAGCGCGCTGACCGAGGCGCCCCGGTTCGCCGAGCACGCCGGCGGCGCGCGGATCTTCCTCAAGCGCGAGGACCTCAACCACACCGGCTCCCACAAGATCAACAACGTGCTGGGCCAGGTGCTGCTCGCCAAGCGCATGGGCAAGACCCGGGTGGTCGCCGAGACCGGCGCCGGGCAGCACGGCGTCGCCACGGCCACCGGGTGTGCCCTGTTCGGGCTCGAGTGCGTCATCTACATGGGCGAGATCGACACCGAGCGGCAGGCGCTCAACGTCGCCCGGATGCGGATGCTGGGCGCCGAGGTCATCGCCGTGAAGACCGGCAGCCGGACGCTCAAGGACGCGATCAACGAGGCGTTCCGCGACTGGGTGGCCCATGTGGACCGCACCCACTACCTGTTCGGCACCGCCGCCGGGCCGCACCCGTTCCCGGCGCTGGTGCGCGACTTCCACCGGGTGATCGGCGTGGAGGCGCGGCGGCAGATCCTGGAGCGGGTCGGCCGGCTGCCGGACGCCGTCGCGGCGTGCGTCGGGGGCGGGTCCAACGCCATCGGGCTGTTCCACGCCTTCCTGCCGGACGACTCCGTGCGGCTGTTCGGCTTCGAGCCGGCCGGGCACGGCCTGGAGACCGGGGAGCACGCGGCCACGCTGACCAAGGGGGACCCGGGGATCCTGCACGGCTCCCGGTCCTATGTGCTGCAGGACGAGGACGGGCAGATCGTGGAGCCGTACTCGATCTCGGCCGGTCTGGACTACCCGGGGGTGGGCCCGGAGCACGCCTATCTGAAGGACGTGGGGCGGGCCGAGTACCGGGCCGTCACCGACGACGCGGCCATGGAGGCGCTGCGGCTGCTGTCCCGGACCGAGGGCATCATCCCGGCGATCGAGAGCGCGCACGCCCTGGCGGGGGCGCTCGAGCTGGGGCGTGAGCTCGGGAGCGACGGGCTGCTGCTGGTGAATCTGTCGGGCCGTGGCGACAAGGACATGGACACGGCGGCGCGGTATTTCGGGCTCTACGAGGGAGAGAAGTGATGAGCGCAGAGCTGCTGGGGTCCGTGCTCGCCAAGGCCGGGGCGGAGGGGCGCGCCGCGCTCATCGGCTATATGCCGGCCGGCTATCCGACCGTGGACGGCGCGGTGCGCGCCATGACGGCGATGGTCGAGGGCGGCTGCGATGTGATCGAGGTCGGGCTGCCGTACAGCGACCCGGTGCTGGACGGCCCGGTCATCCAGACCGCCGACGACATCGCCCTGCGGGGCGGGGTGCGCATCCGCGATGTGATCCGTACGGTCGGCGAGGTCCACGAGCGGACCGGGGCGCCCGTGCTGTGCATGACGTACTGGAACCCGGTCGACCGGTACGGGGCCGAGCGGTTCGCCGCCGATCTGGCGGCGGCCGGCGGCGCGGGCTGCATCCTGCCGGACCTGCCGGTCCAGGAGTCGGAGGGATGGCGGAAGGCCGCCGAGCAGCACGGCCTCGCCACGGTCTTCGTGGTGGCGCAGAGCACCGGCGACGAGCGGCTGGCGAGGATCACCGCGGCGGGCAGCGGCTTTGTGTACGCGGCCTCGATCATGGGCGTCACCGGCACCCGCGATTCGGTGGGGGAGGGGGCGCGGGAGCTGGTGGAGCGCACCCGCGCGACGACCGACCTGCCGGTGTGCGTGGGGCTCGGGGTGTCCAACGCCGGGCAGGCCGCCGAGGTGGCCGAGTACGCGGACGGCGTCATCGTCGGGACGGCCTTCGTCCGGCGGCTGATGGACGCCGAGGACCTGGAGTCGGGGATCGCGGCCGTGCGCGCCCTGGCGGGTGAGCTGGCGGAGGGAGTCCGCGTCGCTCGTTAGGGGGAATACGGGGCGGAGGGGCTCAGCGGGGCTCCTCCGCCTCGTTAGGCGAGGGCGTGAGCGAGAAAAACCGTGAGGGGAAGCGCAGCGCCCGGGAGCGGCTGCGGGAACAGCGAGAGAAGGAGCGGCTCCGCGCCAGGCGCAGGCGCACCATGGGCGTGGCCGGGGCTGTGGTGGCCGTGCTCGGGGTGGCCGCGGGCGTGGGCATGGTCGCCTCGAAGAGCGGCGAGGACTCGTCGGGGAAGTCCGGGAGCCGGGCGGTCGCGCCCCGCGGCGCGGCGGGCACGGTGATCACCTCCGGGAAGGCGGGCGCGAAGAAGACGCTGACCGTCTACGAGGACTTCCGCTGCCCCGGCTGCAAGCAGTTCGAGGACGTCTTCCGCACGACCGTGCACCGGCTCCAGGACAAGGGGCGGATGAAGGTGCGCTACCACCTGGTGACGATCATCGACGGGAACATGGGCGGCACCGGCTCGCTCCACGCGGCGAACGCGGCGGCCTGCGCACAGGACGCCGGGAAGTTCCGGGCGTACCACGACGTGCTCTACAAGAACCAGCCCCCGGAGACCGAGGACGCGTACGCGAACAAGTCGAAGCTGATCAAGCTGGCGGGCAAGGTCCCGGGGCTGGACACCCGGACCTTCCGCAGGTGTGTGGAGGACGGCCGGCACGACGGGTGGGTGCGGAAGTCCAACGCCGCCTTCACCCGCTCGGGCTACAACAGCACACCGACCATCCTGCTGGACGGGAAGGCGGTCTACGGCGACCCGGACAAGCCGCTGAGCCCGCGGAAGCTCAAGCGGATGGTGACCAAGTAGCTCGTTATGCAGCCGTTGTGGCGGGTGGGTTGCCGCATCCGCCGCCCGGCAGGGTAGCGTCGACTTCGACATGGACCTCGCATACATTCCCAGCCCGTCGTCCGGCGTGATCTATCTCGGCCCGATCCCGCTGCGCGGCTATGCCTTCTGCATCATCATCGGTGTCTTCGTGGCGGTCTGGCTCGGCGGGCGGCGCTGGGTCGCCCGCGGCGGCCGGGTCGGCACGGTCGCCGACATCGCCGTGTGGGCGGTGCCCTTCGGGCTCGTCGGTGGTCGGCTGTACCACGTCATCACCGACTACGAGCTGTACTTCACCGACGGTCGCGACTGGGTGGACGCCTTCAAGATCTGGGAGGGCGGCCTCGGGATCTGGGGCGCGATCGCGATGGGCGCGCTCGGCGCCTGGATCGGCTGCCGGCGCCGGGGCATCCCGCTCCCGGCGTATGCCGACGCGGTCGCGCCGGGGATCGCCTTCGCCCAGGCGATCGGCCGCTGGGGCAACTGGTTCAACCAGGAGCTGTACGGCAAGCGGACCGATGTGCCGTGGGCGCTGAAGATCGACGCCGACCCGGGGATAGGGCGGGTGGCCGGGACGTACCAACCGACGTTCCTGTACGAGTCGCTGTGGTGCGTGGGCGTGGCGCTGCTGGTGATCTGGGCGGACCGGAAGTTCAAGCTGGGGCACGGCCGGGCGTTCGCGCTGTATGTCGCCGCGTACACGGTGGGCCGCTTCTGGGTGGAGTACCTGCGGGTGGACACCGCCCATCATGTGCTGGGCCTGCGGCTGAACAACTGGACGGCGGTCGCCGTCTTCCTGGCGGCGGTGGTCTACTTCGTGCTCTCCGCGAAGAGGTCCCCCGGGCGCGAGGAGGTCGTGGAGCCCGCCGCCGTGGCCGAGGCCGGGGAGGGCGAGGACGGCGGCGAGCCGGCCCGCGCGGAGAGCGGCGAGGACGGAACCCAGGCGAAGGCCGGAACCAAGGCGAAGGGCGAGGCCGAGGCGAGGAGCGAGGCCAAGGCGGACGGTGAGGCGAAGGCCGGGCCCGCCGAGCCGGCCGAGCAGTCCAAGTAGTTTCCGAGCCCCCCGAGGCCGCCGGACCCGCGAGGGTCCGGCGGTCTTCGCGTTTGCGCAGGTCAGCGAGGTAAGTTCGGCCTTCCTTGCTGGCGGCGGCAGGGAATTCGCGCGTACCTTCGAGCTGTTGGGTCGAGGGCGGCCATGCCCGCACACCCCCGAAGGGAGCACCATGTCGGTCATCGAGGGCACCGAACAACCTCACATCGCGCACCGCGACAACCACACCCACCGCGATGTGAACGGCGGCTGGCTGCGCCCCGCCGTGTTCGGCGCCATGGACGGTCTCGTGTCCAATCTCGCCCTGATGACCGGCGTCGCCGGCGGCTCCATGGACCGGCAGACCATCGTGATCACCGGCCTGGCCGGGCTGGCGGCCGGCGCGTTCTCGATGGCCGCCGGGGAGTACACCTCCGTGGCCTCCCAGCGCGAGCTGGTGGAGGCCGAGCTGGAGGTCGAGCGGATCGAGCTGCGCAAGCACCCGGTGGACGAGCTGGAGGAGCTGGCCGCGCTGTACGAGTCGCGGGGCGTGGAGCCGAAGCTGGCGCGCCAGGTGGCCGAGCAGTTGTCGAGGGACCCGGAGCAGGCGCTGGAGATACACGCCCGCGAGGAGCTGGGCGTCGACCCGGACGACCTGCCGTCGCCGCTGGTCGCCGCGGTGTCCTCGTTCGGCTCGTTCGCGCTGGGCGCCCTGCTGCCGGTGCTGCCGTATCTGCTGGGGGCCACCGCGCTGTGGCCGGCCGTGGTACTGGCGCTGATCGGGCTGTTCGCGTGCGGTGCGGTGGTGGCGCGGGTGACCGCCCGTAGCTGGTGGTTCAGCGGGCTGCGGCAGCTGGCGCTGGGTGGCGCGGCCGCCGGTGTGACATATGCCCTGGGCACACTCTTCGATACCGCGGTGGGTTGATTTACCATACGGCGAGCCGCAAGATTACGCCGTTACCCGACGGTTTCAATCCGTTTACCGGCGGGCATAACGCCGTAGCGCCGTGGGCAGCGTCGCCCGCTTCGCGCTGACGGCGGGGTGATCGTTTGATCCCCCTTGCCTCACTTCATCCCTCGTGCACGTTGTCCGCATGGTGGAACGAGCTATCCACTTCTCGGGATCCGACTCATCATGTAACCTGCACGAAAATTTCTTGGCGGAGGGCCAGCGTCGTCCCTCGGCACACCCACATGCCGTAGACGACGACGGGAGAGCCGATGCGTTCCGCGTCCCACCCCGCCCGACAGGGGATGTACGACCCGCGCGATGAGCACGACGCCTGTGGCGTCGGCTTCGTGGCGACCCTCACCGGCGAGGCCAGCCATGAGCTCGTGGAGCAGGCTCTGACCGTCCTGCGCAACCTCGAGCACCGCGGGGCCACCGGTTCCGAGCCGGACTCCGGTGACGGCGCGGGCATCCTGGTGCAGGTCCCCGACGCCTTCCTGCGGGAGAGCGTCAGCGGCTTCGAGCTCCCCGAGGCCGGCTCGTACGCCGTGGGCATCGCCTTCCTCCCGGACGGGGAGGCCGAGGGCGCCGCCGGCCACATCGAGCGCCTCGCCGCCGAGGAGGGCCTGACCGTCCTCGGCTGGCGCGAGGTCCCGGTCGCCCCCGAGCTGCTGGGCAACGGCGCGCGCGCCACCATGCCCGCCTTCCGCCAGCTCTTCGTCACCGACGGCGCCAGCAGCGGGCTCGCCCTGGACCGCAAGGCGTTCGTGCTGCGCAAGCGCGCCGAGCGGGAGGCCGGGGTCTACTTCCCGTCGCTGTCCTCGCGCACCCTGGTCTACAAGGGGATGCTGACCACCGGCCAGCTGGAGCCGTTCTTCCCCGACCTGTCCGACCGCCGCTTCGCCACCGCGATCGCGCTGGTCCACTCACGCTTCTCCACCAACACCTTCCCGAGCTGGCCGCTGGCCCACCCGTACCGCTTCGTCGCCCACAACGGCGAGATCAACACGGTCAAGGGCAACCGCAACTGGATGCGCGCCCGGGAGTCGCAGCTGGTCAGCGACCTGTTCGGGGACAAGGGCCTGGAGCGGATCTTCCCGATCTGCACCCCCGACGCCTCCGACTCCGCGACCTTCGACGAGGTCCTGGAGCTGCTCCACCTCGGCGGCCGCTCGCTGCCGCACAGCGTGCTGATGATGGTCCCCGAGGCCTGGGAGAACCACCCCTCCATGGACCCGGCGCGGCGCGCCTTCTACCAGTACCACTCCACGCTGATGGAGCCCTGGGACGGCCCGGCCTGCGTCACCTTCACCGACGGCACCCAGGTCGGCGCGGTCCTGGACCGCAACGGCCTGCGGCCCGGGCGCTACTGGGTCACCGACGACGGCCTGGTCGTACTGGCCTCCGAGGTCGGCGTCCTGGACATCGACCCGGCCAAGGTGGTGCGCAAGGGCCGGCTCCAGCCGGGCCGGATGTTCCTGGTCGACACCGCCGAGCACCGCATCATCGAGGACGACGAGATCAAGGCCGCGCTCGCCGCCGAGCAGCCGTACGGCGACTGGCTGGACGCGGGCCTGATCGACCTGGCCGACCTGCCCGAGCGTGAGCACATCGTGCACACCCACGCCTCGGTTACCCGCCGCCAGCAGACCTTCGGCTACACCGAGGAGGAGCTGCGGGTCATCCTGGCCCCGATGGCCAAGACCGGCGCCGAGCCGATCGGCTCGATGGGCACCGACTCCCCGATCGCCGCCCTCTCCGAGCGGCCGCGGCTGCTGTTCGACTACTTCACCCAGCTGTTCGCGCAGGTCACCAACCCGCCGCTGGACGCCATCCGCGAGGAGTTGGTCACCTCGCTGATCTCCTCGCTGGGCCCGCAGGGCAATCTGCTGGAGCCGACCCCGGCCTCCTGCCGCAGCGTCACCCTGCCCTTCCCGGTGATCGACAACGACGAGCTGGCCAAGCTCATCCACATCAACGCCGACGGCGACATGCCGGGCCTGAAGGCCGCCACCCTCTCGGGCCTGTACCGGGTCGGCGGGGGCGGCGAGGCGCTGGCCGCGCGGCTGGCGGAGATCTGTGCGGAGGCCGACGCCGCCATCGAGGACGGCGCCCGGCTGATCGTGCTCTCCGACCGCCACTCGGACGCCGAGCACGCCCCGATCCCCTCCCTGCTGCTCACCTCCGCCGTCCACCACCACCTCATCCGCACCAAGCAGCGCACCCAGGTGGGCCTGCTGGTCGAGGCGGGCGACGTCCGCGAGGTGCACCATGTCGCGCTGCTGATCGGCTACGGCGCCGCGGCCGTCAACCCCTACCTGGCCATGGAGTCCGTCGAGGACCTGGTCCGCGCCGGTACCTTCTTGCCGGGCCTCGAGGCCGAGACCGCGATCCGCAACCTGATCAAGGCGCTCGGCAAGGGCGTGCTCAAGGTGATGTCCAAGATGGGCATCTCCACCGTGGCCTCCTACCGCGGCGCGCAGGTCTTTGAGGCCGTCGGCCTGGACGAGGCCTTCGTGGACAGCTACTTCCACGGCACCGCCACCAAGATCGGCGGCGCGGGCCTGGACGTCGTCGCCCAGGAGGTCGCCGCCCGGCACGCCAAGGCGTACCCCGCCTCCGGCGTCCCCTCCGCCCACCGGGCGCTGGAGATCGGCGGCGAGTACCAGTGGCGCCGCGAGGGCGAGCCGCACCTCTTCGACCCCGAGACGGTCTTCCGGCTCCAGCACTCCACCCGCTCCCGGCGCTTCGACATCTTCAAGAAGTACACCGAGCGGGTGAACGAGCAGTCCGAGCGGCTGATGACGCTGCGCGGCCTGTTCGCCTTCAAGAGCGACCGGCCCTCGATCCCCCTCGAGGAGGTCGAGCCCGCCAGTGAGATCGTCAAGCGCTTCTCCACCGGCGCCATGTCGTACGGCTCCATCTCCCAGGAGGCGCACGAGACCCTGGCCATCGCCATGAACCGGCTGGGCGCCAAGTCCAACACCGGCGAGGGCGGCGAGGACCCGGAGCGCCTGTACGACCCGGAGCGCCGCTCGGCGATCAAGCAGGTGGCCTCCGGCCGCTTCGGCGTCACCAGCGAGTACCTGGTCAACTCCGACGACATCCAGATCAAGATGGCGCAGGGCGCCAAGCCCGGCGAGGGCGGCCAGCTGCCCGGCCACAAGGTCTACCCGTGGGTGGCCAGGACCCGGCACTCCACCCCGGGCGTCGGCCTGATCTCCCCGCCGCCGCACCACGACATCTACTCCATCGAGGACCTCGCCCAGCTCATCCACGACCTGAAGAACGCCAACCCGAAGGCGCGCATTCACGTCAAGCTGGTCTCCGAGGTCGGGGTCGGCACCGTGGCCGCGGGCGTCTCCAAGGCGCACGCCGACGTGGTGCTGATCTCCGGTCACGACGGCGGCACCGGCGCCTCCCCGCTCACCTCGCTCAAGCACGCGGGCGGCCCCTGGGAGCTCGGCCTGGCCGAGACCCAGCAGACGCTGCTGCTCAACGGCCTGCGCGACCGCATCGTGGTGCAGACCGACGGTCAGCTGAAGACCGGCCGCGACGTGGTGATCGCCGCGCTGCTCGGCGCGGAGGAGTTCGGCTTCGCGACCGCCCCGCTGGTGGTCTCCGGCTGCGTGATGATGCGCGTGTGCCACCTGGACACCTGCCCGGTCGGCATCGCCACCCAGAACCCGGTGCTGCGCGAGCGGTTCAGCGGCAAGCCGGAGTTCGTGGTGAACTTCTTCGAGTTCATCGCCGAGGAGGTCCGCGAGCTGCTGGCCGAGCTGGGCTTCCGCACCCTCGACGAGGCCGTCGGCCACGCCGAGCTGCTGGACACCGCCCGGGCCGTGGCGCACTGGAAGGCGCAGGGGCTGGACCTCGCCCCGCTGCTGTACGTCCCCGACCTGCCCGAGGGCGCGGCGCGCCACCAGGTGGTGGGCCAGGACCACGGCCTGGAGAAGGCGCTGGACAACCAGCTGATCAAGCTCGCGGCCGACGCGCTGAACGCGGAGAGCGCCGAGGCGGCCCAGCCGGTCCGCGCCCAGGTCGCGATCCGCAACATCAACCGGACCGTGGGTACCATGCTCGGCCACGAGGTGACCCGGAAGTTCGGTGGCGCGGGCCTGCCCGAGGACACCGTCGACATCACCTTCACCGGCTCGGCCGGCCAGTCCTTCGGGGCGTTCCTGCCGCACGGCGTCACCCTGCGGCTGGAGGGCGACGCCAACGACTACGTCGGCAAGGGCCTGTCCGGCGGCCGGGTGATCGTCCGCCCGGACCGGGGCGCCGACCACCTGGCCGAGTACTCGACCATCGCGGGCAACACCCTCGCCTACGGCGCCACCGGCGGCGAGATGTTCCTGCGCGGCAGCGTCGGCGAGCGGTTCTGCGTCCGCAACTCGGGCGCGACCGTGGTCTCCGAGGGCGTGGGCGACCACGGCTGCGAGTACATGACCGGCGGCCGGGCCGTGGTGCTCGGCCCGACCGGCCGCAACTTCGCGGCGGGCATGTCCGGGGGCATCGCCTACGTCGTCGACCTGGACCGGGACAACGTCAACGCCGGCAACCTCGATGCGATCGAGCCGCTCGACGACGCCGACCAGCGGTGGCTGCACGACGTGGTGCGCCGCCACCACGAGGAGACCGGCTCCACCGTCGCGGGCACCCTGCTCGCCGACTGGGACGCCGCCCTCACCCGCTTCAGCAAGATCATCCCCACCACGTACAAGGCAGTGCTCGCCGCCAAGGACGCCGCCGAGCGAGCCGGGCTCTCCGAGTCCGAGACCACCGAGAAGATGATGGAGGCGGCGACCAATGGCTGATCCCAAGGGCTTTCTGACCACGGACCGCGAGGTCGCCAGGACCCGCCCGGTGGCCGAGCGCGTCAAGGACTGGAACGAGGTCTACGTCCCCGGCTCGCTGCTGCCGATCATCAGCAAGCAGGCCGGCCGCTGCATGGACTGCGGCATCCCGTTCTGCCACAACGGCTGTCCGCTCGGAAACCTGATCCCCGAGTGGAACGACTACGCCTACCGCGAGGACTGGCGGGAGGCCAGCGAGCGGTTGCACGCGACCAACAACTTCCCCGAGTTCACCGGGCGGCTGTGCCCCGCCCCGTGCGAGGCCGCGTGCGTGCTGGGCATCAACCAGCCCGCGGTGACCATCAAGAACGTCGAGGTCACCATCATCGACAAGGCATGGGAGACGGGCGACGTCACCCCGCAGCCGCCCGAGCGGCTGTCCGGCAAGACCGTCGCCGTCATCGGCTCCGGGCCGGCCGGACTGGCCGCCGCCCAGCAGCTGACCCGGGCCGGCCACACGGTCGCGGTGTACGAGCGCGCCGACCGCATCGGCGGGCTGCTGCGCTACGGCATCCCCGAGTTCAAGATGGAGAAGCGCCACATCAACCGGCGCATCGAGCAGATGCGCGCGGAGGGCACCAAGTTCCGCACCGGTGTGGAGATCGGCCGCGACATCGACGCCGCCAAGCTGCGCAAGCGCTACGACGCCGTGGTCATCGCGGCCGGCGCCACCACCGCCCGCGACCTGCCGGTGCCCGGGCGCGAGCTCAAGGGCGTCCACCAGGCCATGGAGTACCTGCCGCTGGCCAACAAGGTGCAGGAGGGCGACTACGTCACCGCCCCGATCAGCGCCGAGGGCAAGCACGTGGTGGTGATCGGCGGCGGCGACACCGGCGCCGACTGCGTCGGCACCGCCCACCGCCAGGGCGCCGCCTCGGTCACCCAGCTGGAGATCATGCCGCGGCCGGGCGAGGAGCGCTCCCCGGCCCACCCCTGGCCGACCTTCCCGATGCTCTACAAGGTCACCTCGGCCCACGAGGAGGGCGGCGAGCGGGTCTACTCCGTCTCCACCACCCACTTCGAGGGCGACGAGGACGGCAATGTGCAGTGGCTCCACCTGATCGAGGTGGAGTTCAAGGACGGCAAGCTCGAGCAGAAGCCGGGCACCGAGCGGAAGATCCCGGCCCAGCTGGTCACCCTGGCCATGGGCTTCACCGGCACCGACCAGGAGAACGGCCTGGTCAGGCAGTTCGGCCTGGAGCTGGACGCGCGCGGCAACATCGCCCGCGACGCGGACTTCGCCACCAACGTGGACGGCGTCTTCGTGGCCGGCGACGCGGGCCGCGGCCAGTCGCTGATCGTGTGGGCCATCGCCGAGGGCCGCTCGGCCGCCCGCGGCGTGGACCGCTACCTGGCCGGGACCAGCGCCCTGCCCGCCCCGATCCGCCCGACGGACCGCGCCCTGACCGTCTGACCCCACCCTCAGGCGCTCCCCGAGACTCCGCCCGTACAACGGCGTACGGAACGGTGCACGGCGCCCGCCCCCTCCCGACCGGGGGCGGGCGCCGTGTGTTGTCCGCGCCCCCACCCGCCCGCCTTGACATTGCCCGGAGACCATCACACCATCATTCCACTAACTGATTAGTGAAAGGGTGGTGGTGGCTGGTGGAATACCGCATCGACCGCCGCAGCGGCATCGCCACCTACCTCCAGATCGTCCAGCAGACCAAGCAGGCGCTGCGCCTGGGACTGCTCCAGCCTGGGGACCGGCTGCCCACGGCCAAGGAGGTCGTCGCGGCCACCGCCATCAACCCGAACACCGTCCTGAAGGCCTACCGGGAACTGGAGCGCGAGGGCCTGGTCGAGCCGCGGCCCGGCCTCGGCACCTTCGTACGGCGCTCCCTGGCCCGCCCCGGCGCGGCCGCCGACTCGCCGCTGCGCGCCGAACTGGCCGCCTGGACGGACCGGGCGCGCGCCGCCGGTCTCGACCGCGAGGACATCGCCGCGCTCATCGCCTCCGTCCTCGACGAGCGCTTTCGCGACGACGACACCACCACCGCCCGCACCGCCACCGGCGAGAGCACGGTCCGAAACGGGGAGAACGGGTGACCCACCGACACGATCCCTCCACCGCCCTGGAGGCCACCGGGCTGGGCAAGAGATACCGGCGCGGCTGGGCCCTGCGGGACGTCTCCTTCCGGCTGCCCGCCGGGCGGATCTGCGCCCTGGTCGGCCCCAACGGCTCGGGCAAGAGCACCCTGCTGTCCCTGGCCGCGGACCTGCTCGCGCCGACCACCGGGACCGTACGGGTCTTCGGCGCCGACCCGAGGTCGGCCGAGGCCCGGCGGCGCGTCGCCTTCGTCGCCCAGGACAAGCCCCTCTACCCGCGCTTCACCGTCGCCGAGACCCTCCGCCTGGGCCGCGAGCTCAACCCCGGCTGGGACCAGGCCGCCGCCGAGCGCTTCGTCGCCGAGGCCGAGGTGGAGCCGACCGCGCGCGTCGGCTCCCTCTCCGGCGGGCAGCGCACCTGCGTGGCCCTGGCCCTCGCCCTCGGCAAACGCGCCGACCTGCTGCTGCTCGACGAACCCATGTCCGACCAGGACCCGCTGCGCCGGCACCGGACGATGGGCGCCCTGATGGCCGAGGCCGCCGAACACGGCACCAGCGTGGTCATCTCCACCCATGTGCTCGCCGAACTCGACGGCGTCTGCGACTACCTGCTGCTGGTCGGCGGCGGCCGGATCCGCCTCGCGGGCGAGACCGACGCCCTCCAGTCCGCCCACCGCCTCGTCACCGGCCCGCGCGGCCCCCACGGCACGACACCCGCCGAGATCGCCCGCCACACCGTGGTCGAGGCCCGCGCGACGGGCCGTCAGCTCACCGCGCTGATACGCCCCCGGGGCGCCCCGGCCGAGGACGGCTGGATCGTCCGGGAACCCACCCTGGAGGAGGTCCTCCTCGGCTACCTGCGCGCCCCCGACGCCCCGCCGCTGCTCACGGCCGGAGCGCGTCCGGCCGCCCCGGAGGCCGGGGCGTGAACACGGTCCCGGCACGGCCCGCCGCGCCCCGCGAACACCCGCCCGTACGAGGGCTGCTGTGGCTGGTGGGGCGTCAGCACCGGGCCGCCCTCTGCGCGGGCCTCGTCCTGGTCGCGGCCGTCGCCGCGTACATCCTGTGGATGCGCGCCGACATGGTCGGCTATCTGCGGGCGCACGGCATCGAGGACTGCGCGCAGTGGCGCGCCGGCTGCGGGCCGCACTCCGAGGCGTACGCCCACGTCCACCGCGCCTACCGCGACCCGCTGCTGAACACCGGGCGGCTGATCCTCGCCCTGCCCGCGCTGGCCGGCGTCTTCCTCGGCGCCCCCCTGTTCGCCCGCGAACTGGAGAGCGGCACCTACCGGCTGATGTGGTCCCAGTCCGTCGGCCGGGTCCGCTGGGCCGTCGCCAAGCTCGCGCTGCCCGCCGCCGCCGTGCTGGCCGGCACCACCGCCCTGTCCGCCCTCTACACCTGGTGGTGGCGGGCCGCCCGGCTCGCGCTGCCGGACGTCGCCTGGGGCACCGCCGTGCCCTTCGACACCACGGGCCCGGCGCAGGTGGCCCTCGCCGCGCTGCTCTTCTTCCTCGGCGCGGCGATCGGACTGCTGCTGCCGCGCACCCTGCCCGCCATGGCCGCCACCCTGGCGGCCGGCGCCGGCGCCCAGTACGGCCTGGACACCCTGCGCCCGCACCTCATGCCACGCACCACCGTGGTCTCCGACGCCACCGGCGACTTCGGGCGCGTCCCCGACGAGGTCTTCCACACCTCCTGGCGCGGCGGGCCCCTGGGACAGCTCACCCCCTCCGGGGCGAAGATCCCGCTGGAGCGCTGCCTGTCCGCCGACGGCGGCAGCGGCACGGAGAACTGCCTCGCCCGGCTCGGCGCCACCCGGCGGGCGTACGAGGAACTGCACCCGGCGGGCCACTACTGGCCCCTCCAGTGGATCCAGGCCGGGATCTGCCTGTCCGCGGCCGCCGCGCTCGCCGCGTTCTGCGTGTGGTGGGTCCGGCGCCGACCCGCTGTGAAGGAGACGGCGTGACGACCGGAACCATCTCCCGCCCCGGCCCCCGCGCCACCGGCGCCGGCCCGGGCCCGCGCGGCCCGCTCTGGCTGGCCTGGCGCCGCCGGCGCGCCGCCCTGCTGGCGGGCGGCGTGCTCGTCCTCGCCCTCGCCGGATACCTCGCCCACCAGCGCACCGGAATGGCCGCCTTCGTCGCCGACCACCACCTGACCGGCTGCCGGCTGTGGCAGGACTGCGGGGGCAGGCGGGTGGGGTCCGAGAGCGACCGTCCCACCGCGCTGGCCCAGGCCTACAGCCACCTGGGGACGTATCGCACGCCGCTGCTCACCACCGGGCGGCTGATGCTCGCCCTCCCCGCCGTCATCGGGGCCTTCGTCGGCGCGCCCCTGGTCGCGCGCGAACTGGAGAGCGGCACCGCCACCGTCGTCTGGTCCCAGTCCGTCGACAGGAGGCGCTGGCTCCTCGCCACCCTCGCCGTCCCCGCCGCCGCCACCGTGGCCGCCACCACGCTGCTGGCCGCGCTGTTCACCTGGTGGTGGTGGCCCGACCGCGCCCTGTTCGACGGCGTCGCATGGGGCACCGCCGTGCCCTTCGACGCGGCCGGCCCGGCCCCCGTGGCGCTGTCCCTGCTGTCCCTCCTCCTCGGCACGGCCTGCGGACTGCTGCTCCGGCGGACCCTGCCCGCCATGGCCTGCGCCCTCACCCTCACCGCCGGCGCCCTGTACGGCCTCCAGTGGCTGCGCCCCCGGCTGCTGTCCCCGCACACCGCCACCGCGAACGCCGGCACCTACCCGGAGACGCCCGCCGACGCGTGGCGGCTCGACTCGGGCTACCTCACCCGGTCCGGCGGCCGGATCGCCGAGACCGGCTGCGACTCGATCGCCGACCCGGCCTCCCGCATGCGCTGCTTCGACCGCCACCACCTGCTCGCGCAGTACGCGGACTACCACCCCCTCGGCCACTTCTGGCCCCTCCAGTGGATACAGGCGGGCATCTGCCTGGCCGCGGCCGCCGCGCTCGCCGCCTTCTGCCTGTGGTGGATCGGGCGCCGACGGGGCTGACCCGCGACCGCCCGCCGGCCCCCTCCGCCGTCCGCTCCGATCGGAGTCCCCTTCCCATGGCCCGCTCGCCCGCCCTCGACACCGCCCCGGGCCTCCCGCGCACCCGCCCCGGGACCGGGCCCCGGCCGCCCCGCCGCCCGGGGCGCGCCGCCGTCGCGCTGGCCCCGGCCGGGCTGACGCTGGCGCTCGGCCTGTGGGGGATCCGCCGCGGAAACAGCATGTGGCGGGACGAGTCGACGACCTATCAGGTCGCCCACCGCTCCGTCGCCCAGATCGTGCGTCTGCTCGGCGACGCCGATGTCGCCCACGGCGTGTACTACCTGCTGATGCACGGCCTCTTCGCCCTGTGGGACGGCGGGCTGCTCGCGCTGCGGCTCCCCTCGGTGCTCGCCATGGCCGCGGCGGCCGCCGGGGTGGCGCTGCTCGGCCACCGGCTCGCGGGCCCACGGACCGGCCTGGCGGCCGGGACGGTCTTCTCGCTCGCCCCGGCGGTGCAGCGCTACGCGCAGGAGGGGCGCTCGTACGCCCTGGTCTGCGCCGCGGTCGTGGGGAGCACCCACCTGCTGCTCTCCGCCGTCGCCCGGCCCCGCAAGCGGACCTGGACCGGATACGCCGCCGCCGCGTCGGCGACCTGCCTGCTGCACGAGTTCGCGGTCCTGGCCGTGCTCGCGCACGGCGCCACGCTGCTCTGCGCCCGCGTCCCCGCGCCCGTCCGCTGGGCCTGGGCCAAGGCGGCGTCGGCCGTGGCCGTCGTCCTGGCCCCGCTGGCGACAGTCAGCCAGCAGCAGGCGGCGCTGGTGGGCTGGATAGCCTCCCCGGGCCCGCCCGAGCTGCTGGGCTTCGCGGCCCTGGCGCTGGTCGGGCTCGGCTGCGCCAAGGCCGCGCCGGCCGCGCCCGGCCCGCTCCCGCTGCCCGCCCTCGCGCTGCCCCTGCTGACTCTGCCGGGGGCCACGCTGCTGGCGGTGTCCTTCCTCCACCCGATCTACGTCGACCGGTACGTCCTCTACTCCTGCGCCGGGCTCGCGCTGCTCGCGGGCGCGGCGCTGGAGGCCGTACTGCGCGCCGTGCCGCGCCCGAGGGCCGCGGCCGCGGCGCTGGCCGCCGTCGCGGTGGCCGCTCTGCTGCCGTGCTCGATCCACCTGCGCACGCCGCAGAGCCGCCTGGACGACCCGATGGCCGCGGCGCGCGCCGTACGGGAGCTGACCAGGCCCGGCGACGGGGTGCTGTTCATGCCCGCCAGGCGGCGGGAGCCGATCCTGTCCAGCCCCGGGGAGTTCCGGGGCCTGCGGGAACTCGCCCTGGCCCGGCACGCGGTGGCCTCGGGCACCCTGCACGGCATCGAGCTGCCCGCGCCCCGCATCCGCGCCCGCATGCTGACCGCCGAGCGGATCGCCGCGGTGACCGACCCACCCGACCAGCCGCTGGACGACACCCCGCAGGAGCGGGTGAAACGCGAGGTGCTCGACCGGTACTTCCGCCGGTGCGCCCAGCGGGAGGTCCAGGGGATGGTGGTCGTCCTGTACGCCCGCCCCGGCCGCTGCTGACCCGGGCGCGGCAGGTCACGGGGCCCGCCGCGCCCGGCTCCTCACCCCTCGCTCACCCCTCGTCCTCCGCCAGGCGGGCGGGGAAGCCGCCGGTGGCGATCGGGCCCCAGCGCTCGGGGGTGATCCGGATCAGTGACTTGCCCTGCTTGACCATGGCGGCGCGGTACTCGTCCCAGTCCGGGTGCTCGCCCGCGATGTTGCGGTAGTACTCGACCAGCGGCTCCACGGACTCGGGGGTGTCGATCACCTCGGCGGTGCCGTCGATCTGGACCCACGGCCCGTTCCATTCGTCGGACAGCACGATCACGCTGACCGCCGGATCGCGCCGCGCGTTGCGGACCTTGGCGCGCTCGGGGTAGGTCGAGACCACGAGCCGCCCCGCGTCATCGACGCCGCATGTCAGGGGCGAGGCCTGGGGCGAGCCGTCGGCGCGGCGGGTCATCAGGACGGCGCGGTGGCGCGGCCGTACGAACTCCAGCAGCTCGTCGCGGCCGACCCGGGTGTTGGTGGCGATGGAGGGGCTCATGCGACCGAGCGTACGACGTCAGGAGCGTCGCGCGGTCAGGTGTCGCACTCCAGGACCGTGCGGCACAGCCCACAGCGGGCCCGCATCCTGCCGCGCACCGGGACCCGGATGCGCTGCCGGCAGGTCGGGCAGGGGAAGGAGACGCGCGGCGGGGAGCCGGTCTCGAAGGCGTACCCGGCCGCGCCGACCGCCGGCGGCGCCTCGGGGTCGCCCAGCGCCCAGCGACGGTCCCGCGCGTAGCGGCGGCGGCCCGCCCAGCCCGACGCGGCCAGCGGCGGCTGCCGCTCGTCGCGCCGGGCCACGGCCAGACCCTCGTCGTACGCCTCGTACGCCTGCGGGCTGGTGAACCAGACGGCGGGGTCCTCGCCGAACGCCAGGGCCCGCTTGGCCAGCACGTACCCGAACTCCTCCGGGGTCAGATAGCCGAGCTTCTGGCTGGAGACCGAGTCCTCGCGGTAGGCGTCGAGCAGCAGCCAGCCCGCGCCGAGGTACGCGGCGGTGGTGTCGGTGAGGATCTCGTTGTCGCGGGTGCCGGGGAACGCCAGGTCGAGCCGGTGCAGATAGACGTGGGTGACCTCGTGGGCGAGGGCCGCGCCGATGTCGCGGCGGTGGGTCTTGAAGCGGGAGTTGAGCTCGATGAAGTACTCCGGGCCGGCGGTCAGTTCGATGTTCGCGGCGTGTCGCATCTCGCGGAAGCTCACGATCACCCGGGCGTCCGGCAGCCGCAGGTGCCGCACCATGACCCGCGCGACGCGCTGGACGCCGAGATACAGGTCGTCCTGGTCGGAGAAGGCCACATCGCCGGGGGCCACGCTCAGCCCGTAGGTGCGCACCCCGTCGTACGACAGCCGCCGGTAGAGCGCGGTCAGCGCGGCCCGGACGGTCTCCAGGTGCGGAAAGCCGTGCTCGATGTCGCTGCCCGGTGCCCTCACACCGCCACCCCGTCCCCGCTGTTCGCCGTGCCCCATATTGTCACTTTACGGGCGTCCGCCCTGGCCGTGGCGCAGGCCGGGGCGCTCGGTGTGGCTGGAAAGCGCCCCTTGTCATGTCGTTCGAGCCGTCCGGATAATCGCAACGCACTTGGCATGAGCCTGGCAAGTGCCCCAACCCCCCACGAAAGGAATCCCGTTGCGGAACCTCCGGAAGCCCGTCAAGAGATCGGCCGCCGTCGGAGCGGTCGCTCTCGCCGCGTTCAGCCTGATGCCCGGCACCTCCCTGGCCCAGGCCAAGGGCGCCGAACCCAGCCCCTCCGTGGCTCAGGCCAAGAGCGCCGAGCCCGTCCCCTCCGTCGTGGGCGGCACCCGCGCCGCCCAGGGCGAATTCCCCTTCATGGTGCGGCTGTCCATGGGCTGTGGCGGCGCCCTCTACACCCAGGACATCGTGCTCACCGCCGCCCACTGCGTGTCCGGCAGCGGCGCGAACACCTCCATCACCGCCACCGCCGGCGTCGTGGACCTCCAGAGCTCCAGCGCCATCAAGGTCAAGTCCACCCGCGTGCTCCAGGCCCCGGGTTACAACGGCACCGGCAAGGACTGGGCACTGATCAAGCTCGCCAAGCCCATCAACCAGCCCACCCTCAAGATCGCCGAGACCACCGCCTACAACAAGGGCGACTTCACCGTCGCCGGCTGGGGCGCCGCCAGGGAAGGCGGCGCCCAGCAGCGCTACCTGCTCAAGGCCACCGTGCCGTTCGTCGACGACGCCACCTGCAAGACGGCGTACAGCGACCTCGTCGCGGGCGAGGAGATCTGCGCCGGGCTCATGGACACCGGCGGCGTCGACACCTGCCAGGGCGACTCCGGCGGCCCGATGTTCCGCAAGGACGAGGCCGGACAGTGGATCCAGGTCGGCATCGTCAGCTGGGGCGACGGCTGCGCCCGGCCCGGCAAGCCCGGCGTCTACACCGAGGTGAGCACCTTCGCCAAGGACATCAAGGCGGGCGCCACCCAGCTCGGCGGCTGACCCACCACTCGCGCCCCTGGCCCGTCGGCCAGGGGCGCGAACGCGTCGGCTCTGCCCGTACGCGTCAGCTCTGCCCGTAACAGAGGCAGAAGGGGTGCCCCGCCGGATCGCTGAACACCCGGAACCCGGACCGCTCCCCGCCGCTGTCGTACAGGAACGTCGCCCCCAGCGCGATCACCTCCACCTGAGCGCGCTCCACGTCTTCGATCGTGTCCACGTCGAAGTCCAGATGGAACTGCTGCGGATGGTCCGGGTCGGGCCAGCGCGGCGGCCTGTGGTCCGGGGCCGCCTGGAAGGCGAACCGCTGGCCCTCCGGAGAGGTGAGCGTCACCCACCCCGGGTCGCTCTCGTGCACCCGCCCGCCCAGGATCCCCGCGTAGAAGCGGGCCAGCGCGACGGGGTCGGGACAGTCGATGACGGTGCACTGCAGCTTCGCGATCACGAGCGTGAGCATAGGCGCCCCCAGAAACCCCGGCCCGGATGGAACCCACGGCTCCGTACCGCACTCCTCCACGGTGGAGGAGCTCAACCGGGGAGAGCACTCCGAGCGGTCGACCGCCTCCAGACCCTCACCCAACCCCCCACAGGGACCGGAGGCGGTCCCGCGACCCCCGCCCCGGCCACCCACTGGTCACCGGACCGCTCCGGGCCGCATAGGGTCACTGGTCATGAAGCACACCGAGACCGAGGGGACCGACGGGACCGCCGCCATGAGCACCAACGACGACATCGACGAGTCCGTCCGCGCCGAGCTGACCCGGCTGCGCGACTCCATCGACAACATCGACGCGGCCGTGGTCCACATGCTGGCCGAGCGCTTCAAGTGCACCCAGCAGGTCGGCTACCTCAAGGCCGCCCACAAACTCCCCCCGGCCGACCCCGCCCGGGAAGCCCGCCAGATCGAGCGCCTCCGCGACCTCGCGGAAAGCGCCAAGCTCGACCCGGCCTTCGCGGAGAAGCTCCTGAACTTCATCATCGCCGAGGTCATCCGCCACCACGAGACGATCGCGCGCTCGTAGGCGCGGCAGCGGGGAACGGGGGGCGGCGGGCGGCGCGGGCCCGGCGCGGCCGCGTGGCCCCGGTGTGCCCGCGACCGCCCGCGCCGCCCACGCCTGGGCCGGGACACACCACCACACGCCGGGCGCACCACCCCCCGGACCCGCGCGGAACCCCACCGCCCCGAGGAACCCCTTCCCACGCGTGTGACGCCCGCGGGGAGTAGGGCAGCATGTCCCCAT
The DNA here is from genome assembly GCF_039532705.1 of Streptomyces sparsogenes subsp. cuspidosporus. NCBI lineage: Bacteria > Bacillati > Actinomycetota > Actinomycetes > Kitasatosporales > Streptomycetaceae > Streptomyces > Streptomyces sparsogenes. The sequence continues at coordinate 189,526 of NZ_BAAASD010000011.1, read as the reverse complement.
GTCCGTACTGACGCGCGACGAAGCGCAGACCCGAGCCCGCCTCATCGAGGTGCACCGCTACACCATCGACCTCGACCTGACCCGGGGCGACGAGACCTTCGGCTCCATCACCACCATCCGCTTCAGCGCGCGCGAACCGGACGCGGACACCTTCGTCGAGCTCAACCCGGCCGCCCTGCACCGCGTCGTCCTCGACGGCCGGGAGCTGCCCCTCGACAACGCCGAGGACCTGATCGCCGAGGAGCGGCTGCCGCTCACCGGCCTCGCCGAGGGCGAGCACGAGCTGCGCGTCGAGGCGGACATGCGCTACTCCCGCACCGGCGAGGGCATGCACCGCTTCACCGACCCCGCCGACGGCGAGACGTACCTCTACACCATGTGCTGCATGTCCGACGCCAACGGCGTCTTCGCGGCCTTCGACCAGCCCGACCTCAAGGCCGTCTTCGAGGTGCACGTCACCGCCCCGCCCGAGTGGACCGTCCTCGGCAACGGCATCGCCACCCGCGTCGGCGAACCCGACGAGGGCCGCTGGAGCGTCGCGCCCACCCCGCCCATCAGCACCTACCTGGTCGCGCTGGCCGCCGGCCCGTACCACTCGGTGCGCACCGAGCACGCCGGACTCCCCTTCGGCCTGCACGTACGCCGCTCCCTCGCGCCCTACCTCGACGCCGACGCCGAGGAGCTCTTCGACATCACCCGCCGCTGCTTCGACCGCTACCACGAGATCTTCGAGGAGCCGTACCCCTTCGACTCCTACGACCAGGCCTTCGTCCCCGAGTTCAACTCCGGCGCCATGGAGAACCCCGGCCTCGTCACCTTCCGCGACGAATTCGTCTACCGCTCCGCCGTCACCGACGCCGAACGGCAGACCCGCGCCATGGTCATCGCCCACGAGATGGCCCACATGTGGTTCGGCGACCTGGTCACCATGAAGTGGTGGGACGACATCTGGCTCAACGAGTCCTTCGCCGAGTACATGGGCTACCAGACCCTCACCGAGACCACCCGCTACACCGACACCTGGGCCGACTTCGGGGTCCGCCGCAAGAACTGGGGCTACGACGCCGACCAGCGCCCCTCCACCCACCCCGTGGCCCCCGAGCCCGAGCAGGTCCCCGACACCGGCGCCGCCCGCCTCAACTTCGACGGCATCTCCTACGCCAAGGGCGCCTCCGCGCTGCGCCAGCTCGTCGCCTGGCTCGGCCAGAAGGACTTCCTCGCCGGCATCAACACCCACTTCGCCCGCCACCGCTTCGGCAACGCCACCCTCGCCGACTTCATCGACTCCCTCGCCGAGGCGTCCGGCCGCGACGTGCACACCTGGGCCGACCGCTGGCTGCGCACCACCGGCGTGGACACCCTCACCCCGACGATCACCGCCAACGGCGGCCAGTGGACCGCCGAGATCCACCACCGGGGCAGCCACGACACCGGCACGACCCGCCCGCACCGCATCGCCATCGGCCTGTACGACCACGAGCCCGCCGCCCCCCACAAGCTGGTGCTGCGCGACCGCGTCGAGGCCGAGCTGAACGGCGCGCCCGGCGACGCGCCGGACGGGACCCCGGGCGGCGACGGCTCCACCCTGACCCTCTCCTTCACCGGCCCCCGCCCCGACCTGCTGCTCCTCAACGACGGCGACCTCACCTACGCCAAGATCCGGCTCGACCCCGGCTCCTGGAAGACCGTCGTACGCTCCCTGTCCGGCCTCCCCGACGCCGTCGCCCGCGCCGTCGTCTGGAACGCCGCCCGCGACATGGTGCGCGACGGCGAACTGGCACCCGGTGCCTATCTCGACGCCGCCCGCGCCCACCTCCCGCACGAGACCGACATAGCCATCGTCCAGGGCGTCCTGGCCTTCGCCCGCACCCAGATCGCCGACCGCTACCTCCCCGCGCACCGGCGCGCCGCCGCCCTCGCCACCATCACCGCCACCTGCCGCGACCTGCTGCGCCGCACCGAGGACGGCTCCGGCCCCGGCCTGCGGCTCGCCGCCGTACGCACCTTCGTCGACAGCGCTACCTCGGCCGCCGAGCTGCGCGACTGGCTCGACGGGGACACCGTGCCCGGCGGCCCGGCCCTCGACCCCGAGCTGCGCTGGCAGATCCTCGGGCGGCTCGCCGTCCTCGGCGCCGCCACTCCCGACGACATCGACGCCGAACTCGCCCGGGACTCCAGCGCCACCGGCCAGGAGGGCGCCGCCCGCTGCCGCGCCGCCCTCCCCGACGCCGACGCCAAGCGCGCCGCCTGGGCCGCGCTCTTCGCCACCGACGGCGGCCCCGAGCTGTCCAACTACCTCGTCACCGCCACGGCCGGGGGCTTCTGGCAGCCCGAGCAGCACGGCCTGCTCGCCGAGTACGTCCCCGCCTACTTCCCGGCCGCCGTCGCCGTGGCCACCCGCCGCGGTCCCGCCATCGCCGACGCGGTCGCCCGCTGGGGCTTCCCGACCACGGTGGACGCGACGACCCTGCGGCTGGGGGAGGAGTGCCTGAGCGCCGACGACCCGTCCGCCGCCCCGTCCCCGGCGCTGCGCCGCCGCCTCGCCGACCAGATCGACGACCTGCGCCGGGCGCTGCGGGTCCGAGAAGGGCAAGAGGCCGAGGAGGCCAAGGAGGCCAAGGAGGCCGAAGGGACCGAGAAGGCCGAGGAGGCCGAGGAGGCCGAAGCGGCCCAGGGGGCGCAGCGGGCCGAGGCGTAGCCGGCCGGCCCGGGCCGGCCTGGCCCGGCCGGTGCCTGCGCGAGGCCCGGGCGGTGCCTGCGCGAGGCCCGGCCGGTGCCTGCGCGAGGCCCGGGCGGTGCCCGCGCGAGGCCCGGGCGGTGCCCGCGCGGTTGCCTGCAGGAGGGCCGGGCGGTGCCCGCAGGAGGGCCGGGCGGTGCCCGCAAGCCCCGGCCGGTGTCCGCAAGCCCCGGCCGGTGTCCGCACGACGCCCGGCCGGTGCCCGCACGGGGTCCGCACGAGGCCCGCGCGGTGCCCGCAAGCCCCGCGCGGTGCCCGCACGAGGGCCGAGCGGGGGCCGAACGAGCCCGCACCCGGCCCGTTCGGCCCCCGCCGACCCCGCCGACCCCGCCGACCCCGCCGACCCCGCCGACCCCGCCGACCCCGCCGACCCCGCCCGGAATGCCCCCCGGAGGCTCCCCACAGGACCCCCGGAAGACTTCCCGGAGGCTTCCCGGCGGGCTTCGCAAGGACCTTCCGGCCCCTTGCGACGGGGGTGTTCACCTGTTCGCGGCGCCGTTCGCGACAGGGCTTCGACCTGCCCGGCCCGGACGGGGCCGGGCGGCGGCCCGTCGGGTATTGGATGTCTCTGCCCGGCGCCAAGCGATTACCAAGACGGCGTGGCGAAATCATGGGGTGCCGTTGGCCGAACACACCCCCGTCCGGCGTCGGCGCCGCCGAGGCACGGCGTCGGCCCGCCCGGCCGGTGGCAGCCTGCTGGCGTGATGTGGACGAAGTGGGTGCGGGTGGAGCCGGAGCTGCGGCCCGGCGGATTCGCGCCGGTGATGGCGACCGGCATCGTCTCCCAGGCCGTCGGGGCGGCAGGCGCGCGACGGCTGTCCGACGGGCTGCTCGCGGTGGCCGTGGCGCTGTACGGACTGCTCCTGGCGGGCTGGGCGCGGCGGCTGGCGAGACATCGGCGGGACGTGGCGCGGGAGCTGCGGGAGCCGGCGAAGGTGTTCGGCTTCTTCACCTTCGTGGCGGGATCCGACGTCCTCGCCACCCGGCTGGCGGCCGGGCCGGGGCGGCCGGTGGCGGCGGTCCTGCTGGCCGTGGCGCTGCCCGTATGGCTGGCCCTGATGTGGTGCGCGGCGCGCGTGGTGCGCGGTCTCGGGGTCGGGGGAGTGCCGCGGCACGTGGACGGCAGCTGGTTCCTGTGCGTGGTGGGCCTGCAGTCGTTGGTGCTGGCAGGGGGCGCGCTGGAGCCCCACCGGGCCCTGGCGGCGAAGGTGGCCGGCTGGGTGCTGGGGGTGGCGCTGTACGTGGCGGTGGCCGCGGCGGTGGCGGGCCGGGTGGTGTCCGTCGGCCTGCGGCCGCGGGAGCTGACCCCGCCGTACTGGGTCACCATGGGCGCCTGCGCCATCAGCCTGCTGGCCGGCGCCCGGCTCGTCCCCCAGGGGCTCGACCCCGCGCCCACGGGCGGGGCCGTGGCCGATTTCCTGCTGGCGATGTGGGGCTGGATAACCCTTCTGGTACCGGTGCTGCTGGCCGCCGGGATCTGGCGGCACGGAGTGCACCGGGTGCCGCTCGCCTATGAGCCGACCTGGTGGACGATCGTCTTCCCGCTGGGCATGTACGCCATGTCCTCGGCCGTCCTCGGCACCACCGAGGGGCAGCACCGCCTGGTGTCCGTGGGGCACGCGATGGCGTGGGGTGCCTCTGGGGCATGGACGCTGGCCGCGCTCGGCGCGTTGCTCCCCCGGCTGCCGGGGGGTGCCCCAGGCCGGGGATCCGGTCAGAAAAAGAGGTCAAGAAAAGGCAAGGCCCGTCGTCAGGCGCCCTTCGCGTCGTGAGGGACGCCGGCTAGCGCCCCCGGGCCAGGCAGGTTTGAGGCCCCGTCAACTTCCGTTAACTTTTTGCCTCCCGGGCAGGACGTACGCCTGAGGCAAGCATTGCAAAGTGCAAGAAAAAACAGTTTCAGGTGATGCTAAATGGCCGAAAGCAGGCAGGCTGTGTGGCTGAGACGCGAGTGATGCTGTGGCGCGAACCGAAGCCGGTCACGTCCGCTGCCGGGGAGACGGCGCGGGCCCCGGCCCCATCCCAAGGAGTAGCTCCGTGGCGCGTCGCACCACACGATCGCAGGCCGAGGCCGCCGCGTCAGCGGTGACCGAACGCCTGCTCCGGGCCGGGGCGGCCCTGCGCCGCACCGCCACCACCCCGGACCTGCGGGCCGTCTACCGGACCGACCAGGCCGTGGAGGACTCCCCGTACCGGGAGCGCTGGGCCCACGACAAGGTGGTGCGCTCCACCCACGGTGTGAACTGCACCGGTTCCTGCTCGTGGAAGGTGTACGTCAAGGACGGGCTGATCACCTGGGAGACCCAGCAGACCGACTACCCCTCGGTCGGCCCCGACCGGCCCGAGTACGAGCCCCGGGGCTGCCCGCGCGGCGCCTCCTTCTCCTGGTACACCTACTCGCCCACCCGGGTGCGCTACCCCCACGCCCGAGGCGTGCTGGTCGAGCTCTACCGCGAGGCCAAGGCGCGGCTCGGCGACCCGGTCGCCGCCTGGGCGGAGATCACCGGCGACCCCGCCAAGCGCCATCGCTACCAGTCCGCCCGCGGCAAGGGCGGGCTGGTCCGCATCGGCTGGGAGGAGGCGCTCGAGATCGCGGCGGCCGCGCATGTGCACACCCTGAAGGCCTACGGCCCCGACCGGATCGCCGGCTTCTCCCCGATCCCCGCCATGTCCATGGCCTCGCACGCCGTCGGCGCCCGCTTCATGTCGCTGATCGGCGCCCCGATGATCTCCTTCTACGACTGGTACGCCGACCTGCCGATCGCCTCCCCCCAGGTGTTCGGCGACCAGACCGACGTACCCGAGTCGGGCGACTGGTGGGACGCCGCCTACCTGATGCTGTGGGGATCGAACGTGCCGGTCACCCGCACCCCCGACGCCCACTGGATGGCCGAGGCCCGCTATCGGGGACAGAAGGTGGTGGTGGTCTCCCCGGACTACTCGGACGCCACCAAGTTCGCCGACGAATGGCTGCACCCCCACCCCGGCACCGACGGCGCCGTCGCCATGGCGATGGGACACGTCATCCTCACGGAGTTCTTCACCGAGCGGCAGGTCCCCTACTTCACCGACTACGTCAGCCGCTTCACCGACCTGCCCTTCCTCGTCGAACTCGTCGAACGGGACGGGACCCCCGGCGGCCACACACCCGGCAAGTTCCTCACCGCGGCCGACCTGCGCGCCACCCACCCGGACCTGGCCGCCCACGCCGACGAGGCGGCCCAGCGCTGGATGCCGGTGCTCCACGACGCGGACACCGACCGCCCCGTCGTCCCCGGCGGCACCCTCGGCGACCGCTGGAGCAGGAGCGGCGAGGGCCACTGGAACCTCGACCTGGCCGGCATCACCCCCCGCCTCACCTTCCACCGCACCACCGGCGCCCGGACCATCGACGTCGAACTGCCCCGCTTCGACGAACCCGGCGCCACCGTCCGCCGCGCCGTCCCCGCCCGGCGGATCGGCGGCCGGCTCGTCACCACCGTCTTCGACCTCCTCCTGGCCCAGTACGCGGTCGGCCGCCCCGGCCTCACCGGACAGTGGCCCACCGGCTACGACGACGCCTCCGTGCCCTCCACCCCCGCCTGGCAGGAGGCCATCACCTCCGTCCCGGCCGCGGCCGTCATCCGCGCCGCCCGGGAATTCGCGGACACCGCCGAGAAGAGCCGCGGCCGCTGCATGATCGTGATGGGCGCCGGCACCAACCACTGGTTCCACTCCGACACCATCTACCGCTCCTTCCTCACCCTGCTGCTCCTCACCGGCTGCCAGGGCGTCAACGGCGGAGGCTGGGCCCACTACGTCGGCCAGGAGAAGGTGCGCCCCTTCACCGGCTGGCAGCAGCTCGCCACCGCCGCCGACTGGGTGCGCCCCTCCCGGCAGATGGCCGGCACCCCGTACTGGTACCTGCACACCGACCAGTGGCGCTACGAGCGGTACGGCGCCGACGCCCTGGCGTCCCCCACCGCCCGCGGCCTGTTCACCGGCCGGCACACCGCCGACCTCGTCGCCCAGTCCATGCGGCTCGGCTGGATGCCCTCCTACCCCACCTTCTCCGCCAACCCCCTCGACCTCGGCCGCCGGGCCAAGGAGAGCGGACAGCCGGCGGGGGAGTGGATCGCCGGACAACTCGCCGACGGCGCACTCGACTTCGCCTGCGAGGACCCCGACGCGCCACAGAACTGGCCCCGCGTGCTCACCGTCTGGCGGGCCAACCTCATCGGTTCCTCCGCCAAGGGAAACGAGTACTTCCTGCGCCACCTGCTCGGCGCCCGCGACAACGCCACCGCCGAGGAGGCACCCCCAGGCAACCGCCCGACCGACGTCACCTGGCGCGACGAGGCCCCCCGCGGCAAGCTCGACCTGCTGATGGCGCTCGACTTCCGGATGACCTCCACCACCCTCTTCGCCGACCTCGTCCTGCCCGCCGCCACCTGGTACGAGAAGCACGACCTGTCGTCCACCGACATGCACCCCTACGTGCACGCCTTCACCCCGGCGATCATCCCGCCCTGGCAGGCCCGCACCGACTTCGAGATCTTCCACGGCCTCGCCCGCAAACTCAGCGAACTCGCCGCCGGACACCTGGACGTCGCCCACGACCTGGTGGCCTGCGCCCTCATGCACGACACCCCCGGCGAGACCGCCCAGCCCGGCGGCACCGCACCCGACTGGCGCGACGGCCGTACCCAAGCCGTACCCGGCCGCAACCTCCCCGACTTCGCCCTCGTCGCACGCGACTACACCGCCGTCGCCGACCAGCTCGCGGCCTTCGGCCCGCTCGCCGAACGCCAGGGCATGCGGGTCAAGGGCGTCAGCGTCGACCCCACCCCCGAAGCCGGCTGGCTGGCCGACCGCTGTGGCACCGCCACCTCCGGCGCCGCCAAGGGACGGCCCCTGCTGGACACCGACACCAAGATGTGCGAAGCCATCCTCGCCCTCTCCGGCACCACCAACGGGCGCGTCGCCGCCGAAGGATTCCGGCAACTCGCCGAACGCTGCGGCGCCGACTCCGGCCTCACCGAACTCGGCCACTCGGTCGCCGAGCGCCGCGTCGCCTTCTCCGACACCCAGACCCGCCCCGTCCAGGTCGGCGCCAGCTTCGAATGGTCCGGCAAGGAGGCAGTGGACCGCCGGTACGCGCCCTTCACCATCAACACCGAACACCGCAAGCCCTGGCACACCCTCACCGGCCGCCAGCACTTCTACCTGGACCACGACTGGATGGCCGAACTCGGCGAACAACTGCCCGTCTACCGGCCCCCGCTGGACATGACCGCCCTGGGCGAAGCCCCGCCCCCCGGCACCGCCGACACCGGCCGCTCGGTCACCGTCCGCTACATCACGCCGCACTCCAAGTGGTCCATCCACTCCGAGTACCAGGAAAACCTGATCATGCAGACGCTGGCCCGCGGCGGCCCCGTCATCTGGATCGGCGTGGAGGACGCCGAGGCCATCGAAGTGGCCGACAACGACTGGATCGAAGCCGTCAACGCCAACGGCGTCGTCGTCGCCCGAGCCGTGGTCTCCCACCGCATGCCCAAAGGCACGGTGTTCATGTACCACGTGCAGGAACGGCTGGTGAACGTGCCCAAGTCCGAGGCCACCGGCGGCCGCGGCGGCACCCACAACGCCCTCACCAAGCTGCTCATCAAACCCACCCACCTCATCGGCGGCTACGCCCAGCTCTCCTTCGCCCCCAACTACTACGGACCCACCGGCAACCAGCGCGATGCCCTCACCGTCATCCGGCGCCGGTCCCAGAACGTGGAGTACTGACATGCCCCGCCGCCAGCCGACCGGGCCCCGGGTGATGGCCCAGGTCGCCATGGTCATGAACCTCGACAAGTGCATCGGCTGCCACACCTGCTCGGTCACCTGCAAACAGACCTGGACCAACCGCTCCGGCACCGAATACGTCTGGTTCAACAACGTCGAGACCCGCCCCGGCCAGGGCTACCCCCGCGGCTACGAGGACCAGGACAAGTGGCAGGGCGGCTGGCGGCTCAAGGGCGGCCGCCTCGTGCCCCGCGCCGGCGGCCGCGCCCGCCGCCTCGCCCGCCTCTTCGCCAACCCCGAACTCCCCTCCCTCGACGACTACTACCAGCCCTGGACCTACGACTACGACAACCTCACCACCGCCCCCCTCGGCGAAGACCTGCCCACCGCCCCGCCCCGCTCCCTCATCGACGGCCGCCCCACCGACATCACCTGGGGCCCCAACTGGGACGACGACCTCGGCGGCGGCCCCGAACACCTCGCCGGCGACCCCGTCCTCGCCAAGATGACCGAGAAGGTCCGCCTGGAGTACGAGCAGGCTTATCTGTTCTACCTGCCGCGGATCTGCGAACACTGCCTCAACCCGTCCTGCGTCGCCGTCTGCCCCTCCGGCGCCCTCTACAAGCGGGTCGAGGACGGCATCGTCCTCGTCGACCAGGACCGCTGCCGCGGCTGGCGCATGTGCGTCAGCGGCTGCCCGTACAAGAAGGTCTACTTCAACCACCGCAGCGGCAAAGCCGAGAAGTGCACCTTCTGCTACCCGCGGATCGAAGCCGGAGAGCCCACCGTCTGCTCCGAGACCTGCGTCGGCCGGCTCCGCTACCTCGGCGTGCTCCTCTACGACCCCGACAAGGTCGGCGAAGCCGCCGCCGTCCCCGACGAGAAAGACCTCTACGAGGCGCAACTCCGCTGCTTCCTCGACCCCCACGACCCGGACGTGGCCCGCACCGCCGAAGCCTCCGGCATCCCCCACGACTGGATCGAGGCCGCCCGCCGCTCCCCGGTCCACGCCCTCATCTCCCGCTACAAGGTCGCCCTGCCCCTGCACCCCGAATACCGCACCATGCCCATGGTCTGGTACATCCCCCCGCTCTCCCCCGTCGTGGACGCCCTCACCACCACCGGCCACGACGGCGAGGACCCCGCCAACCTCTTCGGCGCCATCGACGCCCTGCGCATCCCCGTCTCCTACCTCGCCGAACTCTTCACCGCCGGCGACCCGGAACCGGTCGAAGCCGCCCTGTGCCGACTGGCCGCCATGCGCTCCCACATGCGCCGGATCAACCTCGGCGAGGAACGCGACCCCGCCATCGCCCACGCCGTCGACATGGACCAGGACACCATCGAATCCATGTACCGCCTGCTGGCCCTCGCCAAATACGAGGAGCGGTACGTCATCCCCACCGGCTACGCCGCCGGCGCCGGCCACGAGGGGATGAACGACGGCTGCAGCCTCGACGGCGACGGACTGCCCGGCATGATGCCCGGCGCCTTCCCGGACGCCGACACCTTCCACGCCCCACCCGTGCCCACCCCCGCCGGAGCCGGAAGCGGAGCAGGAACGGGGCTCGCCGGCCGCTTCAACCTGCTCAACTGGAACGGCCGGGGACGCCCCAGCGGACTGTTCCCGCAGCGCGGAGAGGCCACCGAGTGAACCCCGCCACCCCCGCCGTACACCAGGCCGCGGCCCTCCTCCTCGGCTACCCCGACCAGCGGTGGCCCGACCGGCTGACCCTCGTCCGGGAAGCCCTCGCCCACCTCACCGGCCCCGGCACCACACCACTCCTGCGCTTCTGCGCCGCCGTCCAGGACACCCCCGTCCTCGACCTCGCCGCCCGCTACGTCGTCACCTTCGACCGCAGCCGGCGACGCACCCTGCACCTCACCTACTACACCGACGGCGACACCCGGCGCCGCGGCGGCTCCCTCGCCGACTGGAAGGCCCGCTACCGCGCCCACGGCTGGGAACCCCCCGAGGACGAACTCCCCGACCACCTGCCCCTGGCACTCGAATTCGCCGCCCGCTGCCCCGGCCCGGGCACCGAGCTGCTGAGCGAACACCGCCCCGCCATCGAACTCCTCAGAATGGCCCTCGCCGACCACCACAGCCCCTACGCCGACGTCCTGCTCGCCGTCTGCGACACCCTGCCGGGCGCCTCACCCGCCGACCGCGCCACCGCCCTCGCACTCGCCCGAAGCGGACCACCCGCCGAAGCCGTCGGCCTGGCCCCCTTCTCCGCCACCCCCCGGCACGCCGGCCACCTACCGGGAGGAACCGGCCGATGAACCACATCGACATCGCCCTGTGGGGCGTGCTGCCCTACCTCGTCCTCGCCCTCTTCACCGCGGGCACCGCCTGGCGCTACCACTACGACCGCTTCGGCTTCACCACCCGCTCCAGCCAACTCCACGAAAGCCGCCTGCTGAGCATCGGCGGCCCGCTCTTCCACTTCGGACTGCTGTTCGTCGCCGCGGGCCACGTCGTCGGGCTCGTCGTCCCCGAATCACTCACCGAGCGACTGCATGTCACCGAAGGGCTCTACCACGCCAACGCCCTGCTCGTCGGCGGCACCGCCGGCCTCGCCACCGCCGCCGGCCTCGCCCTGCTGCTCTACCGGCGCCTCAAGGTCCCCGCCGTACGCGCCGCCACCAGCCGCAGCGACCGGGCCGTCTACCCCGTACTCGCCGCCGTCCTGCTGGCCGGACTCACCGCCACCGCCACCGGGGCGAGCGCCGACGCCTACGACTACCGGCAGGGCGTGTCCGTCTGGTTCCGCAGCCTGTTCGCCCTCGACCCCGACGTCCCCGCCATGGCCCACGCGCCCCTCGTCTACCGGCTCCACGCCCTGCTCGGCATGGCGCTGTTCGCCCTCTGGCCCTTCAGCCGGCTCGTACACGCCTTCACCGCACCCCTCGGCTACCTCGCCAGGCCCTACGTCGTCTACCGCTCCCGCACCCCCGCCCGGCCCTACCGCCACCCCGCCCTCACCGGGCCCGACGACGCGGACGCACCCCTCCGGAAGCGGCGGCGAGCACATCGCTGAACCGCGCCGGACCCGACCCCGACAGCCCGGCCCCCCGCAGGTCGGGCTCGTCGGCGACCGCGCTCAACGCCCGCAGCCCCCGCGCGAGCCCCGCCCGCTCGGCCGCGGGCAACCGCCCCACCAACACCGCGATCTCCCCGCGCCGGTACTCCAGAACCCGCGCCACCAACTCCGCGCCCCCGTCCGTCAACCGCAGCACCACCTCCCGGCGGCTGTCCGGATTGACCTGCCGATCCACCAGCCCCCGCGACTCCAGCCGGGCCACCGTCCGCAGCGCGGTGGACGGATTCACGCCCAACCCCGCCGCCAGCTCCGCCAACTTCGCGGGCCCGCACCCGTCCAGCACCATCAGGGCCCGCAGCTGCGTCAGCGTCAGCGTCTCGTCGATCGAGGCCAGCGCACGCGCGGAAATCGCCACCAGCAGCCGTGAGGCGGCCATCACCGAAGCGATCAGCTCCTCGGCCAGGCCACCGTCCTCCGGCTGCTCATCCATGCCCGCCCCCGCCCACTCGTCCCACCGGTCCCGGGCATCCTAGGGGCGCCTCGTGGATCACGCCGGGCTCCCGACGCCTGCCACGCCCGCCCCCGCCCCCGCGGCCGAAAACCGGCCCCCCGAACAGGGGCGCGCGACCCCACACCGTACGCCCCTCACCCCGCCCGCCATTACCACGTACGAGTGGACCCGCGCCCGCCCCCCACCGAACCGCCCTCCCGCGAAGTACTTTTAAGCCGTCCTCACCCGTGAGCCGTCCTCACTCCTGAGCCGTCATCGCCGTGCCGCCACGCGCGAAAAGCCGTGGCCCGGACCGTGGCACAGACCATGGCCCGGACAGCCCCGGGACCCCGTCCCCGCCCCCGCACACCCACCCCGCACACCCAGCCCAGCGCCCCCGGACGCCGGTCGAACCGTCGAAGGCAGCCCCCATGAGCACCACCCAGCCCCCCACCCCCGCCGCGGCCCCACCCGACCACCCCCTGGACCTCGCCGGCATCGGCATCGGCCCGCTCAACCTCTCCCTGGCCGTCCTCGCCCACCGCATCCCCCACCTCCGCACCGCCTTCTACGAACAACGCCCCGCCTTCCACTGGCACCCCGGGCTCCTCATCGACGGCGCCACCATCCAAGTCCCCTACCTCGCCGACCTCGTCACCCTCGCCGACCCCACCAGCCCCTGGAGCTTCCTCAACTACCTCAAAACCCACGACCGGCTCTTCCCCTTCTACATCGCCGAGCGCTTCCACATCGAACGAACCGAATACGACGCCTACTGCCGCTGGGTCAGCCGCCAACTCCCCGGCCTCCACTTCAGCCACCAGATCGACGCCATCCGCTGGAACCACGACCACCTGCTCTTCGAGATCGACTACACCGAACTCGACCCCACCGGCGAAGCCCGGCACATGGGCCGCAGCTACGCCCGCGCCCTCGTCCTCGGCGTCGGCACCGAACCCCACGTCCCCCCGCCCCTGTGCCCCCTCGTCGACACCCCCGGCGTACCCGTCATCCACTCCGCCGACTACCTCCAACACCGCGACCGGCTCCTGGCCGCGGGCCACATCACCGTCGTCGGCTCCGGCCAGTCGGGCGCCGAAGTCTTCCTCGACCTCCTCCGCAACCGGCCCCCGGGCGCCGAAGGACTCCACTGGCTCACCCGCACCCCCGCCTTCGCCCCCATGGAATACAGCAAACTCGGCCTCGAACACTTCACCCCCGACTACGCCCGCTACTTCCACGCCCTGCCCGAGTGCGTACGCGACCAACTCCTGCCCCGCCAATGGCAGCTCTACAAGGGCATCGCCCACGACACCATGACGGCCATCCACGACGAGCTCTACCGCCGCACCCGACACGGCCGCTGGCCCGACGCCGTCCTCACCCCCGGCGTCACCGTCCGCACCGCCGGCCGCATCGCCACCGCCCGCCTCGAACTCCACCTCGAACACCACCAACAAGGCACCCGCACCCGCCACACCACCGAAGCCGTCGTCCTCGCCACCGGCTACCGCGAACGACGCATCGAGACCCTCATCGCCGCCCTCGACCCCTACATCCGCCGCGACCACCGCGAACGCCCCCGCATCGACGAACACCACCGCATCGTCCTCGACCCCCTCGTCAAAGGCCCCATCTACGTCCAGAACGCCGAACGCCACGCCCATGGCGTCGGCGCTCCCGACCTCGGCTTCGCCGCCTGGCGCTCCGCCGTCATCCTCAACTCACTCACCCCCCGGCCCACCTACACCCTCCCCGCACGCACCGCCTTCACCACCTTCGGCCTGACCCCCACCACCCCCGGCGGCCCCACCACCGCCGGCGGCCACCTCCCCGAGCAGCGCGACAGCTTTCGATCACCCGACACCCAAGCCATGCTTGGGTGATGGCCAACAGACAACTCAGAGTCGCCGCATACGCCGTCTGCATCCAGGACGGCAACATCCTCCTCGCCCGATGGGTCGGCCCCGACGGTAAACAATGGACCATGCCCGGCGGCGGCATCCGACACGGCGAAGACCCCTACGACGCCGCCATCCGCGAAGTCGAAGAGGAAACCGGCTACACCGTCGAGATAGACCAACTGCTGGGCATCGACTCCGTCCACCACCGCTACGCCCGCCGCCGCGGCCGCGACGCCGACTTCCACGGGCTCCGCGTCGTCTACACCGCCCACGTCACCGGCGGACAGCTGCGCCACGAGACCAACGGCTCCACCGACCAGGCCGCCTGGATCCCACTCGACCGCGTCGCGGAACTGCCCCGGGTCCCCCTCGTGGACATCGCCCTCTCCCTGCACCGGACCCGCCCCGCGCAAGGCCGCGTCCAGACGTCCGCCTGACGAGCGTCCTCCCCACCCCCTACGCTCTCCTGCCACCACCACCGACCCAGGAGCCCACCCCATGGACCAGGCCTCCCCGCAGCCCACGACCGCCCTGCCCTACGGCACCCCCGAAGCCCCGCGCGTCGCGGTCCGCGGCGAGGCCCGCCTCGAATTCGACCCCGAGATCGCCCGCCTCGGCATCAGCGTCAGCGCGCGCGGCAGCGACCGCCGCACCGCCCTCGAAGACCTCACCCGCCGCAACGGCCAGGTCATCGAGCTGGTGAAGTCCTACGGACAGGCGGTCGAGAAGCTGGAGACCGGCGCCTTCGCCATCACCCCGCAGCTCACCGCCAAGGGCCGCCACGAGCGCGTCCACGCCTACCACGGCCGGGTCCACCTCTCCGTCACCATCGCCGACTTCACCGCCCTCGGCGAGCTCACCACCCGCCTCGCCGACCTGGAGCTCACCCAGGTCAACGGCCCCTGGTGGGCCCTGCGCCCCGACTCACCCGCCCACGGCGAGGCGCGCCGCCAGGCCGTACGCGAAGCCGTCCAGCGCGCCCGCGAGTACGCGGGCGCGCTCGGCGCCCGGCTCGTCGCCCTCGTCGAGCTCGCCGACCTCGACGCGGAGAGCACCGAGCAGCCCTACCCGGTCACCTTCGGGGGGACACGCAGCGCCGGCGGCTACGGCGCCGCACCCCAAGCCGCCCCCGCCCTGGACCTCGAACCCCAGCGCCAGACCGTGTACGCCCAGGTCAACGCCCGCTTTACGATGTCCCCTCCGCAGCTGTGAAACCGCCCGGAAACCGCTCATCGGAGCACCGCCCTGCACGTTTCATTAGTTGTCGACGAGCGGTCACCCAAAGGCCATGGAGGAGTGGCAGGTTCCCGGTTCTTTACCCGCCGGTAAGTCATAGGCTCGCCGCATGCGCCGAGCAAAAATCGTCTGTACCTTGGGACCCGCAACCGACTCGTACGAGCAGATCAAGGCGCTCGTCGAAGCCGGAATGGACGTGGCCCGCTTCAACCTCAGCCACGGCACCTACGCCGAGCACGAGGAGCGTTACCGGCGAGTCCGGAAGGCCTCGCTCGAAACCGGTCGCAGCGTCGGCATCCTCGCCGACCTTCAAGGCCCGAAGATTCGTCTCGGCCGCTTCCGCGAAGGCCCCGTACTCCTTGAACGCGGCGACGAGTTCACCATCACCGTCGAACCCATCGAGGGCGACCGCCTGCGCTGCGGCACCACCTACAAGGGCCTGGCCACCGACGTCAGCCGGGGCGAGCGCATCCTCGTCGACGACGGCCGGGTCACCCTTGAAGTAGTGGACGTCGAAGGCCCCCGCGTGCACACCATGGTCATCGAGGGCGGCATGGTCTCCGACCACAAGGGCCTCAACCTCCCCGGAGTCGCCGTCTCCGTCCCGGCGCTCTCCGACAAGGACATCGAGGACCTCCGCTGGGCGCTGCGCACCGGCGCCGACATCATCGCCCTCTCCTTCGTCCGCAACGGCAAGGACGTCGTGGACGTGCACCGCGTCATGCGGGAGGAGGGCGTCCGGCTCCCGGTCATCGCCAAGATCGAGAAACCGCAGGCGGTCCAGGACCTGGAAGGGATCGTCGACGCCTTCGACGGAATCATGGTCGCCCGCGGCGACCTCGGCGTCGAGATGCCGCTGGAGCAGGTGCCGCTGGTCCAGAAGCGCGCGATCAAGCTCGCCAAGCGGAACGCGAAGCCGGTGATCGTCGCGACCCAGATGCTCGACTCCATGATCGAGAACTCCCGCCCCACCCGCGCCGAGGCCTCCGACGTCGCCAACGCGGTCATCGACGGCACGGACGCGGTGATGCTCTCCGGCGAGACCAGCGTCGGCAAGTACCCGATCGAGACGGTCAAGACCATGGGCCGCATCGTCGCGGCGGCGGAAGAGGACATCCTCGCCAAGGGCCTCCCGCCCCTCACGGAGCGCAGCAAGCCCCGCACCCAGGGTGGCGCGGTCGCCCGCGCCGCCGCCGAGATGGGCGACTTCCTCGGCGCGAAGTTCCTCGTCGCCTTCACCCAGAGCGGCGACACCGTCCGCCGCCTCTCCCGCTACCGCTCACCCATCCCCCTCCTCGCCTTCACCCCCGAGCACTCCACCCGCTCCCAGCTCAACCTCACCTGGGGAGTGGAGACCTTCCTCGGCCCCATGGTCGACTCCACGGACGAGATGGTGGCCCAGGTCGACGAGGAACTCCTCCGCATCGGCCGCTGCCGCAAGGGCGACCTCGTCATCATCACCGCCGGCTCCCCGCCCGGCGTCTCCGGCTCCACGAACCTGGTGCGCGTGCACCGCATCGGCGAGGGCGGCGACTTGCGGTAGCGGTGCGTGTCCGGGGCTGGTCCTGGTTCGGGCCGGAGTGCGGGGCGGTGGGCGCGCGCTCAGTACTTCGGCCCGATGTGGGCGTCCATGAGGGCGACGGAGGCGCGCTTGGCGACGGAGATGTTCCAGGCGTTCGGCTGCTTCCACTCGACGCCCAGCCGGTCGAGCGTGTCGGTGTACAACTTCCGGATGTCGTCCGACCTGTTGGTGAAGAAGTACCTTGGGTACTCGTACCGCTTCCGCACCCCGCCGACCTCCTTCGCCGTCCAGTTGGTGATCCGGCAGCCGTCGGAGTGCACGAGTCCCCGCACGAACTCCCATGGGTGCGTATCCACGATCTCGAGTTGCCAGGGCTCCAGAACGATCGGCCGCTGGTGCTTCTTTCCCGGCCCGTGCTGCGGGAACAGGCAAGGCCAGTGCTTGCTGTAGCCGGTCACCATGACGCATCCCTGCCGCTGGACGCGGTACACCCTGTTGTCGGGGCACAGGGCACGCACCGCCGCTTCACAGGCTTCGATGAGGCCCGGCCAGGCATCCGCGCACGCGACGCGCAGAAAGTACACCCCTTTCTTGAGGCGGCTTATGCAGCCGTCCCCGAGATAGAGGCCGAGCAGATACGCATAGGCGGCGGGCTCTTCCGGTAAGCGCGGCATGGATGCACACCTGGGACAGGTGCCGCCCCGGGGCAGGGGCTTGATCCGGATTTGCCACGCACGGATCGCGGCGCGGGATATCCCGGTCTGCTTGCTTACGGAGTTGAGGCTGTGGCCTTGGCCGACGAGAGCGAGGGCTCGCTTGCGCGTTTCCAAGTCGTACACACTGACGAGTGTGGAGAGCGCGAGGGCTGCGGCCTGCGCGCTCGAAGAGATGTTCACTTTATCGAGTGAACGGCCTCAATTCGGCGGTGACCTTGGAATTGAAGGTAAAGTGCCCCGGGTGGGATTCGAACCCACACTGAATACCTTTTGAGGGTATCGTCTCTACCGATTGGACTACCGGAGCCCCTGTGTTCTGAAGGTGAGTGTAGCCCCTTCGTGCGTCAACGGTACACGAGATAGGTAGGCTCAAGGTGCAGAACCTGCCACGACCGAGGAGCCACGTGAGCACCACCGACGCCCCCGACGCGCAGTCGCACGTCCCCCCACACACCACCCGCGTGGTCATCGCCGAGGACGAGGCCCTCATCCGCCTCGATCTCAAGGAGATGCTCGAGGAGGAGGGGTACTCCGTCGTCGGCGAGGCGGGCGATGGGGAGACGGCCGTCGCGCTCGCTCAGGAGCACCGACCCGACCTGGTGATCCTCGATGTGAAGATGCCGGTCCTCGACGGCATCTCCGCCGCCGAGCGGATCGCCGCCGACCGTATCGCCCCGGTCCTGATGCTCACCGCCTTCTCGCAGCGCGAACTCGTCGAGCGGGCGCGGGACGCGGGGGCGATGGCGTATCTCGTGAAGCCGTTCAGCAAGAGCGACGTGGTCCCGGCCATCGAGATGGCCGTCTCCCGGTTCACGGAGCTGAAGACGCTGGAGAAGGAGGTCGCCGACCTCGCCCAGCGGCTGGAGACCCGCAAGCTCGTGGACCGCGCGAAGAGCATTCTGCAGACCCAGTACGGGCTGACCGAGCCCGCCGCGTTCCGCTGGATCCAGAAGACCTCGATGGACCGCCGGATGTCCATGCAGCAGGTGGCCGAGGCGGTCATCGAGGACGCGGAGGAGAAGAAGCAGCAGTAGGGGCGGAGGAAGCGGCAGGGACAGAGGCGGGGCCGTCGAGCAGCGCCCGTACGTCCTCGGCTTCCGCCGCTCCCAGCCGCTCGTGGATCGCGAGCGCTTCGCGCCAGCAGGCCTGGGCGCGATCGGAGTGGCCGAGCCCCGCCAGCGCCCTGCCGAGCACGGTCAGGATGATGGCGCGCCGCCATTCGCCGCCGATGATACCCAGGGCGAGGGCCTGCTCGGCGTGGGTGGCGGCCGGCGCGGGGAGGCGCATGGCCAGGTGGGCCTCCGCCAGCCGGTAGTGCGTCATGCCTTCCCAGAGGCGCTGCCGGTTCTCGTGGAAGAGGGCGGCAGCGGCGGTCAGTTGCTCGACCGCTTCCCCGGCCCGTCCCGCCTGCGTCAGCGCGATCCCGAGAGCGTAGTTTCCGTTGGCGAGGCGCAGCGTTCGGCCCAGGCCCTCGTACATCGCGACCGCGTGCCGCGCCAGCTCGACCGCTTCGGCTGTGCGGCCGTGTGCGAGGTGGACCCGGGACAGGTTGCACAGCGCGGCCGCTTCGCCGGGGCGGTCGTCGGTGGCGCGGAAGGCGTCGATCGCCCGGCGGAGGCAGTCTTCCGCCTCCTCGGGCCGGCCCAGGAAGTGGGCGCGGATGCCGCGCCGGTTCATGACGAGGCCGACGATGCCCGGGTCGTGCGCCGCGGCGCCGGTGTCCATGGCACGCCGTGCTTGCTGCTCCGCCCGCGTGTGCTCTCCGCGCAGATCGAGCGCATGGGACAGGGCGGTCCGGGCGCGGCGTTCGGCGCGGAGGTCCCCGGCGGCCTCGGCAGCCGCGCTGAGCCGGTCGGCCACGGCTTCGTACCGGTGGGTGCTTGCTCCGGACTCGGCGAGGTCGGAGGAGGTCAGGAGCAGGTCGGCCGCGCGGCGCAGGGTGGCGCCTGAGGCGGGGCGGGACGCGGTCTGGGCGACGCATGAGAGCAGGCAGTCGGCTTCGCCGAAGAGCCAGTCGAGGGCGGCTTCCCGGTCGGGGAAGTCGAGGCCGGGGTGGCGGGTGGGGGTCAGGTGGTCGACGAGGCGGTCGCCGGGCCGCTGCTGGGCGTAGGCGCGGGCCGCCGTGGCCAGGTAGAAGTCGAGGAGGCGGGAGAGGGCCGCGTCTCGGTCCTCCGGTGGCTGGTCGCGCTCGGCGCAGGCGCGCGCGTAGAGGCGTACGAGGTCTTGGTAGCGGTAGCGGCCGGGGGCCGCGGATTCCAGCAGTGAGGTGTCGATCAGGGACTCCAGGAGATCCTCTGCCTCGAGCATGTCGAGGTCGAGGAGGGCGGCCGCCGCCGGGAGGGAGATGTCTGTCCCGTCCGCGAGCCCCAGGAGGCGGAACGCACGCGCCTGCGCCGGCTCGAGCTGGCCGTAGCCCAGCTCGAAGGTGGCCTTGACGGCGAGGTCGCCCGCTCGCAGCTCGTCCAGCCGCCGCCGCTCGTCGGCGAGCTTGGCGGCGAGGACGGATACGGTCCAGGTGCGGCGTGCGGCGAGCCGGGAGGCGGCGATGCGGATGGCCAGCGGCAGGAAGCCGCAGGCGGCCACCACGTCCAGGGCGGCCTCGCGCTCCGGGTGGACGCGTTCCTCGCCCACGATGCGGGTGAAGAGGGTGAGCGCTTCGTTGGGGCTCATCACGTCGAGGTCGACGAGGTGGATGCCGGGCAGGTCGACCATGCGGATGCGGCTGGTGATGATGGCGGCGCAGCCAGGGGCCCCGGGCAGCAGTGGCCGTACCTGGGCGGCGTCGCGGGCGTTGTCGAGGAGGACCAGGACGCGGCGGCCGCCGAGGAGGGAGCGGTAGAGGGCGGCGCGGTCCTCGACGCCGTCGGGGATCGCGGAGTCGGGGGTGCCCAGGGCGCGCAGGAAGGAGCCGAGGACGGCTTCGGGGGCGGCGGGGGTGGGGCCCGCGCCCTGGAGGTCGGCGTAGAGCTGTCCGTCGGGGAACTGGGGGCGTGCGGTGTGCGCCAGGTGGACGGCGAGCGTGGTTTTGCCGACACCGTCGATCCCGGCGAGGGCCGAGATGGCCATGACCCCGCCCTCGGCCGCGGTGAGTTGCTGGCTCAGCTCGCGAACGAATGCCGCGCGCCCGGTGAAGTCCGGCACGGTGGCGGGGAGTTGGGCGGGTGTCGGCGGTGGGGAGGCTGTGGGGTGCTCCGCCGTGCCGCTGGGGGCCGAAAGCTCCGGGTCGACTCGGAGGATGCGCTGTTGTAGGTCACTGAGCTCTGCTGAGGGGTCCACGCCGAGTTCCTCGGCCAGCAGTCGCCGGGTGTCGGCGTACACGGCCAGCGCCTCGGCCTGCCGTCCGCTGCGGTAGAGCGCCAGCATCAGCAGTTCGCGCAGCCGCTCGCGCAGCGGATGCGCGGCGGTCAGCGCGGTCAGTTCGGAGACCGCCTCCGCGTGAAGGCCGAGTTCCAGGTCGAGGTCGAGGCGGGTTTCGAGCAGGGAGAGGTGCCATTCCTCGAGGCGGGCGCGCTGTGTTTCGGCGTACGGGCCGGGTACCCCGGCCAGCGGCTCGCCGTCCCACAGGGCCAGTGCCTCGTTGAGCAGGCCGCGTGCCTGCGCGCGGTTCCCCGCGTGCCGTGCCTTTTCGGCCTTGGCGGCCAGCTCGGCGGCCACCTCGGCATCCAGCGGCCCGGCGCCGGTGCGGATGGCGTACCCGCCTGACTGGCTGACCAGGGCGTTCGCCTCCGGGCCGAGGGCCTTTCGTAGCCGTGAGGCGTAGGTCCGCAGCGCGGCGAGAGCGGCGTCGGGTGGGTATTCGCCCCAGAGGTCATGGATCAGCTCGTATGCGGTCGCCGTCCGGCCGCCGCGCAGCAACAGTGCAGCGAGCAGCGCCCGCTGTTGTGGTGAGCCGGTGTTGACGGGTTCCTCGTCCCGCCAGACCCGGACCGGTCCCAGGAGGGAGAAGCGCAGGTGCTCCGAGAGGCGCTGCTCGTGGCGCACGGGGGCGGGTGGCTCGGGATGCGGGGGGTCGGCTGTCGCCTGGGGTGCGGGTGCGGGTGCGGGTGCGGGTGCGGGTGCGGGTCCGGGCTCGGGTCGGCTCTTGGGGGCTGGGGCCTCCAGTCCGCGGAGGACGTCCAGCGCCTCCGTCGTACGGCTCGCGTCGTGGAGGGCGCGGGCCAGTTGGGCGTGGAACAACTCGTGGTGGGGGTGTTCCTCGGTGAGTGCGCGGAGTTCGGGGATGACCCGGCCGGGCCGGCCGAGCCGCAGGTCCGCGTCGATGCGCAGGGACAGTGCTTCCAGGCGCTCGGCTTCCAGGCGCCGGGCGTGTGCGGCGAGGCGGGGGCCGGCGGTGACCCCGGCGAGGGCGGGGCCGCGCCACAGATGGAGGGCGGTGGCGAGCAGTTCGCGGGCGCGCTGGTGGCGGGCTTCGGTCAGGTGGTTCCTGGCGTCGTCGACCAGTGCGGTGAACCGGGTCAGGTCCAGGTGCTCGGGGTCGAGCAGGAGGGTGTAGCCGATGGGGTGGGTGGCCAGCAGGCGCTGTCCGGCGCCGGGTCCGCCCGCCCGGTCGATGCGGCGGCGCAGTTGGCTGGCGTGGGTGTGCACTTGGGCGCGGGCGGTGGCGGGCGGGGCGTCGCCCCAGAGCTCTTCGCTGAGGGTTTCCACGGGTACGGGGTGTCCGACGCGGAGGAGGAGGGAGGCGAGGAAGGTGCGGGCGCGCACCGATGTCGGGGTGACCTCGGTGTCGTTCACGACGAGTTCGACGGGGCCGAGGAGCCGCGCTTCGGTCCTCATGGGGTGACTCCGGCGCGGCCGTCGCCGTGGACGAGGCTGTCGCGCTGGTCGAGGAGTGCGGGGGGCAGCAGGCCGTATTCGCGCTCCCAGCGGTCCAGTTCGTCGGTGATCAGGCGCAGGGCGCGGGTGTGGGCTCCGGTGGCGTGCAGCGCGCGGGCCAGGAGGACGACGATGCTCTCATCGGCGGGGTGGTGGGCGTGGAGGTCCTGTAGTTCGGCCGTGGCGCGGGCGGCGGCGCCGAGGGCGAGCAGCGTGGCGGCGTGGCGCTTGCCGAGGTCGAGGCGGATTTCCGCGAGGCTGAGGCGGATGCTGCGGACGTAGGGGGAGGGCTGGAGGTCGGCGAGGGGTTCGCCGCGCCACAGGTTCAGGGCGGTGTCGTAGTGGGCGAGTGCGGTCTGGGTGTCGCCGTCGCCTTCGGCCGTCTCGCCGTCTTCCAGGAGGCCGCGGAAGACGGCCACGTCGATGGTTTCCGGGGCGGTGTGCAGGACGTAGCTGACCTGGTCGGGGGCGTGTCCGGGGTGGGTGACCAGGCGGGGTGGGGTGGCGTCCGCCCCATCGGTGAACTGCCGCAGCAGGTGCCGGAGATGGTGGATGTGGACGTGGATGGCCTGCGTGGCGGAGGCGGGGGGAGGGCCGGTCCAGACGCGCTCCCGGAGGGTGGCGATGGTGACGGCTTGTCCGGGTGAGAGCAGCAGGATGGCGAGTACGGCGCGGCGCTGCGGGGGGCCGAGGGCGGTTTCCGCGCCCTCGTGGGTGGCCCGCACGGGGCCCAGGAGCCGGAATCGGAGGGACAGGGCCTTCACCCCTCCCGTGAGTTGGCAGGTGATTGGCGATTGATGAAAGGTAGCCTAGCAGTGCGCTTAGTGGACGTTAAGTGGGTGCAGAGTGGAAGCAGAGCGGATGCAGAGGGGAAGGGGGAAACCGCGAACTGTCCTGCCGTGTGCGGGCGTTCATCGATTGTCTATAGGCAGCAGGCACCCTGGATGAACAGTGCGCTTGCGACATGCCTAGTCCAGCGTGCGCTCAGGCAGGGCCTCCGGGGGTGGTAGCCCGGGGTGCCCTGCCTTGCTGTGCTTTTCCGCTAACTCTGGCCTAACGCCGCCGACTTCGGCTACCGTCTTGTCCAACTCGCCGCGCGCCGCGTGGGATTCGGGCTCTCCTACCAAGGGCCTTCGAGGAGTCCCCTGCCGTCCGCGTGCGAAGAGCTGGACTAGGCAGAGTCGAAGGAGCGTGTGCTGCGGTGTATCCGTCTTCCCTTGTGTGGTTGCTGGCCGGGGTCGTGGTGATCCTGGCCTTCTTCGTACTGGTCGGCTATCTGGCCAGGGTGTTGCGGGCGGCGCAGCGGCTGCCCGGGGTGATCAGCGCGCTCGGGGTGTTCGTCGGGGTGTTGCCCGCGATTCTCTACGCGTTGTATCGCGTGGTCGGCGTGGCCTGAGCCGGTGGCCGGCTGTGATGGGTGAGGGCCTGCCCGTACCGTCGCGGTGCGGGCAGGCCCTCGGGGGGCGGGGGTGTCAGTCCTCGCCGAGGTAGGCCTTTCGGACGGACTCGTCGTGCAGCAGCTCGGCGCCCGTGCCGGACAGCACGATGTTGCCGATCTCCATCACATGGCCCTGGTCGGCCAGGGAGAGGGCGGCCTGGGCGTTCTGTTCCACGAGCAGGATCGTGGTGCCCTGGGCCTTCAGTTCGGCGATCGTCTGCATGATCTTCTGCATCATGATCGGCGAGAGGCCCATGGAGGGTTCGTCGAGCATGAGCAGTTTGGGGCGGGACATCAGGGCGCGGCCCATGGCGAGCATCTGCTGTTCGCCGCCGGAGAGGGTGCCCGCGGCCTGGGCGCGGCGTTCGCCGAGGATGGGGAAGAGGTCGTAGGCCTTCTGGATGTCCTGGGCGATGCCGGCGGCGTCCTTGCGCAGGAAGGCGCCGAGTTGGAGGTTCTCGGCGATGGTCAGGCGCGGGAAGATGTGCCGGCCCTCGGGGGAGTGGGCGAGGCCGAGGGCGACGATTTTGTGGGCGGGGATGCCGTTCAGGGGCTTGCCGTCGAAGCGGATGGAGCCGCCGAGCGGTTGCAGCAGGCCGGAGAGGGTGCGCAGGGTGGTGGTCTTGCCCGCGCCGTTGGTGCCGATGAGGGTGACGACCTGGCCGGCCTCGACGGTGAAGGAGATGCCTTTGACGGCCTCGATCTTGCCGTAGGCGACGCGCAGGTCCTCGACCTCGAGCAGTGCGGTCACTGTCCGTCCTCCGTACGTGCTGTGGTGCTCTTGGGGGCCCCGCTCGGCCCGGTGCCCTGCTGTGCCTCGGCGGCCTCGACTTCGGCGGCCTCCTCCTGGCCGGGCGCGCCTTCGAAGGGGGTGCCGATGTAGGCGGCGATGACCCGCTCGTCGCTCTGGACGACGTCGGGGGTGCCCTCGATGAGTTTCTGGCCTTGGACGAGCACGGCGACGCGGTCGCAGAGGTTGAAGATGAAGCGCATGTCGTGCTCGATGACGAGGACGGCGGTGCCCTGGTCGCGGATGGCGAAGACGAGTTCTTCGGTGGCGCGGGTCTCCTGGGGGTTCATGCCGGCGGTGGGCTCGTCGAGGAGGAGCAGGCCGGGGTCGCTGGCGAGGGCGCGGGCGATTTCCAGCTTGCGCTGTTCGCCGTAGGGGAGGTTGCGGGAGAGGTGGTCGGCCTTGTGGGCGAGCCCGGTGAATTCGAGCAGTTCCATGGCGCGTTCCTTGGAGGCGGCTTCGGCGCGTTTGAAGCCGGGGCCGCGCAGGAGGGCGGACCACAGGCCCTCTTTGGTGCGGGTGTGGCGGCCGACGAGGACGTTTTCCAGGACGGTCATGTTGGCGAAGAGCCGGATGTTCTGGAAGGTGCGGGCGACGCCGGCCTGGGTGACGAGGTGGGGTTTGGGCGGCAGGACGGTGCCTTTGTAGGAGACGCTGCCCTCGGTGGGGACGTACAGCCCGGTGAGGCAGTTGAAGAAGGTGGTCTTGCCGGCGCCGTTGGGGCCGATGAGGCCGACGATCTCGCCGGAGTTGACGGTGAGGTCGACGGAGCGTACGGCGGTCAGTCCGCCGAAGCGCATGGTGACGCCGTTGGCGTTGAGCACGGGAGAGGTGGTGGTCGTCATCTCTGTTACGCCTCCGCCTTGGTCACGCCGACGGCGTTGCCGGAGAGCTGGGGCTGGTCGGGGACGTCGAGCTGGCCGGTCTCGTGGTATTCGAGCTGCTGACGCCGGTTGGGGATGATCCCTTCGGGGCGGAAGCGCATCAGGAGGATGAGCGCGATGCCGAAGGCGAGGAGCTGGTAGTCCTGGAGGAACTCCAGCTTCTTGGGGATCAGGAACAGGAGCGTGGCGCCGAGGAGCGGGCCGCCGATGGTCCCCATGCCGCCGAGGATGACGGCGGCGAGCAGGAAGGTGGAGTTGGGGGGTACGGGTCCGGCGAAGACGTACTGCTCGGGCACGACGGTGGACTGGACATGCGCCCAGACGGTGCCGGCCACGCCGGCGAGGGTGGCGCCGAGGGCGAAGGCGATGAGCTTGACGCGGAAGCCGTTGATGCCCATGGCGGTGGCGGCGGTCTCGTCCTCGCGGATGGCGACCCAGGCTCGGCCGATGCGGGAGTTGCCGGCGCGGCTGAAGACCAGCACGACGACGATCGTCACCAGCAGCATCAGCAGGAAGTAGTTGGCGTTGGTGTCGAGCGTGTGGCCGAAGACGGTGTGGTCTTCCCCGAAGTTGAAGCCGAAGATCTCCAGCGGCGGGATGTTGGGGATGCCGTTGGGGCCGTTGGTGACGGATGGGCCGGAGGTGCCGTCCAGGTTGAGGACGGCGATGCGGAAGATCTCTCCGAAGCCGAGGGTCACGATGGCGAGGTAGTCGCCGCGCAGCCGCAGGGTGGGTGCGCCGATGAGGACGCCGAAGATCAGGGAGACGACGGCGCCCGCGATGACCGCCGCCCAGAAGGGGAGGTGGACGTCGATGGTGGACGATCCGGCTCCGGAGACCAGGGCGGCGGTGTAGGCGCCGACGCCGAGGAAGGCGACGTAGCCGAGGTCGAGCAGGCCCGCCAGGCCGACGACGATGTTGAGGCCCAGGGCGACGGTGGCGAAGACGAGGATGTTGACGCCGAGCTCGGTGTAGCTGGCCTTGTCCTGGGTGAAGGGGAAGACCAACGCGGTCACCAGGGCCGCGATGAGGGTGACGGAACGATACTTCGCGGTGAGCGCGCTCAGGCGGGTGACCACCCCGGCCTTGAAGAGGGCGGCGGCGGCGAACCCCGTGGCGATCAGGTAGCCGAGGAACGGCTCGGGGTCGTCCGCGTCGGTCTGGATGCCGTAGTTGACGACGTAGAGCCCGATCGCGAAGACGGCGGCGATGATGAGGATCTCGGCCCAGGACGGCAGCTCCGCCGGGCGCTTGAGCGGCCGGGCGTCGTTCGGGAGCAGGAAGGCCGCGGCGGCGGGGATCAGACTGGCGACGGCGGCGACCCAGGCGCCGGGTTCCCAGTTGGCCAGGCCGCCGAGGTCGACGGCGATGGCGATGACGGTGAACCAGGTGGTGGCGAAGGTGCCCAGGGCCATGAGCCGCAGGGCCTGGGTGGAGCCGGCGGGGGTGAGCCAGCCGAGCCCGCGCACGTCCATGGCGGAGAGCGCGAAGACGGTGGTGAGCAGGCCCAGCACCAGGGTGAGGAGCTGGAGGCCGCCGGGGTAGCCGTTGAAGGTGAGGTCGCCGGGGAACTCGGAGGTCCAGGTCCAGGCGAGGAAGGTGGAGGCGACGGAGGCGAGGCCGCCGGCGGCGGTGATCGCGCGCAGCGTGGTGGGGCGCCCGCCGGTGGGGGCGTTCTCGCCCGTGGTCTTGCTGGTGTCGGTGGTCATGTGTGGTCCCTCCTCACGCCCGGTCCGCGACGCGTTCGCCGAGCAGGCCCTGTGGCCTGACCAGCAGGACGACGATGAGCAGGGTGAAGGCCCAGACGTCCTTCCAGGCGCCACCGCCGAGCTGTTCCATGCCCGGGATGTCCTGGATGTACTTGATGGCCAGGGCTTCGACGATGCCGAGGACGACTCCGCCGAGCATGGCGCCGTAGATGTTGCCGATGCCGCCGAGCACGGCGGCGGTGAAGGCCTTGAGGCCGGCGATGAAGCCCATCTCGAAGCTGATCTGTCCGTACTTCAGCCCGTGTGCGAGCGCGGCGACGGCGGCGAAGGCGCCGCCGATGGCGAAGGCCATCACGATGATGCGGTCGGTGTTGATGCCCATCAGCTTGGCGGTGTCCGGGTCCTGCGCGGTGGCCTGCATGGCGCGTCCGGCACGGCTCTTGGAGACGAACAGGCCCAGGGCGAGCATGCACAGCGGGGCGGCTATGAGGAGGAAGACATCGCCGCGCTGGATGTGCAGATTGCTGAGGATCTCCAGGGACTTGCCCTCGAACTGGGGGAAGCTGCGCGGCTGGTCGGCATCCGGGTAGAAGGCCCAGACGGCCTGCTGGAGCGCGATGGACAGGCCGATCGCGGTGATCAGGGGCGCGAGCCTGGGTCCTCCGCGCAGTGGCCGGTACGCGAAGCGCTCGGCGGCCGTGGCGATGCCCACCGAGGCGATGACGCCGCCGACGAGCATGAGGGGCAGGGCCAGGGAGAGCGCGGTGCCGCTGGGCAGCCAGAGGTAGATGGTGAGGGCGCCGAAGCCCCCGACCATGAAGATCTCGCCGTGGGCGAAGTTGATGAGCTGGACGATGCCGTAGACCATGGTGTACCCGATGGCGATCAGGCCGTAGAGGGCGCCAAGGGTCAGGCCGTTGACCAGCGTTTGCGGCAGTTCGTGCACCGCAGGGCCTCCGATGAGCGTGTCGGATATGACACCGCGCGGGGGCGCTGTTGCGCCTCCGCGCGGCTGGGGGTCGATGGGCGGGGCAGTCCCGCAGGGTCAGTCGTTGAAGGTCCTGCTGACCGCGTCCTTCCAGACGCCCTTCTCGACCCGGTAGACGGTGAGCTGCTTGTTGGTGGTGTCGCCGTACTCGTCGAAGGAGACCTTGCCGGTCACGCCGTCGAAGGAGACCTTGTTCAGGGCCTCGGTGATCTTGGCGCGGGCGTCGTCGGGCAGCTTGCCGTCGTTGTCCTGGACCACGGCCTTGACGGCCTGGACGATCGCCCAGCCGGCGTCGTAGGAGTAGCCGCCGTAGGCCGCGTAGGGGTCCTTGTAGCCCTGGGCCGCGTACTCCTTGACGAAGTTCTTGGCGGAGGGCAGCTTCTCGACGGGGTAGCCCACGGAGGTGGCCAGGTCACCGTCGTTGCTGGTGCCGGAGGCCTTGATGAAGGCGGGGTCGTAGATCCCGTCGCCGCCCATGATCGGGACGTCGGCCCCGGCCTGCTTGACCTGGTCGGACAGGAGGCCGCCCTCGGGATACTGGCCGCCGAAGTAGACGGAGTCGGCGCCGGAGGACTTGACCTTGCCGGCGATGCCGGAGAAGTCGGTCTCCTTGACGGTCAGGTGGTCGGTGCCGACGACCTTGCCGCCCAGGCGCTCGAACTCCTGGGAGAAGATCTTGGCGAGGCCGGCTCCGTAGGTCTGCTTGTCGTCGACGACGAAGACCTTCCGCTTCTTGGCGTCCTTGTAGTAGTACTGCGCGGCGAAGCGGCCCTGGATGACGTCGGTGGTGGCGGTGCGGAAGTAGGTCTTGAAGGGGCGGACCTTCTTGCCCGAAGCCCAGTCGGGGCCCTGGCTGAGCTCCGGGTTGGTGTTGGCGGGGGATATCTGCGCCAGGTCGGCCTTGGCGAACACGCCCTGCATGGACTGGGAGACGCCGGAGTTCAGCGGGCCGACCATGGCGACGATCTCGTCGTCGTCGACCATCGAGGTGGCGTTCTGCTTTCCGGAGGACGGGACGGCCTGGTCGTCAAAGGCCTTGATCTTGAAGGTGACCCCGGGCACCTCGTTGTTCTTGTTGGCCACCTTGGTGGCGAGGTCGACCGAGTTCTTGATGCCCTGGCCGAGGGCGGACAGTGAGCCGGTCAGCGGGGCGTCGACACCGATGACGACGGTGGTCTTCTTGTTGTTGTCGCCGCCGCTGTCACTGTCACTCTTGTCGCGCGATCCACAGGCGCTGAGGGTGAGTGCTCCCGCAGTGACCGCGGTCGTGATGATGAGCAAGGAACGGTGTCGCACGAGGAATCCTTTCCCTGGCCGGCCCCCTCTTCCGGGCGCCGAGTCCTCGCCGGAGGTCCTGGAACGGCCGTGTGGGTGTTCGGTGAACACCCGAAGGTGTGGTGACTGGCTGTGACTCTAAGCGCGGGGCGGAGCGCGGGGCAGAGGTCCAGGCCATGATGTGACTGTCTTGTTATGACACAGGTCACCGAGGCCCGTCCGTGTAGCGGAACCTAAGGGATTAATCGGGCCTATCGCCTGAAT
This sequence comes from Streptomyces sparsogenes subsp. cuspidosporus, assembly GCF_039532705.1. Classification (NCBI taxonomy): domain Bacteria; kingdom Bacillati; phylum Actinomycetota; class Actinomycetes; order Kitasatosporales; family Streptomycetaceae; genus Streptomyces; species Streptomyces sparsogenes. Next base: position 159,942 of record NZ_BAAASD010000011.1, on the reverse strand, counting down.
TCATAAGGTCCGGATACTGAGAATCTGCAGTTCCGCTAAGTAGTGCGGCGAGTTGGCGGCGCATGTGTGGACTGACGTGCGATCATGTACACAGAAAGATCACCAAGACGGGTCTTGAGAAAAGTCAAGACCCTGTTTCGCATTGCGTGAATGTTACAGACGGTTACGATCGCCGGTCCTGTCGCCGGTCATGCCGAGGTCATGCCGGGGGGCGCCAGTTCTCCGAGCTGCGGGTCGCGCCGTGCTCGGCCGTACAGCGCCGCCGGGTCTCCTGCCTGACCAGCTTCCGGGCGGCGCCGGCGCCGTGCCGCTTCCGCTCCGCGCGGGCGGCGCGCACGACGTCGTCGTAGATCTCGTACTGCTGGTTGGACAGCCCCTTCTGCTCCCAGTCGAGCCCGGCCCATCTGCTGCCCGCCAGGTCCTGCCCGGCCCAGTACGAGATGAGGTCGTAGCACAGCTCGACGGCCGAAGTCGTGGGCGGTGTGGGGGAGTTGGGTGCGGGGCGGGGGCCCGGGCCGCCGCACGCGCTCACCGCCGCGGCGAGTATCAGCGCGAGGACGCCGGCGACGCCGGGGCGGATCAGGGCGCGGGTCCGCGCGCGGGTCGATGCCCCCATGGGGAAACGGTAGAGCCCGCCGGGGCGGGCGGGCAACGGCCGTGCGCGGGGGGCTCGTTCGGGTGGAGGGGGTGTTCTCGGTGGCGCCGTGGCGCCACGGGGGAGGCCGGGCGGCCCGGCGGCGGGGCCGGGCCGCCCGCCGGGCGTCAGCTCGCCGGGCCGTCCTCCGTGTCGCCCGCTCGGGTGACATGGGTCAGCGCCTGGTCGACGTCGACCTCGCGCAGCAGGCAGGTCAGCCGGGCGGTGCACACGCGCCGGTCCTGCTCGTCGGTGATGACGATCTCGTACGTGGCGGTGGAGCGGCCCCGGTGGACGGGCGTGGCGACGCCGGTGACCAGTCCGGACCGGACGCCGCGGTGGTGGGTGCAGTTGAGGTCGACGCCGACGGCGATCTTAGAGCTGCCGCCGTGCAGCATCGAGCCGACCGAGCCGAGGGTTTCGGCCAGGACCGCCGAGGCGCCGCCGTGCAGCAGCCCGTACGGCTGGGTGTTGCCCTCGACGGGCATCGTGCCCACCACGCGCTCGGCGGAGGCCTCGATGATCTGCACGCCCATGCGGGTGCCGAGGTGTCCGGCGGAGAACAGCGCGGGGAGGTCGACGCCGAGCGCCGCGTATTCGTCGATGACCTCTTGCGGAAACTTCACGCCGGTCTGCTCGCCCATGGGGTCCTGCTCCAATCGTCCGTGTGTCCTGCCGTCGTCCTGGTGGCGGCCGGCTCCTGCCGGCCGGCTGAGCAAACGCTCAGGCGGGGTCGCTCGGTTCCAGGCGGACCACCACCGACTTGCTGGCCGGGGTGTTGCTGGTGTCCGCGGTGGCGTCCAGCGGGACCAGGACGTTGGTCTCCGGGTAGTAGGAAGCCGCGCAGCCGCGTGCGGTGGGGTAGTGGACGACCCGGAACCCGGGGGCGCGGCGCTCGCTGCCGTCCGTCCATTCGCTGATCAGGTCGGCGTACGAGCCGTCGGCGAGGCCGAGTTCGCGCGCGTCCTCCGGGTGCACCAGCACCACGCGCCGGCCGTTCTTGATGCCGCGGTAGCGGTCGTCCAGGCCGTAGATGGTGGTGTTGTACTGGTCGTGGGAGCGGAGGGTCTGCAGCAGCAGACGGCCCTCGGGCGCCGTCGGGTACTCGACGGGCGCGGCCGTGAAGTTGGCCTTGCCGGTGGCGGTGGGGAAGCTGCGTGAGTCGCGCGGGGCGTGCGGCAGCGCGAAGCCGCCGGGCCTGCTCACCCTGGCGTTGAAGTCCTCGAAGCCGGGGATCACGGCCGCGATGCGGTCGCGGATCGTGCCGTAGTCCTTCTCGAACTCCTCCCAGGGGGTGCGGCTCTCCGGGCCCAGCACGCGCCGGGCCAGCCGGCAGACGATGGCGGGCTCGGAGAGCAGGCCGGGGCTCGCGGGCTCCAGGCGCCCGCGGGAGGCGTGCACCATGCCCATGGAGTCCTCGACGGTGACGAACTGCTCGCCGCCGCCCCGCACATCGCGCTCGGTGCGGCCGAGCGTGGGCAGGATGAGGGCCCGCGCGCCGGTGACCGCATGGGACCGGTTCAGCTTGGTGGACACATGGACGGTGAGGCGGGCGCGGCGCATCGCGGCCTCGGTCACCTCGGTGTCGGGGGAGGCGGCGACGAAGTTGCCGCCCATGGCGAAGAAGACCTTGGCCTGCCCGTCGCGCAGCGCCCGGATGGCGCGTACGACGTCGAGGCCGTGCTCGCGCGGCGGGGCGAAGCCGAACTCGCGCTCCAGGGCGTCCAGGAACTCCGGGGCGGGGCGCTCGAAGATGCCCATCGTGCGGTCGCCCTGCACATTGCTGTGCCCGCGCACCGGGCACACGCCGGCGCCGGGCCGGCCCACATTGCCGCGCAGCAGCAGGAAGTTGACGACTTCCCGGATGGTGGGCACGGAGTGCTTGTGCTGGGTCAGGCCCATGGCCCAGCAGACGATGGTGCGCCGGGAGGCGAGGACCATGCGCAGCGCCTGGTCGATCTCGGCCCGGGTGAGGCCGGTGGCGCGCAGGGTCTCGTCCCAGTCGGCGGCGCGGGCGGCGGCGGCGAACTCCTCGAAGCCGTGGGTGTGCTCGCGCACGAACTCCTCGTCGACCGCGCCGGGGGTGGTGTCGGCGGCTTCGAGGATCAGCCGGTTCAGGGCGCGGAAGAGGGCCTGGTCGCCGCCCAGCCGTATCTGGAGGAACAGGTCGGTGAGCGCGGTGCCGCCGCCCACCAGGCCGCGGGCGGTCTGGGGGTTCTTGAACCGCTCCAGGCCGGCTTCGGGCAGCGGGTTGATGCTGATGATCTTCGCGCCGCCGGCCTTGGCCCGCTCCAGGGCGGAGAGCATCCGCGGGTGGTTGGTGCCCGGGTTCTGGCCGGCCACGATGATCAGATCGGCCTTGTGGAGGTCGTCGAGCAGGACGCTGCCCTTGCCGACGCCGAGGGTCTCGGTGAGTGCCGAGCCGGAGGACTCGTGGCACATGTTCGAGCAGTCGGGCAGGTTGTTGGTGCCGAACTCGCGGGCGAAGAGCTGGTAGAGGAAGGCGGCCTCGTTGCTGGTGCGCCCGGAGGTGTAGAAGACGGCCTCGTCCGGGCCGGCGAGGGCGTGCAGCTCCTCGGCGATGATGTCGAAGGCGCGCTCCCAGGTCACCGGCTCGTAGGACGCGGCGCCCTCGGGCAGGTACATCGGGTGGGTGAGGCGTCCCTGCTGGCCGAGCCAGTAGCCGCTGCGGCCGGCGAGGTCGGCGACGGGGTGGGCGGCGAAGAACTCGGGGGTGACCCGGCGCAGCGTCGCCTCCTCGGCGACGGCCTTGGCGCCGTTCTCGCAGAACTCGGCCTTGTGGCGCTTGTCCGGCTCGGGCCAGGCGCAGCCCGGGCAGTCGAAGCCGTTCTTCTGGTTGACCTTGAGGAGGGTGAGCGCCGTGCGGCGCACGCCCATCTGGCGCTGGGCGATGCGCAGCGTGTGGCCGATGGCGGGCAGCCCGGCGGCGGCGTGCTGCGGGGCTGCGACCTCGGGTGCGTCCTGCACCGGGTCGCCTGCGGGCGGCTTGGCTGCCATGTCGCTCTCCCTCTCCCGTGGGCCCGGGTCCTTTGTGCTCGGTGTGGCGTGTGCTCGGTGTCGCGTGTGCTCGGGTGTGACGTGTACGGACCGATCCTTTCATGACGCACGCGGTTCGTGGGCGGGAGGCGGGAGGGCGTTGTCGGTGGGGCGTGGCAGGATCGGGGGCGTGGCAGAGAAAGCATCGAAGAAGACCGCAGCGCCCGCGTCCGCCGACCGTGCGGGAGACCGCCCCCGGCTCCTCCTGCTGGACGGGCATTCCCTGGCATACCGGGCATTCTTCGCGCTGCCGGCGGAGAACTTCAACACCACCACCGGCCAGACCACCAACGCGATCTACGGCTTCACGTCGATGCTGGCCAACACGCTCCGTGACGAGCAGCCCACGCATCTGGCGGTGGCGTTCGACGTCTCGCGCAAGACCTGGCGCTCCGAGGAGTTCACCGAGTACAAGGCGAACCGCTCCAAGGCGCCCGACGAGTTCAAGGGCCAGGTCGAGCTGATCGGCGAGCTGCTCGACGCGATGAACATCACCCGCTTCGCGATCGAGGGCTTCGAGGCCGACGACATCATCGCCACCCTCGCCACCCAGGCCGAGGCCGAGGGCTTCGAGGTGCTGATCGTCACCGGCGACCGGGACTCGTTCCAGCTGGTCAGCGACCATGTCACGGTCCTCTACCCGACCAAGGGCGTCTCCGAGCTGACGCGCTTCACCCCCGCCAAGGTCGAGGAGAAGTACGGCCTCACCCCCCGCCAGTACCCGGACTTCGCCGCGCTGCGCGGCGACCCGTCCGACAACCTCCCGGGCATCCCGGGCGTGGGGGAGAAGACCGCGGCGAAGTGGATCAACCAGTTCGGCTCCTTCGCCGAACTGGTGGAGCGCGTCGACGAGGTCAAGGGCAAGGTCGGCGACAAGCTCCGCGACCACCTGGAGGCCGTCAAGCTCAACCGCCGGCTGACCGAGCTGGTGCGGGACGTCGAGCTGCCGGTCGGCCCCGACGGCCTCAAGCGCCTTCCGTACGACCGGCAGGCGCTCTCCGTGATCCTTGACGCGCTGGAGTTCCGCCACCAGAACTTCCGGGACCGCGTCCTGGCCGCCGACCCCGGCGCCGCCGAGGAGGAGCCCGCGGCCGCGAGCCCCGGCGTGGAGGTGGACGGCTCGGTGCTCGACCCGGGCGACCTCGGCCCGTGGCTGGAGCGGCACGGCGCGGAGCCGCTCGGCCTCGCCACCGTCGACACCCTGGCGCTGGGCAGTGGCAGCGTCAGCCAGATCGCCCTGGCCACGGCCTCGGGCCCGGCCGGCTGCTTCGACCCCTCGGCGCTGGACGAGGCCGACGAGCGGGCGTTCGCCGCCTGGATCGCCGATCCCGGCCGGCCGAAGGTGATGCACGACGCCAAGCGCGTCATGCGGGTCTTCGCCGAGCACGGCTGGGCCGTGGCCGGGGTCACCATGGACACCGCGCTCGCCGCCTACCTGGTCAAGCCCGGCCGCCGCTCCTTCGCGCTGGACACCCTGTCCGTGGAGTACCTGGGCCGTGAGCTGTCCCCGGCCGCCGCCGCGGACAGCGGGCAGCTCGCCTTCGGCACCGACGAGCAGGCCGAGCAGGACGCGCTCATGGTCCAGGCCCGGACGATCCTGGACCTCGGCGCGGCCTTCGGCGAGCGGCTCGCCGAGGTCGGCGCGGTCGAGCTGCTCCGCGATGTCGAGCTGCCGATCTCCGCCCTCCTGGCCCGCATGGAGCAGGCGGGCATCGCGGCGGACCGGAGCTGGCTCGACCGCATGGAGCAGCAGTTCGCCGGGGCCGTGCAGCAGGCCGTCAAGGAGGCCCACGCCGCGGTGGGCCACGAGTTCAACCTCGGCTCGCCCAAGCAGCTGCAGGAGGTGTTCTTCGGCGAGCTCGGCCTGCCCAAGACCAAGAAGACCAAGACCGGCTACACGACGGACGCGGACGCTCTGGCCTGGCTGGCCACCCAGACCGACCACGAACTCCCGGTGATCATGCTGCGCCACCGCGAGCAGGCCCGGCTCCGCTCCACCGTCGAGGGCCTGATCAAGACCATCGCCCCCGGCGGCCGCATCCACACCACCTTCAACCAGACCGTGGCGGCGACCGGCCGGCTCTCGTCCACCGACCCCAACCTGCAGAACATCCCGGTGCGCACCGACGAGGGCCGGGCCATCCGGCGCGGCTTCGTCGTCGGCGAGGGCTTCGAGTCGCTGCTGACCGCCGACTACAGCCAGATCGAGCTGCGCGTCATGGCCCATCTGTCCGAGGACGAGGGCCTGATCGAGGCGTTCACCTCCGGCGAGGACCTGCACACCACGGTCGCCTCCCAGGTGTTCGGCGTGGACAAGTCCGCGGTGGACCCGGAGATGCGCCGCAAGATCAAGGCGATGTCCTACGGGCTGGCGTACGGCCTGTCGGCGTTCGGCCTCTCCCAGCAGCTGGGCATCACCCCGGACGAGGCCCGCAAGCTGATGGACACCTTCTTCGAGCGGTTCGGCGGGGTGCGCGACTACCTCCAGCGGGTCGTCGACGAGGCCCGCGCCACCGGCTATACCGAGACCATGCTCGGCCGCCGCCGCTACCTCCCCGACCTCAACAGCGACAACCGCCAGCGCCGCGAGATGGCCGAGCGCATGGCGCTCAACGCGCCGATCCAGGGCACCGCCGCCGACATTGTGAAGATCGCGATGCTGCGGGTGGACGAGGCGTTGACGCGAGAGGAACTGTCGTCGCGGATGCTGCTCCAGGTCCATGACGAAATCGTGCTGGAGGTCGCCCCCGGCGAGCGCGAGCGGGTGGAGGCCCTGGTGCGCCGGGAAATGGCCGGGGCCTTCCAACTCCGGGCCCCGCTGGACGTGTCCGTCGGCTCCGGCGCGGACTGGGAATCCGCGGCGCATTAGGACCCGGCCCGCGGGGCACGAGGACTCACGCAGGGCCGGTGGGGCCGCCTCGGGGGACGATACGGGCGGTACGTACCGGTAGCTGCGGAGCGGCAAGTTGCCGTAATGTCACGAGGGTTGACGCTCCGGGGGGAGCGTGCAGTGCTCGACGGGAGGGGCAATCGCATGGCACCGCACATCGGCCGACGACTGCGCAAGGGGGCGGCCACGACGGCGGTGGCGGCGGTCGTGATGGCCGCCCTCACCGCCTCGCAGGCCCCCGGGTTCGCCGGTACGGCCCCGGACCGGCACCACGACAGCGCGGGCGAGACGCCGACCCCGCCCACCGAGGCCCCGATCGACGGCGGCTCCTCCTACCACACGGATCTGCCGCCGCTGCGGAAGCCCGGCAAGCCCGGCGCCTCCATCGACCTGCCGGGGCTGCCGGACGGCGTGGCCACCGCCGAGGCGGGCATACCCGCGACCGTGCTCGACGCGTACAAGAAGGCCGAGGCGGCCCTCAAGGAGTCCAAGCCCGGCTGCAACCTCCCCTGGCAGCTGCTCGCCGCGATCGGCAAGGTCGAGTCCGGCCAGGCGCGTGGCGGCCGGGTCGACGCCGAGGGCACCACCTACTCGCCCATCCTGGGCCCGGTGCTCAACGGCAACGGCTTCGCCAGGATCACGGACACCGACGGCGGCGCGTACGACGGGGACACCACCCACGACCGGGCCGTCGGCCCCATGCAGTTCATCCCCTCCACCTGGGCCACCTGGGGCAGGGACGGCAACGGCGACGGGGAGAGGAACCCCAACAACATCTACGACGCCGCGCTCGCCGCCGGCGCGTATCTGTGCGCCAACGGCCGCGATCTGTCGGTCAAGGCCCACCTGGACCAGGCGATCCTCGGCTACAACCACTCGCAGGAGTATCTGGCCACGGTCCTGTCCTGGTTCGAGTACTACAAGAAGGGCACCCACGCCGTGCCCGACGGCACCGGTGTGCTGCCCGACCCGGACAAGGTCGGCAGCGGCTCGGGCAGCGGGAAGGACGGCGGCAAGGGCGACAAGGGCGGCAAGGGGGACAAGGGCAAGGACCACAGCGACTCGGGGAGCCCCACCCCGCTCCCGGACCCGACCCCGGGCGGCGGCGACAACTCCACGTCCGAGCCCCCCACGCCCGGCTCCGACGACCCCGGGACGCCCACCCCCGGGACGCCCACGCCCGAGCCCCCGACGCCGGGGACCCCCGCCCCCACCCCGTCCGCGGTCGCCAAGCTCAAGACCGTCGGCACCACGGAGCTGACGGCCACGGCGGGCACCGAATTCGCCGTCAAGCCCCGGGTCCGCGCCGAGGCCACCGACGGCAAGCCGGTCCCGGGTGTGCTCGTGCGGTACGAGATCCGCGGCGAGACCGACGCCCGCTTCCCGGGCGGCGCGACCCGCGTCACCGCCATCACCGGCAGCGACGGCACCGCCACCGCCCCGGCGCTGCGCGCGGGCGAGACCACCGGCTCCTTCACCGTCCGGGCCACGGTCGTGGGCCGCGGCGTGGACGCCGCCGACTTCCCCGCCACCGTCAAGGCCCGCCCCGTGCCGCAGGCCGACGCGCTGGTCCGCACCGACGACAAGGTCCTCAAGGCCGAGGCCGGCGGCTCCTTCGCCGACACGGTCGCGGTCAAGGCGACGTACAAGGGCAAGGCCGCGGCCGGGGTGGCCGCGACCGCCACCATGATCACCTCCGACTCGGCGAAGGCGGACAAACCCACCCAGAACGACAAGGGCCCCTACTTCAAGGACGCCAAGGGTCAGCCGATCCGCACCCTCACCGCCCTGAAGACGGACGCCAACGGGCAGCTGATCCTGCCCAAGATCTACACCGACGACCAGACGGGCACCTTCCTGCTCCGCCTCACCACCGCCGGCGGCGCGACCCTGACCATCGAGCTGACCGTCACCCAGCCCGCGGCCCAGGAGACCACCGGGTAACCACCGGCCGAGGCCACCACGCACCGCCCCTGTCGCCCCACCCGGCACAGGGGCGGTGCGCGTGTGCGCCCAGGTGTTCTCATCTTCGCCGCCCGTTGCTACGGTGCCCCGACCCCTGACGAACCGTCAGACACGCGACCGCAGCAACGAAAGGCCGACACATGCGCGCCCTCGCCGCCGCCGCGATCGGACTGGCCGCCGCATTCGCTCTCGTCCTGACAGTGACGGCCCTCGGCGCCCCCGGCGGGAAGACCTCCCCGAAGCCCCTGCTCACCACCGTCCCCGAGCACCCCTGAGCCCCGCGGGAGGGACCGACCGCCATGCGCCGCAAAGCCAGCCTGGTGCTGCTCGCCTTCGCCGTCTTCTTCGCCGCCCTCGCCCCGCTGCTGCGCTGGTACGCCTTCCCGCGGCTGGCCAAGATCCCGCCCGACGAGTACCAGACCGCCGTCCTGGAGGCCAAGCCCGCCGTGCTCCTCGACTACGGCACCATGCGACCCAAGAAGGTCCCCCAGGTCAGCATCGTGCAGACGCTCCGCGGAAACGTGGCGGCGGCGAAGAAGGCCGGGAAGGCCGCCGGGCGCGACGTCGTCGTCTGGGACGCCCTGTCGTACATTGCCGGGCCCGACGGCAAGATGGTCTCCAAGATCCCCGAGCGCTACGTCTTCGACGCCCACTCCCAGGACCCGGTCCACCAGGGCGGCGAACACGTCGACGGCGACCCGGTCCGCCGGGAGGGCATCGAATTCAAGTGGCCGTTCCTCACCGAGAAGCGCGACTACACCTACTTCGACGCCCAGACCAGGACCTCCGCGCCCATCCACTACAAGGGCACCCGCACCTTCCGCGGCCTGGAGGTCTACTACTTCGAGCAGACCATCCCCTGGACGAAGGTGCCCCTGCCCAAAACCATGCCGGTCGAGGGCATCACCCCCGAGACCGTCCGCAAGGCAGGCACCACCCGCTGGTACACCACCAAACGCATGTTCTGGGTCGAGCCCACCACCGGCGCCCCCGTCAACGGGGAGGAGATCCACCGGGAGGAGCTGCGCGGCGGCACGCTGCTCGGCGACCGCGACAAGGTGACCGTCTTCTCCGGCCATGTGAAGATGCGCGAGGACTACATCGCGCACACGGTGAAGCTCGTGAAGTCCCAGCGGCAGCTCGTCCTCCTCCTCACCACCTATCTGCCCTGGGGCTTTCTGGCCCTCGGCACCGGGCTGCTCGCGCTCTCCCTCGTGCTCGAGGCCCGGGGCCGCCGGCCCGGCAGTGACACCGACACCCCCGACGAGGCTCCCGCCCCGCCGCCCGCACCGGCCCCGGCGCCCCCGGTGGCCCCCGCGTCCCCGGTCTGAAGCGAGCCGGCGGGGCTGTCGGTGGCGGCCCGTAGCGTACGCCCATGCCTACCACCACCTGCCTGCCCACCGCCGAACTCGTCGATCAGCTCGTCGAGCTGGCCCGCCTGGACTGGACGTCCGGCGCCACCGCGGCCGCCGCCGAGCGCTTCGGCTGGACGCCGGTGGACGACGGCTCCTGGACGGCCGCCTTCGCCACCAACACCGGCCACTACGTCGTCCCCGACTGGTTCGCCGCGCCGCCGGAGCGGCGGACGGAGGACGAGGAGTGCCACATCCCGTTCTGCTACTACTACGAGGCCGACGACTTCGACCAGGAGCTGGCCGCCGGCGGCCTGAGCGGAAACATCGACTGGCTGGCGAAGCAGCACGCCCAGGACCCCGAGTGGCGCTTCGACCGCGACGCCGACCGCGCCCACTTCGACGCCCAATGGCTGCTCGCCGTCACCCTCTTCACCCGGCGGCTCGGCGCCCCGGAGGTCACCACGCGCGACGAGGAGCGCAAGACGCCGTGGCACTACGCGGCATGGCGCTGCGGGGCGAACGCGCTGGTCGTCGGCCAGTGCACGGACAGCGGCTCCTACGACACCTTCGAGCAGGCGCTCGTGTGGATCGCCCCCTACCCGGCGGACCGCCCGTTCCCCGACGCGGGCGCGTTCGACGGCCTCATCGAGTGCTGACCGGGGCGACCGGGGACCCGACGAAGGCACGGGGGCTGAGGGGGCCGGTGCCCCCGGGGCCTGCGGGCCCGATGCGTCGGGAGTGCGGGGCCCGGGCGGGCGGAGCGGGAGGTGGGCGTCGAGCCGCCTGGACGGGGTGGGGGCCGGCCCGGGCGGGCCGGGGGGCCTCGCCCCCGGGCCGGGTCAGCGGCGGGCGTTGGTACGGCGCGTCGGCTCGGCGGTCGCCGGGTCCTCCGGCCACGGGTGCTTGGGGTAGCGGCCGCGCAGCTCAGCGCGCACGGACCGGTACCCCTCCCGCCAGAACGACGCCAGATCGGCCGTGACCGCGGCCGGGCGCCCGGCCGGTGACAGCAGGTGCACCAGCAGCGGCACCCGCCCGCCCGCGATCCGGGGCGTCTCCTGCCAGCCGAACAACTCCTGCACCTTGACGGCCAGCACCGGCTGCTCCTGGCCGTAGTCCACCCGCACCCGCGAACCGCTGGGCACCCGCACCCGCTCCGGGGCCAGTTCGTCCAGGCGCACCGCGTCCCCGGTCGCCCACGGCAGCAGCCGGGCGAGCGCCTGGCCCGCGTCCACCCGCTCCAGGTCGGCCCGCCGCCGCGCCCGGTCCAGCTCCGGGCCCAGCCAGGCGTCGAGATCCGCCAGCAGCGCCGGGTCGGACACATCCGGCCACGGGTCGCCCATCTCCCGGCGGAGGAACGCCAACCGCTGTCGCAAGGCGACCGCTTCCGGGGACCAGCGCAGCAGCTTGAGCCCCTCCTCGCGCAGCCCGTCCCGCAGCGCGGACCGCACCAGAAGCGGGTCGGGCGCGCCCAGCGGCCGCGCCGCCAGCTCCACCGCCCCCAGCCGCTCCACCCGCCGCGCCACCACGTCCCCGCCGGACCAGCGCACCTCCTCGCCCCGCTGGTACAGCGCCGACGCCGCGGTACGAGCCGTCTCCTCGTCCACCACGGCCGCGAGCCGCACCCGCGCCGACGCCGCCGAGACGGGCCGGTCCGCGACCGCCACCGCCAGCCACGGCGCGTCCCGCAGCCGGGACCCCTCACCGAGCTCCGCGCCGGTGCCGGAAGCCATGAGATACGACCTCTCCCCGCGCCGCCGCGCCACCCGCTCCGGAAACGCCAACGCGGCCACCAGCCCGACGACGGCGTCGTCGCCGAAGCCACCCCGCGCCCCGCGCCCGCCCCCTGATTCCGCCGGTCCTGGCTGGGAGGCGGGCGCCGGGTCGCCCGCCACCGCCGGCGCACCCCCGCTCGGCGTGGCGCCCGGCGGCGTGGTCGAGCCAGGGGCGTGCGCCGGGTGGGCGGAGGGGCGCGACGCGCTTATCGCGCTCACCGCGCTCTCCAGGCGGCGTGCCTCTTGGCGCCAGCGGGCGCTGTACGCGTCGGTGCCGCGCCGGGCGGTGCGCCAGGCGGCGGCCAGGTCGTCGCCGTACTCCCGGGGCGGTTCCTCGCTGAGCAGCGCCACCGCCTCGGCCGCCCGGCGCGCGCCGACCTCGCGCGCGCCGTCCAGCAGGGCGCGCGCGAGCCTCGGGTGGAGCCCCAGCCGGGCCATCCGGGTGCCCCGGTCCGTGGGTCGCCGGGATCCGTCCACGGCGCCGATCGCGGTCAGCACCTCGCGCGCGGCGGTCATCGCCCCGCCCGGCGGCGGGTCGAGCAGCGCCAAGCCGGAGGCGTCGGGGTCGCCCCAGCAGGCGGCCTGCAGCGCGAAGGCCGTCAGGTCCGCCACAGCGATCTCCGGGGACGGGAAGCGCGGCAGCCGGGCGTCCTCCGCCTCCGGCCAGCAGCGGTAGACGGTGCCCGGCGCCTCACGCCCGGCGCGGCCCGCCCGCTGCCGGGCCGCGGCCCGCGACGCGCGTACGGTCGTCAGCGCGCTCAGCCCCCGCGCGTGGTCCATCCGCGGCTCCCGCGCGAGACCGCAGTCCACGACGACCCGTACCCCCGGCACGGTCAGGCTGGACTCGGCGACCGAGGTGGCCAGCACCACCCGCCGCCGCGCCGCCGGCCCCGCCGCGCCCGCCAGCACCGCGTCCTGCGCGGCGGCCGGCGCGCGCCCGTGGACCTGGAGCACCTCCGCGCCGGCCGCGCCGAGCAGCCCCGCGACCCGCGCGATCTCCCCGACGCCCGGCAGGAAGCACAGCACGTCCCCCTCCCGCTCGCGCAGCGCCCGCCGCACCACCGCCGCGACGTGGTCGAGGAGGGCGGGGTCCACCCGGGTGCCGTGCGGCGGGCGGACGGGGCGCTCCGGCGGTGCCCACACCACCTCCACCGGATGCGACACCCCCTCGGCGGACACCACCGGCGCCGGCCCGCCGCCTTGCCCGCCGTGGCCCAGCAGCCGGGCCCAGCCCTCCGCGTCCGTGGTCGCGGACGCCGCGATCAGCCACAGGTCGGGCCGCAGGGTGGCCCGTACGTCCAGCAGGAAGGCGGCCGCCGTATCGGCGTCCAGGTGCCGTTCGTGGCACTCGTCGAGCACCACCGCGTCGATCCCGGCGAGCTCGGGGTCGCGCTGCAGCCGCTGCAGCAGCACGCCGGTGGTGACCACCTCCACGACGGTCTCGCGGCCCACCCGCCGCTCCCCGCGCACCGTGAAGCCGACCCGGCCGCCCACCGCCTCCTCGCCCAGCAGCCACGCCATCCGCCGCGCGGCGGCCCGCGCCGCGATCCGCCGCGGCTCGGCGACCAGCACCCGCCGCGGGGGCCGGCCGGAGGGTCCCACCGCCCCGGCGAGCGCCAGGGGCACCAGCGTCGTCTTGCCGGTCCCGGGCGGGGCGCACAGCACCGCCACGCCCCGGTCCTCCAGCGCGCGCAGCAGGGCGGGGACGGCGTCGCGTACGGGAAGCGCGTCGAGCGCGTCGGCGCGGGGTGTGGGGCGGCTGGTCATCCGAACATCCTGTCAGCCGGCCGAGCCTGCGCCGCCGCCCGGACGCCCCCGTTCCGCCGCCCCGGCATCAGTCCCGTTCGCACACGAAGATCGCCGTCCCCGGGATCAGATTCCCGCGCAGCGGGGACCAGCCGCCCCACTCCTGGTCGTTCCAGGCGGGCCATTCCGGTTCCACGAGGTCGAGTAGCCGGAAGCCCCCGGCCACCACGTCCCGCACCCGGTCGCCCAGGGTGCGGTGGTGCTCCACATAGACGGCCCGGCCCGTTTCGTCCTGCTCGACGTAGGGCGTGCGGTCGAAGTAGGAGGCGGCGACGCTCAGCCCCTCGGGGCCGGGTTCGTCCGGGAAGGCCCACCGGATCGGATGCGTCACCGAGAACACCCAGCGCGCGCCCGGTCGCAGCACCCGGTGCACCTCGCGCATGACCCGCACCGGGTCGGCGACGAAGGGGATCGCCCCGTACGCGGAGCAGGCGAGGTCGAAGGAGCCGTCCCTGAAGGGGAGCGCCGTGGCGTCGGCCTGGACGAGCGCGACCGTCCCCGAGCCCCCCGTGCCGGCCGAGCCCTCCGCGCCTCCCGAGACAGCCGCGCCCTCCGCGCCTCCCGAGACAGCCGCGCCCCCCGAGACAGCCGCGCCTGCCGAGACAGCCGCACCCGCTTCGGAGTCCCTCCGCAGCGCGTGCCACAGCTGCCGGTGCGAGATGTCGAGCGCCACCGGCCGTGCCCCCCGCGCCGCCAGCCAGCGCGAGCACTGCGCCGCGCCCGCCCCGACCTCCAGGACGGCCAGCCCCCTGAGGGCGTCCGCCGGCCCGAGCAGACCGGCCTCGGCCTCGTCGAGCCCCTCGGGGCCCCAGACGAAGCGGTCGTCGCCCAGGAAGCCGCCGTGCTCCTCCTGGTACTCGTCCGCGTTGCGGTCCCACCAGCCGCGGTTGGCCCTGCTGCTCTCCGCGGCGTCGGCGGTGCGCCGGGTGGCCGCGGGTTCCTCGGGGTCGCCGGCCATGGGCTCGGCGGGGTCGTCGGTTGCACGAGGCATGTGTTCTTGGACCATCGGGCGCGTCGTCGTACTCTCTGTATCGACCTGTGGCTGTGGGGAACGGCTGGACTCCGCGTCGCAGCACGGACCGTGCGATGTGCCGGGTTTGGGGCTGAATGTCCCGCGTGTGCTCTTCGTGCATTGACCCTGCCCGGCTGCCCCCGTATGCTACAAGTTGCGCTGCGGGCCTGCGCGCCTCAGACGGAGCAGGCCGCGCTCGCACCTGTTGTAGTCCCTCGGTCACCGAGGCGCTTTTCGATCCCTCGGGAAGAGATCAACGCCTCCGAGGCTGTCCGGCTTCTGCAGTGCGATACGGGTCCCCGGCGTAGCAGTACCTACGACTTCATGTCCGTACCGGAGCCCTTTCCCACATGACGAGCAGCACCGAGGCAACCCGCACCACCCCGCAGGTGGCGGTAAACGACATCGGTTCCGAGGAAGCCTTCCTCGCCGCGATCGACGAGACGATCAAGTACTTCAACGACGGCGACATCGTCGACGGCGTCATCGTGAAGGTCGACCGGGACGAGGTCCTGCTCGACATCGGTTACAAGACCGAAGGCGTCATTCCTTCCCGTGAGCTTTCGATCAAGCACGACGTCGACCCGAACGAGGTCGTGGCCGTCGGCGACGAGATCGAGGCCCTTGTTCTCCAGAAGGAGGACAAGGAAGGCCGCCTGATCCTCTCGAAGAAGCGCGCCCAGTACGAGCGTGCCTGGGGCACCATCGAGAAGATCAAGGAAGAGGACGGCATCGTCACCGGTACCGTCATCGAGGTCGTCAAGGGTGGTCTCATCCTCGACATCGGCCTCCGTGGCTTCCTCCCCGCCTCCCTGGTGGAGATGCGCCGCGTCCGCGACCTTCAGCCCTACGTGGGCAAGGAGCTCGAGGCCAAGATCATCGAGCTGGACAAGAACCGCAACAACGTGGTCCTGTCCCGCCGTGCCTGGCTGGAGCAGACCCAGAGCGAGGTCCGCCAGACCTTCCTCACCACCCTCCAGAAGGGTCAGGTGCGCTCCGGCGTCGTCTCCTCCATCGTCAACTTCGGCGCCTTCGTGGACCTGGGCGGCGTGGACGGTCTGGTCCACGTCTCCGAGCTGTCCTGGAAGCACATCGACCACCCGTCCGAGGTCGTCGAGGTCGGCCAGGAGGTCACGGTCGAGGTCCTGGACGTCGACATGGACCGCGAGCGCGTGTCCCTGTCGCTCAAGGCGACCCAGGAAGACCCGTGGCAGCAGTTCGCCCGGACCCACCAGATCGGCCAGGTCGTCCCGGGTAAGGTCACCAAGCTGGTTCCGTTCGGTGCGTTCGTCCGCGTGGACGAGGGCATCGAGGGCCTGGTCCACATCTCCGAGCTGGCCGAGCGCCACGTGGAGATCCCGGAGCAGGTCGTCCAGGTCAACGACGAGATCTTCGTCAAGGTCATCGACATCGACCTCGAGCGCCGCCGCATCAGCCTCTCGCTGAAGCAGGCCAACGAGTCCTTCGGTGCCGACCCGTCCGCGGTCGAGTTCGACCCGACCCTGTACGGCATGGCCGCGTCCTACGACGACCAGGGCAACTACATCTACCCCGAGGGCTTCGACCCCGAGGCCAACGACTGGCTCGAGGGCTACGAGAAGCAGCGCGAGGAGTGGGAGCGCCAGTACGCCGAGGCGCAGCAGCGCTTCGAGCAGCACCAGGCGCAGGTCATCAAGTCCCGCGAGGCGGACGAGCAGGCCGCTGCCGAGGCGGGCGGCGCCGCCCCGGCGCAGGGTGGCCAGGCGTCCGGCGGTTCGTACTCCTCGGAGTCGGCCGACAACTCCGGCGCCCTTGCCTCGGACGAGGCGCTGGCCGCGCTTCGCGAGAAGCTGGCCGGCGGCCAGAGCTGAGGATCGGCCGCGT
Organism: Streptomyces sparsogenes subsp. cuspidosporus; assembly: GCF_039532705.1. Classification (NCBI taxonomy): domain Bacteria; kingdom Bacillati; phylum Actinomycetota; class Actinomycetes; order Kitasatosporales; family Streptomycetaceae; genus Streptomyces; species Streptomyces sparsogenes. The sequence goes on along the minus strand of NZ_BAAASD010000011.1, from coordinate 143,588 downwards.
CGGCTCCGGCTGACGGGCTGACCAGCGGCTGACAAGGCCCGACGTGAGGCCCGCTCTCCTTGGAGAGCGGGCCTCACGCATGCCCGGGGCGCCGTACCGTGACGGAGTCGACCGTGACGCTCTCTGCCCGGTCGATCACGACGCCCTCGCGGCCGCCGGCGATCGTGATGCCCCGCACCGTCCAGTACGAGGCGCCGTCCAGCCGCAGGCCGTACGCGGCGCCGTCGCGTGCCGTGAGCACCGCTCGTGGGGAGCCGGTGAGCGTGATCCGGGCGTCCGCGGTGCCGGAGGCGGTGATCACCAGGCCGCCGCGGTATCTGCCGTCGGCCAGCTCGATGGTGTCGCCGGGCCTGGCGGCCGCGAGGGCGCTCTCGAGCTGGGTGGTGTCGGAGACCTGGATCGGCCGTGCGGCGGTGCTCTCGTGGCCGTCCTCGGCGGCCGCCCCGGCGGCGACCAGCCCGCCGACGGCGAGGATTCCGGCGGCGGGCGCGGCGATGAGGCTGCGGGTGCGGGAGGGGGTGCGGGAGTGCATGGGGGTTCCGCCTTCCTGCCGTGGTCAGGGGTGGCACCTTCGTGACGCGTAGGAGTTCTGGTGACTGAACGTGAGACGACGGCGTGAACCTCTGACGGATCGCGAAGTTAAGCGCGCTGCAGGGGCGCGTCAACCCCTCGGAGACCGCCCATGACACGCATCCGGCCTGCGTCCGGACGGCCGGCAGCGGCCCCCCGCCGCCCAGCTGACGCCCAGTGAGCGGGGGAGCGGCGCTCCGGCCCGCGCGGCCGGAGGAACCACGGCGCCAAGTGCCGTACGGAACGGGCATCCTGCACTCCCGCCACGCGCGCCGCGCCCCGCGGCGTACTGTCCTGAAGTGATCGATCGCGCGCATGTCGTGAAGACGAGGACGGGGCCCGGGAATGCCGCGCCCCCGCCCGACGTTCCCCGAGCGGAACACAAGGAGGAGCGGTCACAGTGCTAGATCCGCAGGATTTGTACGCGTGGGAGCCGAGCGGACTCGCGGAAGTCGACGCGATAACCTCCCGGGACTCGGCCGGGGTGGTGCTGCTCTACCACTTCGACGGCTACATCGACGCCGGTGAGACCGGCGACCAGATCGTGCGCCGGTTGCTCGGCGGGCTGCCGAACCAGGTCGTCGCCCGCTTCGACCACGACCGCCTCGTCGACTACCGGGCGCGCCGCCCCCTGCTGACCTTCAAGCGCGACCGCTGGACCGACTACGAGACCCCCGCGATCGAGCTGCGCCTGCTGCGCGACGCGACCGCCGCCCCCTTCCTGCTGCTCTCCGGGCCCGAGCCGGACGTGGAATGGGAGCGCTTCGCGGCCGCCGTGCGCCAGCTGATCGAGCGGCTCGGGGTGCGGCTGTCGGTGAACTTCCACGGGATCCCCATGGGCGTGCCGCACACCCGCCCCGTCGGCATCACCCCGCACGGCAACCGCACCGACCTGATGCCCGGCCACCGGGGCTACTTCGACGAGGCCCAGGTGCCCGGCAGCGCCGAGTCCCTCATCGAGTACCGGCTCGCCGAGGCCGGCCACGACGTGCTCGGCGTCGCCGCCCACGTCCCGCACTACCTCGCCCGCTCCGCCTACCCCGACGCGGCGCTCACCGCGCTGGAGGCGATCACCGCGGCCACCGGCCTGGTGCTGCCCGGAGCGGCCCACGCGCTGCGCAACGAGGCGCTCAAGACCCAGGAGGAGATCGAGCGGCAGATCTCGGAGGGGGACGAGGACCTCGTCGCCCTCGTCCGCGGCCTGGAGCACCAGTACGACGCGGTGGCCGGGGCGGAGAGCCGCGGCAGCCTGGTCGCCGAGCCGGTCGAGCTGCCCTCCGCGGACGAGCTGGGGGCCGAGTTCGAGCGCTTCCTCGCGGAACGGGAGGGCGACGGCAGCGCGTAGGAAAGTCGCGGAGCGCCCGGGGAGGCCGGGGGAGCGCTCGTCTAGGCTGACCCCATGCTGAGGCTGGGGCTCACGGGCGGAATCGGTGCGGGCAAGAGCGAGGTGTCGCGCTTGCTGTCCTCGTACGGAGCGGTGCTGATCGACTCCGACCGGATCGCCCGGGAGGTGGTCGAGCCCGGCACCCCCGGACTCGCGGCCGTCGTCGCCGAGTTCGGCCCTGGCGTCCTCGCTCCCGACGGCGCCCTGGACCGCCCCAAGCTCGGCGGCATCGTCTTCGCCGACCCGGAGCGGCTGCGCGCCCTGAACGCGATCGTGCACCCCCTGGTCCGCGCCCGCTCCGCCGAGCTGGAGGCGGCCGCCGGGCCGGACTCCATCGTGGTCCACGACGTGCCCCTCCTCACCGAAAACGGCCTGGCGCCCCTGTACGACCTGGTGCTCGTCGTCGACGCCGCGCCCGAGACCCAGCTCGACCGGCTGGTCAGGCTGCGCGGCATGACGGAGGACGAGGCCCGGGCCCGGATGGCGGCCCAGGCGACGCGCGAGCAGCGGCTGGCCGTCGCCGATGTCGTGATCGACAACAACGGGCCGCTGGAGGAGCTGGAACCGCAGGTCAGAAAGGTCTGGGCGGAGCTGTCCGAGCGGATGGCGGACGGCACGGGCAGCGCGACGGCCGACCCCGGGACCCGCGACGGCTGACCCCGGGACCGCGGGCAGCGACGGCTGACCCCGGGCCCCGGCTCTGTCGGCCTCCGGCGGGAATGCGCCGTGCGGCGGCATTGTTGAAGACCCGTACCAGCGATCACCTCGTCCGACGATCATCTCGCAGCGATGGTGATCGTCAGCGCGTTCCGGGAAGGAAACGGTCGTGCCCGAGCCCACGCCCGAGACCCATGTCATCGACTACCGCGCGGCCGAGCAACTGCTGGCCGCCCGCGACCCGCGCGGCGCCGTGAAGCTGCTCGATTCGGTCATCACCGCCCACCCCGAGAACACCGCCGCCCGGCTGCTGCGGGCCCGCGCCTTCTTCGGCGCGGCGCAGCTCAGGGCCGCGGAGCTGGAGTTCCAGCTCGTCCTGGAGCGGGAACCGGACAACGCCTTCGCCCACTTCGCCCTCGGCCGCACCCTGGAGCGCGCCAATCGCCCCGCCGAGGCCACCCGCCACTTCCGCCTGGCGGCTGCCCTCGACCCGCGCCCCGACTTCGTCAAGGCCGCGCGCTTCGGCGAAAACGGCTGACCCGTCTCACTCGCCGCGGGCCCGTCGGATACGGGCCGCGCACCGGCGCGTACGGCGGCACGTCCCGCCCGGGCTGGTAGTGCGGCCCCTGCCGGATGTGCCGGAGGACCAGCACCAGATCGGTGAGGGTGACGGCGGCGAGCACCCCGCAGACGGCGGCCCAACCGGGACGGTGGGCCAGCCAGAACGCCACCGTGCCCGCGACGGTCCAGGCCAGCCCCCACAGGGCCAGCGCGCACCGCATGCGCAGCGGGCTGCGCGCGTGCAGCGGCTCGTCGCCCGTACGGATCATCCGGCTCGGCATGGCGCACCATCTCCCACTTCGAATCTACCGCCGCGTCCCCCGGCACCCCCGCACCCTCCGCGCCGACCGGCCTGCCGCCATCGGGCCCGCCCGCCCTCCGGACCGCAGCCATCGGGCCTGCCGCCCCGCCCGCCATCCGGCCCGCCGCCATCTGGGAGCATGGCCTGAGCACGTCAGCACTACCTCCTGAGGAGCCGCGCGATGATCCGCGAGTCATGGGACGAGACGGCCGCCCGGAGGGCCCGCATCCGCGGCTGCCTGCTCGGGGGAGCGATCGGCGACGCCCTGGGCAACCCGATCGAGTTCCTGTCCCTGAGCCGGATCCGCGAGACCTACGGGCCGGACGGGATCACCGCTCTCGTCCCGGACTCCGACGGCGTCACCGGCCGGATCACCGACGACACCCAGATGACCCTGTTCACCGCGGAGGGGCTGATACGGGCCTGCGCCAGGGCCTCCCTCAAGGGCATCGGCGGCGCCGAGATCGCCATCGTGCGCAACGCCTACCTGCGCTGGCTCGAGACCCAGACCCACCCCGCGCCGCCCCCCGCCCGCGAGGAGCACGACCTCGTCCGCTCCGGCTGGCTGCGCGAACAGCCGTGGCTGTACGCCCGCCGCGCCCCCGGCAACGCCTGCCTGTCCGGCCTCGAACACGACCACATCCCCACCCACTCCGACCCGCTCGACGGCACCCCCGGCCCGGTGAACACCGGCTCCAAGGGCTGCGGCACCGTGATGCGCTCCGCCCCCTTCGGCCTCACGGGCGCGAGCGCGCGCGACTGCTTCGAACTCGCCGCCCGCTGCGCCCGGATCACCCACGGCCACCCCACCGGCTCGTACGCGGCGGGCGCCCTGGCCGCCATGATCGCCCACCTCGTCGAGGGCGACTCCATGGAAGGCTCCGTCCTGCGCACCCTCGAACTGCTGGCCCGCTACCCGGGACACGAGGAGACCAGCGCCGCCCTGCGCAAGGCCGTCGCCCTGGCGGCGGAGGGGGAGCCCAGCGCGGAGAAGACCGAAACGCTCGGCGGCGGCTGGATCGCCGAGGAGGCCCTGGCCATCGCGGTCTACAGCGCCCTCGCCCACGCGACGCCGCGGCCCGGCCTCTACAACAAGGGCGGCGGCATCGGCTACGACCCGAAGTGGCGGCGCACCCCCCTCCAGAGAGCCCTGCTGCTGTCCGTGAACCACTCGGGCGACAGCGACTCGACGGGCTCCATCTGCGGCAATCTGCTGGGCGCCCACTACGGCGACCTCCGCCTGCCCCCGATGTGGCTGACGCGGATCGAGGGCCGGGGCACCATCGCCGAAGTCGCGGACGACTTCTCCTCCGTGTTCCACCAGTCGATCGAGATGTACGAGTACGACGGCAGGATCTTCCCGGACTCGCGCTACCCGCTCTACTGAACGGGCCGCCGGACCACCCACTCGGGCACCGATCCACTCGAGCGCCAATCCGTTCGAGCGCTGTCACACCCGCCTGTTACGGTGCGGGGGTGGCGAAACTCAACCAGATCATCGCCGTGGAGAAGGGCGTCAAGTCCAAGTCGCAGCAGGACCTGACGGCAGCCCACCACGGACTGCAGAAGCCGGCCCTGCTGGCCGGCATATCCCGTACGTACCAGCCGAAGGACGAGGAAGGCGAGCAGCTGCCGCCCGAGTCCACCCGGGTGCAGGTCAAGGCCGAGGACGTGCTCCGCGACACCGCGGCCGTCCTGACCCGCCTCTTCGACGTCACCGCCACCAAGGACTGGTCGAACTGCACGGCGAAGGCGGACGTGACGGTCGAGGGCCGCACCCTCCTGCGCGATGTGCCGGTCTCCTACCTCCTCTTCCTCGAGAAGCAGCTGACCGACCTCAACGCCTTCGTCCGCAAGCTGCCCGTCCTCGACGCCGCCGAGTCCTGGTCGCTCGACCCCTCCACGGACTCCTGGAAGACCGAGCCGGTCCGCACCCTCCGCACCAAGAAGGTCCCCCGCAACCACGTCAAGGCGGAGGCCACGGACAAGCACCCGGCCCAGGTCGAGGTCTATTACGAGGACGTCCCGGTCGGCTACTGGACCACCGTCAAGTTCTCCGGCGCCCTCCCCGCCCGCCGCGTCAACGAACTCCTCGACCGCGTCGCCAAGCTCCAGCAAGCGGTCAAGTTCGCCCGCGAGGAGGCCAACGGCGTGGAGGCCACCGAGCAGCGCGTCGGCGACGTGGTCTTCGGCTACCTCTTCGGGTAGCGTGATGAACTCCCCGTCCGCCCGAGCGCGGACGGGGTGCGCGAGGAGCGCAAGCTGAAGCTGAAGCTTGTCGTGACGGCGCGGTCGTCAGTGGAGGTTCGAATCCTCCTCCCGGCGCTCATCCACGAGCCGGGATGGCCCAAGTCCGGTAGAGGCAGACCGCGATCAATCTCAGACTCTCGCTCCAGACTCAGCATTCGCCGCCGATCGCCGTATCGACCGGGCCCGGGCCTGGGTCGTCGGATGCCGGTTCAACTCCGGCCCGCGCAGCTTCTTCTCCGATGCGTGGTAGTTCAAAGGTAGAACACGACGACGTGATGACTGACCCGTGCCCTCAACCGATCCGGCGTGCGCAATTGGGCGGCATCCCAGGGCTCGGGGGCAGGCTACGCCCCCGGGCCCGCTCCCTCTCCAGGGCCGCCCCGTTCACGGGGTGGAGGATGTCACTCGTACTCGGTGCCGCCCTTGCGCGTCAGATACGCGCCGCTGACCACCTTGGCGATGGCCCGTCCGCCGAGCACCGGGCTGTACCGGTCGCTCGTCGCCCGCACCACCACCCCCTCCCTGATGTGCAGCCCGGTGCCGGAGACGGTCTCGCGCCCCTCGGCCAGTTCCAGCACCCGCCCGGCGTCGTACGGCCCGGCGTACAGCGTCGGGACCACCGGCAGCCGGCCGTCCAGTGCCTTCGCCATCTCCTCCGGATCCAGCCAGCGCACCCGCCCGCCGACGTCCACCGCGACGTCGAACACGGCGTACCCGGGGACCCCGCGCCGGCTGTCGGTCCCGTACCCGAGGTCCTGCACCCCGTCCCCGTACACCTCGCCGAAGATCCCGACCCGCGCCGCACCCAGCTCGGCGGCCACCCGCGCCGCCACGGCGGGCACGCCGTGCCCGCGCACGGCACGCCAGTAGAGGTTCTTCTCGTCCTGCACCAGCGCCAGCCGCTGGGCCCCCAGGCCCTTCGACGTCACGCGCACCTCCCCGCCGTCCGCGCAGTACGTCAGGCAGCACGCCGTCCCGTGCAGCTTCTCGGTGACCGCGACGGGCTCCCCGTCCTCGAACACGTCCGGGTAGCGCTTGAGGTTCTCGATGTCGATCCACGGCAGCAGATCCGGCGAGGGCTCCACGTCCCCGCTCATCGAGATCGGCACCGGCGGCACCCACTTGACGATCCCGAGCCGCTCGGCGAAGTCCACGCCCTCGCGGGCCGCCCGCTCCAGGTCCACCTCCGCCAGCGCCCGCGGGCGGCACACCAGCCCCTGGGACAGCTCCCCGCGCAGCCGGATCGCCTTGACCCGGTTGTGCCCGGCCCCCGCCAGCTTGCCGGTCAGCCCCAGTTCGCCGATCAGTTCCGTGGGCAGCACCGCCTGCTCCGGCACGTACACGGCGAACTCACCCGACCGGAAGGCTCCCTTGGCCACCACGGCCCGGTACAGCCCCACCTGCGCCAGCTCCAGCGCGTCGGCGTTCGGGTGCTCATGGATGGTCAGCCGCTCGGCGGTGACGCGCAGCGTCGACATGCTCGGGTCCCCCGTCCCTCGTTGTGTGGTGTGCCACCACTGTGGGGCGTGGGCGAGCGGACCGGCCACCGATTTTGCGGCGGGGCGGGCCCGGCACGGCCGGTCAGGCCGCGCCGGGCCGCTCCGCGCGGTCGCCGCGGAGCCAGCGCTGGATCTTGTGCAGGAAGGGGTAGCGCTCGCGCTGCTCGCGGGCGCTGCGGTCGAGTTCTTCCATCAGGCGCATGGAGCGCTGTTCCATGTCCAGCTCGTCGAGGATCCGGTCGATCTCGGCGAGCAGGGCGCCCTGGAGCTGCCACTGGCGCGGGTGCTGCTGCACCCGTTCGAGGAGGGTGTGGGCGACGACGTCGCGGCTCGCGTGGGCCTTGACGAGCTCGCTGGCCAGCCGGGTCTCGGCCTCCTCGGCGTTCGCGCTGACCTGGGTGGTGACCAGGACGGCGAAGCTCTCGACGGCCGCGGCCAGGTGGACGAAGAGGTCCTCCAGGGCGGTCGCCACGTCGGAGGGGAACAGCGGCTCGTCGGTCCGTTTCTTGGCGAGGTCGGTGAGGGTGCGGGCCAGGACGCGCAGGACGACCATGCAGATCTCCAGGGTGTCCAGGCCGGTGCGCAGCACGACGCGGTAGAGCAGCCCCTCCTTGACGCGTGGGTTGAGCCGCAGGCTGTCCTCCGCCTGCCGGAGGGCGGCGTCCACCTGGGCGATGTCCTGGTCGAGGCGACGGGCCTCGTGGAGCCGGGCGGCGGCGCGCTCGACAGGGGTGTGGCCGCCCAGCTCCTCGCCGATGTGGAGCAGCAGCCGGCGCATGCGGCGGGCGAGGTCCTCGATGGACTCGCCGGCGGTCTCCACCCACACCGGCGGGGCGAACAGCAGGTTGAAGGCCAGCCCCACCCCGGCGCCGATCAGGGTCTCCAGCACCCGGTCCCAGGCCGTGTTCGCGACCCGGGTCACGCCGAGGACCAGCATCGCGCTGATCGCCACCTCGGCGACGAACTCGCTGACCCGTACGAAGTGGCCGACGGTCAGCGCGACCAGGATGATCAGTCCCAGGCTCCACCAGGTCAGCCCCACCAGCGCGCTGAACCCGATCGCGATCATCACGCCGACGACCACGGAGTTCACCCGGCGGATGCCGGTGGTGATGGTGGCGTAGAGGGTGACCTGCACCACCAGCAGGGCGGTGAGCGGGGCGGTGAGCGGGGCCGGCTCGCTGCTCAGCCGCAGGGCGACGACATACGCGATGGTCGCGGCGGCCGTGGAGCGCAGCGTCTGCACGACCACCGGGTCTTTCCGCCGTTTGACGAGGTCCGCCACTGGGTCGAGAACATCTGGCACGTTCTGCCCCTTCCCGCATCAGGAGTCACACAGGCATCACTACGTCGGCTTGCCACCTGAGCGGCCCCTCACACGCCACCCGGAACCACGGACGGACTAACGTGTGCGCCGTGATCACGCCATTCAACGAGCCCGGCGGCGCCGCCCCGCTGCCGGGCAGCACGGGCCCCGCCGCCACCGTGGAGGCGCGGCCGCGCCAGGTCGGCCGCGTCCGCACGCAGTACGCGCCGGACCCGGACGGCGACCCGGACCCGGGGGAGATCGTCTGGACCTGGGTGCCGTACGAGGAGATGGACGGCCGGGGCAAGGACCGGCCGGTGCTCGTCGTCGCCCGGGAGCGCGGCGGGACGCTGCTGGCCGTACAGCTGTCCAGCAAGCGGCACGACGGCGACCGCGAGTGGGTGGCCATCGGGGCGGGGCCCTGGGACCGGGCCGGGCGCGACTCGTGGGTGGACCTCGACCGGGTGCTACGGGTGCACCCGGAGGGCATGCGCCGGGAGGCCTGCGCGCTGGACCGGCCGCGCTTCGACCGGGTCGTGGCCCGGCTGAGGCAGCGCTACGGCTGGAGCTGAGCGGCGCGGCGGGCTCCTGCCTGGGCCGAGGCGGACGCCGGGGGCCGGGGCCGGGGGCCGGGGGTGGGGCGGGTCAGGCGTCGGCCAGCGCCAGCAGCTTGGTGACCGTGTTCCAGTTGCGGGCCGTCGCCGTCACGCCGAGCCGCACCCGGGTGACCTTCTCCGCCAGCTTGGAGCGGCCGATGCCGCCTGGCGTGCGCAGATAGATCTCCCGCCCGGACAGTCGGAACTCGTCCGGGGCGTACGGGGCCGGGTCCACGGCCTCCAGCGCGGCCGGGTCGGCCGGCGCGGCCGACAGGAACACCACGTGCAGCGTCTTGGGCTCGGCCGCGGCCTCGGGGTACGGATTCGCCTCGACGGCGGCGGCCAGCTCGTCCCGGGTACGGACGATCACCGGCACCGTCAGCCCGAGGTCGGCCGAGATGCGGTCGGTGATCGTACGGGCGGTCTGCTCGGGCGGGGTGCCGGGGTCGGCGAAGACGATGTTGCCGGTCTGCAGATGGACGGTGACGTCCTCGAAGCCCAGGTCCCGCATCAGCTCGCGCTGGCGCGCCATCGGGAACTTGTTGTGGCCGCTGACATTGATGCCGCGCAACAGCGCTATCTGGGACGACATGGTGAGGACTCCTCCGGATGAGATGACCGGATCCTACGCTCGCGTCCAGTAGCGTGACTCCTCCGGATGCGCGGAGCGATCAGGGGGCGACGAGGTGTCAAGGGCCGCTGGCGGTGGGGCCGATGACCGGGACCGGGAGGGCTGCGACGCGCCGGGGGCGCCGGGGGCGGCCGTACGACCCGCCGCGGGGGCTGCTGCGGGGCCCGCGGCAGGGGCCACGGTGGGGAACGAGGTCTCCGGCACCGTCCACGGCCCCGTCGTACAGGCCGGGCAGCTGCACGGCGACGTGCACTTCCACTATCAGGCTCCGCCCGCCCGGCCCCCGGCGCGGGTGCCGCGGCAGGTGCCCGCGGGCACGGCGTCGTTCGTGAACCGCACGGCCGAGCTGGCGGAGCTGGACGGCTGGCTGACCCCCGACGTACCGGACGCACCGGACGCACCGGACGGACTGGGCGCACCGAGCGGACTGGGCGAACCGGACGGACGGAACGGGGCGGGAGCGCCGGGTGGGCCGGACGGGTCCGGCGGCCCCGGGGGCGCCGGGTCACCGCGGATCGCCCTGCTCAGCGGCCTTCCGGGCGTCGGCAAGCGGGCCACCGTACGGCGCTGGGTGGAACGCGCCCGGGACCGCTTCCCCGGCGGCCAGCTGTACGTGGACTTCGCCAGGCTGCGCCGCGAAGGCGCGGCCGGAGGCGATGTCTCCGAAGGGCTGCGCCACTGTCTGCGCTCCATCGGCGTCGCCGAGGAGTATCTGTCCGGCGACCTGGCCGAGCTGACCGCCCACTACCGCAGCCACAGCGCCGAGCGCCGGGTCGTGGTCGTCCTCGACGAGGTGAGCGAGCCCGCCCAGGTCCGGGCGCTGATCCCCAACGCGCCCGGCAGCGTCGTCCTGGCCACCAGCCGGGACCGGCTCGGCGAGCTGGTGTGGGACGGCGCCCGGCTGCTGCCCGTGGAGCCGCTGAGCGCCGACAGCGGGAGGCGGCTGCTCGCCCGGCTGTGCGGCGAGGACCGCGTACGGGCCGAGCCGGAGGCCGCGGCGCGGCTGGTGGAGTGGTGCGGCGGGCTGCCCGTGGCGCTCTACGTGGTCGCCGCCCGACTGGCCGTCCACCGGCGGCTGACGCTGTCGGCGCTGGCGGCGGAGCTGGCCGACGAGAACCGCCGGCTGGCGGGCCTGAGCATGACGGGGGAGCGGGGCATGGGCGGACCGCGCATGGGTGACTCGCGCCCCGGGGAGGAGCACACCGTGTCCGCCGTCTTCACCGTCGCCTACCGCGACCTCCCCCAGGACGTTGCCCGCCTGTACCGGCTGCTGGGCGCCTGCCCGGGCCGCAGCTTCGACACCGGCGGCGCCGCGGCCGTCGGCGGGCTGCCCGCCTCCGCCGTGACCCCGCTGCTGGACGCCCTGGAACGGGCGTCCCTGCTCGACGTCGGCGAGGACGGCCGCTACCGCCTCCACGACCTCGTGCGGCTGCACGCCCGGGACCTGGCCGGCGGGGAGGAGCGGGAGGCCGCCCTGGCGCGCGCCATGGAATACCAGCTGACCGGGGCCGCCTTCGCCGACCGGGCGATCATGGGTCGGCGGCTGCGGATCGCCGACCACGAGGAGCGGATGCGGCGGGCGGGCCCCGACCCGTTCGACCGGAACCGGAGCGGGGGCGAGGGGGACGGCAGGGAGGCGGCGCTGGCCTGGCTCGAGGCCGAGCGCGCCGACGCCCTCGCCGTACTGCGCGCGGCGGCCGCCCACGGCGGCATGGACCGGCAGACCTGGCAGCTCGCCGAGGCCCTCACCGCGCTGTATCTCCACCACCGCCACCTGGCCGACTGGATCGAATCCGGCGAGCTGGGCGCCGAAGCCGCCGCGCGGGACGGTCAGCCGGCGGCCGAGGCACGCCTGCGCGCCCTCCTGTCGCGACCGCTGATGGACCTGGGCGAGTTCGAGCGGGCCAGGCAGCAGCTCGACATCGCGATCCTCCGCTCCGACGAGGCCGCGGCGGCCACCCCGGAGGACCGCCGCCTGACCCTGCTGCGCGGCTCGGTACAGGAGTTCAGCGGGCGGTACTGGGACCGTTTCGACCCGTCCCGCGCCGCCGAGGCGTACGCCGCCGCCCGCGCGCTGAGCGCCGAGGCGGGGGAGGAGCGCGGCGTCGCCATCGCGCTGTACTTCCTGGGCTGCTCGCAGAGCGCGACCGGACGCCACGAGGAGGGACTCGCCACCCTCCGCGACGCCGACGAGCGGCTGCGCGGGCTCGGCGACGTACGCATGGCGGCGCGCGCCCAGGCCGCCATCGGGGTCGCGTACGAAGCCCTGGGCCGCACCGCGGAGGCGGTGGAGGCCCTGGAGGAAGCGGCCCGGGCACTGCGTGATCGGAACGCCACGCACTACGAGGCCCAAGCCCTCGAGACGCTTGCGGACATCGCGGCCCGGACGGGCGACACGGCCTCGCTGCGACGCCATCTGCGCCGCGCGGTCGAGATCCACGAGTCAGGCGGCAGCCCCCGTGCCCCGGAGCTCCGCGCCCGCCTGGAAGCGGCGGAGACGAACACGAGCTGACGGCCCGCGCCGGGCGGAGCCACCGGCGGTCTGTAGGAGGCCGGCGTTGGCCGGCTCTTGGTTGCGGCGGGGCGTGTCTTCGGTACTGGTCGGCCCGGGCCGGGGTCTGCGCGGCGGTCCGCGAGCCGGTACCCGCGGGCGTGCGCGCCGAGGCCGTCGCGAGCAGGTCAGGCGTGCGGCGGGCCCGTCGGGCGGGCGCGCAGGGCCACGGCCTCCTCTCGCCCTCCCATCCGCAGGGTGGCGATGCCCTCCAGCGGCCGACCCGCGCGCAGCCACCCGTACACCACGGCGGCCAGCAGGCCCGGGTCGCGGACCGGGCCGGTGGCCGACGCCTCCGCGATCCGGCCGTCCCGCAGGGCGGCCAGGCAGTCGCCGCCGGTCGTCACGGCGGCGGCCATCACGCTGCCCGGATAGCGGCCCAGCGTCTCGCGGGCCCACCGCAGGGCGGCGGCCGGCGTGGCGGCCGGCTCGGGGCGGGTGAGCACCGAGGCGCTCTCGACCAGCCGCCGGTCCGGCTCCCGGTCCTGGCAGCACAAGTGGCGGTACACACCGTCCGCGCCCTCCCGATCGCCCGCCTCGCCTCGCGCGCCGCTCACGGACGCGGGAAAGCGGCGTACGGTCACGGTGTCGCCGTCCACGGCCGTCACGACCACCGCCGAGCGCACCTCTTGGCGCTCGGGGACCGGATCGTCGAAGGCGCGTACGGGCGGTGGCGGGGTGGCCGGTTCCGGCAGCCGCAGCAGCGCGTACAGGTCGGCGCGCAGCCGGGCCAGCGCCCGGCCCGGCTCGGCGAACGCCGCAGCGCCGATCTTGGCGAACCGTTCCGGGTCGTGTTCGGCGATCGCGCGCTCGATCTGCTCGTACAACCCCAGGCCGCTGGGGCTTTCCGGACCGCCGGGGCTCTCCGGACCGCCGGGACTGTTCGGGCCGGTGAGCCGGGGTGCGACGCGGCCCAGTTCGGCCATGGGGGTGCCGGGCATCGACTCGTCCCCGAAGGCCGCCAGGATGACGGGTTTCGCGAGCGCGGCGCCGTAGAAGGTGACCGAGCCGTGGTCGCCGATCAGCACGTCCGCGGCGACGAGGGTGGCCTGCCAGCCCGCGGTCGGCGGGATCAGCAGCAGGCCCGCCTCCCGGGCCGAGGCCTGGCCGGCGCGCAGGCTCCAGGAGCCGTGGGCCGACGCCACGTTGGGATGGGTGACCAGCGCGACCCGGTACTCGTCCAGCGGCAGTTCGGCCAGCAGCCGCGCTGGGAGGTCCGGTTGGCGGCCGAGGAGCGACTGGCCGCGCCAGGTGGAGCTGACCATGACCAGGCGCTGCCCCTCCGCGACGCCGAGGGCCTCGCGGTAGCGGGCGCGAAGTCCGCGGGAGGACAGGAGTTCGTCGTAGCAGGGGTCGCCGACGAGGAGGGTGCGGCCGACCGTGCCGGGGTGGAGCGCGGCCAGCTGGTCGGCCTGGTCCGGGTGCGAGATCGTCAGCCACGCGCGCTCCAGCAGGGCTTCCGGCACCAGGCCGGAGACCCGCTCGTGGGGGCCGCGCGCGTCGGGGACCAGCTTGTGGAACCCCACGCCGTGGGGGAGGACGAGGACGGGGGCGTCGGTGCCGGAGAGGTCCGCGTTCTCGGTGGCCGTCACGATCAGGTCGCAGGGCACGCGGGTCAGTTGGTCCCACGGCATGACGCGCGCACCGTGGGCGCGCAGCAGGTCGTGGACCCCGTCGCTGAACGCGGAGGTCGGGTCGTAGCCGAAGACCACGTGGACGCGCGGGTCGTCGCGGAGGACCGGGGTGAGGGCGTCGAGGACGCGGATGGTCGAGGTGACGGTGCGGGCCACCGCTATCAGGGTCCGCTCGCCGTCGAACGTCGTCCAGCGCGCGGCGTCCGGGCCGACGGGCGTACGGAGGGGAAGCGGCTGGCAGCCGTGCGCGGGCGGCTGCGGGGGATTGAAGGGTTGCGGGGCCGCGGGCAGGTGCGGCTGCCGCGGGGGCGCGGTCGCGGTGGCGGTCGCGAGTGCTGGCCTGGCCTCGGGCGTGAGGGCGGGCGGGCCGGCGGACGCGCCGGCGGCCGGGGTGGTGGCCGGGGCGCCAGGCGGAGGCGTGGTCAGCTGCTCATCGGCGCTCGGCGCTCGGCGCTCGGCGCTCGGCGCTCGGCGCTCGGCGCTCGGCGCTCGGCGCTCGGCGCTCGGCGCTCTTGGCCATGCTCTCCATACCCTCTCGCAAGCCGCCCGACAACCCCTTCCATCGCCCTCACCTCATCCATCCGCCGCAGCCCCCACCGTAAGACAAGGCCCGCCGAGGACGGTCGGCCCGCCGGAGCGGACCGGGCACGCATGCCTGCATGATGGGGGCTGTGCGGCTCGAAGCGATCTCCTGGGAACGGCTGACCGGCGCGCTCGCCGACCGCGTCGCGGGTCTGGCGGCGGCGGACGGCGGACCCTGGCTGAGGGTGGCGGTCGACGGGGCCCCGGCGGCGCGCACCGGGGAGCTGGCGGACCGGCTGGCGGAGGAGCTACGGCTGCGGGGGCGGCCGGTGCTGGTGGTCGCGGCGGGCGGCTTTCTGCGGGCGGCGTCGCTGCGCTACGAGTACGGGCGGCGGGACGCCGACGCGTACTACGACATGTGGCTCGACACGGGCGCCCTGTGGCGCGAGGTCTTCGACCCGCTGGAGCCCGCGCCGCGCGGCACGGGGCGGGTGCTCCCCGATCTGTGGGACCCGGTGACCGACCGGGCCACCCGCTCCCCGTACGTCGAACTGCCGCCGGGCGGGGTGCTGCTGCTCCATGGCGCGCTGCTGCTGGGGCGCTGGTTCCCGTTCGACCTGTCCGTGCATCTGCGGTTGTCCCCGGCCGCGCTGGCCCGCCGTACGGACGAGGACGCACAGTGGACCCTGCCCGCATTCGCGCGGTACGAGGAGGAGGTGCGGCCCGCGGAGACCGCGGATGTGGTGGTCCGCGCGGACGACCCGCGCCACCCGGCCTGGAGTGGTAGGTCGTGCTGACGCTGCCGTCGGTCGAGTCCATGGCCTTGACGTGCTCCCTCTTCAAGAGGGGCTTCGGCCCGCCTCAGAAGAGCGGCTGCGGAAGGATCCCTTCCAGGGCCAGCAGCGTGCGTTTCGTCTCCAGACCGCCGCCGAAGCCGCCTATGCCGCCGCCGCTCTCGACGACGCGGTGGCAGGGCACGACAACAGGCAGCGGATTGCTGCCCATGGCCACGCCGACGGCCCGGGCGGCGCCCGGATCGCCGACCCGGTCGGCGAGGTCCCCATAGCCGACGACCGTGCCGTACGGGACGTGCTCGGCCAGCTCGCGCAGCACGCGGCGGTTGAAGCCGGTGATGAGGGACCAGTCCAGGGGGACGGTGAACTCGGTCAGCGCACCGGTGAAATAGCGCTCCAGCTGGCGCACGGCCGAGCCGAGGTGCGTCAGACAGGGCGGCGTGCCTCCCGAGCCGACCGGTGAGTCGGCGGGTGAGGCGACCGGTGAGCCGGCGGGAAAGCCGAAGGATGAGTCGGCCGCGGCGGCCAGGGAAGCCGGGGCGGGCTCCGGGGCCGTGCCGAGCCGGGCGGTGAGCCGCGCGACGGCCTCGGCCGCCCTCGCCTCGTCGGCGTGGAAGACGACCTGGGCCAGGCCCTGGTCCGTGGCCGCGAGCAGCAAGGGGCCGATGGGGGAGTCCACCACGCTCCAGCACCAGGCGCGGGCCTCACGGCGCGCCTCCGGCGCCTCCGGCCTGTCCGCCGGTGCCTCGGCGTTCGCCGGTCCTGCCGCCTTCGCCGGACCTTCGGAGATCGCCGGACCTTCGGAGATCGCCGGCCCTTCAGAGATCGTCACGGTTTCAGCGTAGGCCCCGGGACCGACAGCGCTCCCCCGGGCCGGGCGGGGCCGGGGCGCCGCGGCCGGTGCCAGGGCTGCCGCTCTCGGTCCCGGGGCGAGCGGAGCGGGGCGGCGGCCGGGGACCGGGCCCCGCCCCGGGGTGGGCGGAGCGGGGCGGCGGCCGTGGAGCGGGCCCCGCCCCGGGGCCGTCGCGGCGGCGCTACGACGCCGTCGCGGGGGCGGCCGGCACCTCGTAGCCCGCGTCCTCCAGGGCGTCCCGCACGACGTCCGGGTTGTTGGTGATGATCCCGTTCACCCCCATCCGCGCGACGTCGACCGCCGCCGACGCGTCGTTCACCGTCCAGGCGTAGACCTCGAACGGACGGCCGTGCGCGCCGTCCACCTCATGGACCGCGGCGACATACTCGGCGTCGATGGTCTTGTAACTCGGGTTGATCTGGTCGGCGAACTCCGCGTAGGTCTCCAGGTCGCCGATCGCGGGCGTGCCCAGAAACCCGGTCTTGACGTCCGGCCGAAGGTCGTGCACCTGCCTCACGGCGCCCGCGTTGAAGCTCTGGATGATCAGCTTGTGCTTGACGTGGCGGCGGTCCAGCCAGCCCGCTCGGCGCAGCTCGCGCAGGGTCTGGCGCTCGATGTCCGGATACAGCTCGGGGGCCTTGAGTTCCACGAGGAGTTTCTGGTGGTTGTGTTCCACCCGATCGAGGTAGTCCTCGAGGGTCGGCACGCCCTCCCCCGCGAACTCGGGGCCGAACCAGCTGCCCGCGTCCAGCTGCTCGATCTCGTCGAGGGTGAAGTCGGAGATCTTCCAGGGGGCGCGGTCCGGGAAGACCTCCTCGACGTCCGTGGTCCGGCTCAGCGTGGTGTCGTGCATGACGATCAGCTCGCCGTCCTTGGTGCGCTGGACGTCGTTCTCCACCCAGGTGATGCCGAGGTCGTCGGCCGCGTCGACGGCGGCGAGGGTGTTCTCGGGGGCGTAGGCGGAGGCGCCCCGGTGAGCGATGGTGACGGTGTGGTGCGACTGCTCGCCGGTGTGGTCGGTCTGGCCGGCCTGGGCGGCCGCCGGTGAGAGGAAGAGCGCGGACATGCCGATGAGCGCGCCGGTGAGGGCGGCGGCGGGGCGGATGCGCATACGGACTCCTCGCGTCGTCTGACTCGCGTGACTCGCGGACGGGCAGAGGGTCCCAGTCGTGCCGTCCCGGAGGATAGGTCGCGGATGGACAGAGTGAAGCACGCGCCCGCCGGTCGGGCGGGCGGGGCGCGAGCGGGGTCACCCGCGCACGGCCCCGGGTTCGGCCGGTCGGCCGTTGTCGGTGGTGGGTCGTACCGTGGGGGACATGCGGCCCGTATCCCAGATCGAACGCAAGGTGGCGCCTTTCGAGGTCGTCAGCCCGTACCAGCCCAGTGGCGACCAGCCGACGGCGATCGCCGACCTGGAGCGGCGCATCCGCGCCGGTGAGCAGG
Source organism: Streptomyces sparsogenes subsp. cuspidosporus (assembly GCF_039532705.1). Lineage (NCBI taxonomy): Bacteria > Bacillati > Actinomycetota > Actinomycetes > Kitasatosporales > Streptomycetaceae > Streptomyces > Streptomyces sparsogenes. The sequence continues at coordinate 126,036 of NZ_BAAASD010000011.1, read as the reverse complement.
ATGTCGTCCTGCTCGGCGCGACCGGCACCGGAAAGTCCGCGACCACCGCGTGGATGATCGAGAAGCTCCAGCGGCCGACGCTCGTCATGGCGCCCAACAAGACTCTCGCCGCCCAGCTCGCCAATGAGTTCCGCGAGCTCCTGCCGAACAACGCGGTCGAGTACTTCGTGTCCTACTACGACTACTACCAGCCAGAGGCTTACGTACCGCAGTCGGACACCTACATCGAGAAGGACTCCTCGATCAACGAGGAGGTCGAGCGGCTGCGCCACTCCGCGACGAACTCCCTGCTCACCCGGCGTGACGTGGTCGTCGTGGCGTCCGTCTCCTGCATCTACGGCCTCGGCACCCCGCAGGAATACGTGGACCGCATGGTGCCGCTGAAGGTCGGCCAGGAGATCGACCGCGACCAGCTGCTGCGCCGCTTCGTCGACATCCAGTACGCGCGCAATGACCTGGCGTTCACACGGGGCACCTTCCGGGTCCGCGGCGACACCATCGAGATCTTCCCGGTCTACGAGGAGCTCGCCGTCCGGATCGAGATGTTCGGCGACGAGATCGAGGCGCTCTCCACCCTCCATCCGCTCACCGGCGAGGTCATCAGCGACGACCAGGAGCTGTATGTCTTCCCCGCCTCCCACTACGTGGCGGGCCCCGAGCGCATGGAGAAGGCCATCGCCGGGATCGAGGCCGAGCTGGAGCAGACCCTGGCCAGGCTGGAGAAGCAGGGCAAGCTGCTGGAGGCCCAGCGGCTGCGGATGCGGACGACCTACGACATCGAGATGATGCGCCAGATCGGCACCTGCTCCGGCATCGAGAACTACTCCCTGCACATCGACGGCCGCGAGCCCGGCTCCCCGCCGCACACCCTGCTGGACTACTTCCCGGAGGACTTCCTCCTGGTCATCGACGAGTCCCATGTCACCGTCCCGCAGATCGGCGCGATGTACGAGGGCGACGCCTCCCGCAAGCGGACGCTGATCGAGCACGGCTTCCGGCTGCCCTCCGCCCTCGACAACCGCCCGCTGAAGTGGGAGGAGTTCCTGGAGCGCACCGGCCAGACCGTCTACCTCTCCGCCACCCCCGGGCCCTACGAGCTCTCGCGCGGCGACGGCTTCGTGGAGCAGATCATCCGCCCCACCGGCCTCGTCGACCCCGAGGTCGTGGTCAAGCCCACCGAGGGGCAGATCGACGACCTGATCCACGAGATCCGCACGCGCACGGAGAAGGACGAGCGCGTCCTGGTCACCACCCTCACCAAGAAGATGGCCGAGGACCTCACGGACTACATGCTGGAGCTGGGCATCCAGGTCCGCTATCTGCACAGCGACGTGGACACGCTGCGCCGCGTGGAGCTGCTGCGCGAGCTGCGCGCGGGCGAGTTCGACGTCCTGGTCGGCATCAACCTGCTGCGCGAGGGCCTGGACCTGCCGGAGGTCTCGCTGGTGGCGATCCTCGACGCCGACAAGGAGGGCTTCCTGCGCTCCGGCACCTCGCTGATCCAGACCATCGGCCGCGCCGCGCGTAACGTGTCCGGCCAGGTCCATATGTACGCCGACAAGATCACCCCGGCGATGGAGAAGGCCATCGAGGAGACCAACCGGCGCCGCGAGAAGCAGATCGCCTACAACAAGGCCAACGGGATCGACCCGCAGCCGCTCCGCAAGAAGATCGGCGACATCGTGGCGACCCTCGCCCGCGAGGAGATCGACACCAAGGAGCTGCTGGGCACCGGCTACCGCAAGGCCGACGGGAAGGGCGCGGCCAAGGGGCAGAAGGCCCCGGTGCCGGCCCTCGCCGGGCACAAGGCGGGCAAGGGCGGCAAGGCGGGCAAGGACGGGGCGCTGACGGACCGTCCGGCCGCCGAACTCGCCGAGCTGATCGAGGAGATGACCGACCGGATGCGGGCCGCCGCCGCCGAGCTGCAGTTCGAGGTCGCGGCCCGGCTGCGCGACGAGGTGGGGGAGTTGAAGAAGGAGCTGCGCCAGATGAAGGAGGCCGGGCTGTCCTGACCCCCGATCCGGCCGCCGCCCCCGGGTCCGTACGGGCGTGACACCGCCCGTGTCGGCGCGATGTGTTGCAAGACCGACACAAAAGCCGGTGCGGGCGGCTGGCGGGCCCTTCCCAGTGCATAGGGTTCGAGCAGGCCGTGCGGACCGGGCGGCCGCGGGGATCGAGACACGAGAGTAGGGACAGCGCGTGACGGTCAACATGTCCAAGGGACAGGCCATCAGTCTGCAGAAGGCCGACGGGGGCACCCTGACCGCGGTGCGGATGGGACTTGGCTGGCAGGCGGCTCCCCGGCGCGGGTTGTTCGGTTCCCGTACGCGGGAGATCGACCTCGACGCCTCGGCCGTCCTGTTCGCCGACAAGCAGCCGGTGGACGTGGTCTTCTTCCGCCACCTCGTCAGCGACGACGGCTCGGTGCGCCACACCGGCGACAACCTGGTGGGCGGCGCCGGCCAGGGCGGCGACGACGAGGCCATCCTGGTCGACCTGCAGCGGGTGCCGGTGCACATCGACCAGATCATCTTCACCGTCAACTCCTTCACCGGCCAGACCTTCGCCGAGGTGCAGAACGCGTTCTGCCGGCTGGTGGACGAGACCAACGGCCAGGAGCTGGCCCGCTACACCCTCACCGGCGGCGGGCAGTACACCGCGCAGATCATGGCCAAGGTGCAGCGCGACGGCGCCGGCTGGCAGATGAAGGCCGTCGGCGAGCCGGCCAACGGCCGCACCTTCCAGGACCTGATGCCGCACATCCTGCCGCACCTGTGAGCGGCTGACCCCATCGGCCCGGTAGGCGCACCGCCCACCGGGCCGATGTGCTCCCGGCGAGCCGAAACGCACCGACACACCACCGAACGCAACGAGGGGACGCAGCCATGACGGCCGAGCTGGTCCGAGGGCAGAACCACCCCCTGCCCCAGACCCGTTTGGAGATCCGGGTCTCGGCGGGCCATCCGATCGTGGCCGGGGCCACGCTCGGCGACGAGCAGGGCACGGTACGGGGCACCGAGTGGGTCGCGCACCCGGCCGCGCCCCAGCTGCCGGGCATCGACGTGTCCCGGCAGGCCGCGGCGGACCACCGCCTCGCCGTGGACCTCGGCGCGGTGCCCGAGGCCGTCCACCGGGTCAATGTGCTGCTGGCCCTGCCGACGGGCGTCGGCGGCCCCATCCGCTTCGGCGCCATGCCCGCGCCGTTCGTCGCCGTCACCGGCCTCGACGGCACCGAGGTCGCCAGCTACACCATCACCGACCTGGACTCGGAGTCCGCGGTGGTCGCCCTGGAGCTGTACCGCAGGCAGGGCGCCTGGAAGGTGCGCGCCGTGGGCCAGGGCTACGCGGGCGGGCTGGCCGCGATGCTGCACGACCAGGGGCTGCCGGAGGCCGCCGCGCTCGCCGCGCGGATCAACGAGGCGGTCGCCCAGGGCATGGCCCGCTCGGTCGCCCCGCCGCCGCCCGGCCCGGACGGCGAGGGGCGGGTGCGCACGGCCACGGCCGGCGGCGGTGCCGCGGCGGCCGAGCCGGCCGCCGCCCCCCAGCAGGCGCCCCCGCCCGCGCCCCCCGGCACCGCCCCGGGCGGTCCGGGCTCCGGCGGGCCGGGCTCGGGCGGTCCGGGCTCGGGTGGTCCGGTCAACTACCAGCACCCCGGCCGCCGTACGTCCGCGCCGCCGACGCCCCCTCCGCCCGCCCCGCCCGCCGAGCCCGGTCGCCCCGCCCAGCCCGTCGCGGGCGACGCCTCCGGCTGGACCATGGACGAGCGGCTCTACAACCAGGTCTGGGGCATGTTCGAGGACCTGGCCCGCACGGCCGCCGCCTACCGCAGCGCCGTCGACTTCGCCGACTCCCGCATGGAGAAGGAGCTGGACGGGGTGCTCTCCGACCCCCGCACCCGCTTCGGCCCCGAGGCGGACGCGGCCCGCGCGCAGGCCCGCGCCAAGCACACCGCCCTGGTCGAGCAGGCCCGCGCGGTCCTCGACCGGGACCTGGCCCAGCTCGCCGCCGAGGCCGAGGTGGTCGAGCCCGCGCTGCCCCCGGCGTTCGCGCGCTGGGACAGCCCCGTCTGGCAGGCCTACCAGGTGCCGATGGAGATCCCGATGGCGCTGCGCCTGGGCGAGCTGCACCTCCCGGAGCGCCGGGACCTGCGCATCCCCATGCTGGTGCGGCTGCCGCTGGAGCGCGGGCTGTGGATCGACAGCGGGCGGGACGGCCTGTCCGAGGCGGTCGCGGTGGACTCCGGGGAGCTGCGCCGGCTGGCCGCGGACACGGCGGTCGCGCATGCCGCGCGGCTGCTCGCGGTCTACCCGGCGGGCGAGTTCACGGTCCATGTGATCGACCCGGCGGGCTCGGCCGCGGCGTCCTTCGCCCCGCTGCTGCGCTCCGGCGTGCTGCGCGAGCCGCCCGCGACCGGGGCCCAGGGGGTGAGCGCGATGCTCGCCGCGCTGACCCGCCGGGTGGACCTGGTGCAGATGGCGGTCCGCAGCGGCGCCGCGGACGCGCTGCCGCCCGACCTGGACATCGCCGAACAGCTGCTGATCGTCCATGACTTCCCGCACGGCTTCGACGACCGGGCCGTCACCCAGCTGCGCTATCTCGCGGACGAGGGGCCCTCGGTGGGCGTCCATCTGATGATGGTCGCCGACCGGCGGGACGCACAGGCCTACGGCCCGGTGCTGGACCCGCTGTGGCGCTCGCTGCTGAGGGTCACCCCGGTCCCCGACGAGCACCTGGCCGACCCCTGGGTGGGCCACGCCTGGACGTACGAGCCGTCGCTGGTGCCGGCGGGCAGCCAGGTGGTGGAGCAGGTGCTGGCCCGGGTGGTCCAGGCCCGGCAGGCGTACGGACGCTGAGCCATGACGTCCCGTCATTACCCGAGAAAGCGGTGCTGACCAGCGGATTTACCCATCTCTTTACTCTTCCTTGGTGATTCCTGTACTCTTCTTGATGCGGAGGGGAGTACTCCTGTCGCGGCGTTCCCGTCAGTACGGATCGCGTCCGGCGCCTGGCCGGGCCGGATGCGATCCCGGGGCGTCGGCCCGTGGCCCCGGCCAGGGCGGAAGAGACCTCCGGCAGCGACGACGCTGAACACTGCCGTACGAATGCCGGAGGAACCGTGGACGTTTCCTGGACCCTGTGGGTCCTGACCATCGTGGGCCTGTGCGCCCTCATCACCGTCGACTTCTTCGTCGGCGGCCGCAAGCCGCACGAGGTCTCGCTCAAGGAGGCGGGGATCTGGACCGCCGTCTGGATCGCCCTCGCCGGGCTGTTCGGGCTCGGGCTGCTGCTCTTCGCGGGCGGTCAGCCCTCGGGCGAGTTCTTCGCCGGATTCATCACCGAGAAGTCCCTGAGCGTCGACAACCTCTTCGTCTTCGTGCTGATCATGGCGAAGTTCGCGGTGCCGACGATCTACCAGCAGCGGGTGCTGATGGTGGGCGTGCTCATCGCCCTGGTGCTGCGGGCGGTCTTCATCGGCGCGGGCGCCGCGATCATCTCGACCTTCTCCTGGGTCTTCTACCTCTTCGGCGCCTTCCTCATCTGGACCGCGTGGAAGCTGATCAAGGAGGCGCGCGCGGACGAGGAGGACGAGGAGTTCGAGGAGAACCGCCTGCTCAAGGCGGTCGAGAAGCGCTTCCCCTCCACCAACAGCTACCACGGCACCAAGCTGTTCGTCGTCGAGCACGGCAAGCGGCTGATGACCCCGATGCTCATCGTCATGCTGGCGATCGGCACCACGGACGTCCTGTTCGCGCTCGACTCGATACCCGCGATCTTCGGCCTCACCCAGGACCCGTACATCGTCTTCACGGCCAACGCCTTCGCGCTGATGGGCCTGCGCCAGCTGTACTTCCTCATCGGCGGGCTGCTGAAGAAGCTGGTCCACCTGTCGTACGGGCTGTCGGTGATCCTCGGCTTCATCGGCGTGAAGCTGGTGCTCCACGCGCTCCACGAGTCCGGGGTCCACGTCCCCGAGATCAGCATCCCGGTCTCGCTCGGGGTCATCTGCTCGGTGCTCGCCGTCACGACCATCACCAGCCTCTACGCCTCAAGGAAGCAGGCCGAGCGGGAGGCGGCGGCCGGGGAGCGGGGCGAGGAGACCACGGCCGAGGAGCGCGACAGCGTCGACGCCCGGCCGTGACCCCCGGCCTCGGCGCCCCGCCCTGATCCCGGCGTCGAGGCCGACCCCGGCCAGGGAGCCGGCGGCCGCACCCGCCGGCTCCCGTCCAGGACCCGCCCCGAGCCGCCCTGACCCCGGGGCGGGTCCTAGGGGGCCTGGACCGCCGCCTCCCCGGCCTCCATCGGCCGTGGGAGGGGGCGGTCCGTGCCGTCCGCCGGCTGGGGCGGGCGGGTCTCCGGGAGCAGCGCGAAGCAGCACAGGCTGAGCAGCGCCACGCCCGTCAGATACGCGGCGACGCCCCACGGCGGACCGTCGCCGCGCGACAGGGCGGTCGCCACCAGCGGGGTGAGTCCGCCGCCGAGCACGCCGCCCAGGTTGTAGCCGAGCGCCGCGCCCGTGCAGCGCACCCTCGGCTCGTACAGCTCGGGCAGATAGGCCGCCGTGACGGCGAGCATCGCGACGAAGGCCAGCAGCGCGCCCAGGAAGCCGAGGAACATCAGCGGCGCCCGCCCCGTGCGCAACAGCGCCACCATCGGGAACATCCAGAGCACCGTGCCCGTGCAGCCCGCCAGGCACATGCTCCGCCGGCCGAGGCGGTCGCCGAGGTGCGCGGCCAGGGGCGTGACCGCGCCCTTGACCGCCACGGCCGCCATGACGCAGCCGAGCATCACCGTGCGGTCCACCCCCAGCCGCTCCGTCCCGTAGGCGAGGGACCAGGTCGTCACCGCGTAGAAGACCGCGTAGCCCACCGCGAGGCCCCCCGCGGTCAGCAGCACCAGCCGCCAGTGGCCGCGCACCACCTCGGCGAGCGGCGCGGCGGCGCGCTCGTCACGCTCGGCCAACTCCAGGAACCGCGGGGACTCGGGGAGCTGGGCGCGCAGCAGCAGCCCGGCCGCCACCAGCACCCCCGCCGCCCAGAACGGCACCCGCCACCCCCAGGAGCGGAACTGGGCCTCGCTGAGCGTCGCGGACAGGGTCAGCATCACGCCGTTGGCGAGGAGGAAGCCGACGGCCGGGCCGACCTGCGGGATGCCCGCCCACAGCCCGCGCCGCCGCTCCGGGGCGTGCTCGGCGGTCAGCAGCACCGCGCCGCCCCACTCGCCGCCGAGCCCGAGACCCTGCAGGAAGCGCAGCACAAGCAGCAGCACGGGGGCCGCCGTGCCGATCGAGCCGTAGGGCGGCACGAAGCCGACCGCGACCGTCGCGACCCCGGTGAGCAGCAGCGACAGCAGCAGCACCGGCCGTCTGCCGTAGCGGTCGCCGAGGGGGCCGAAGACGGCCGAGCCGAGGGGCCGGGAGAGGAAGCCGACGGCGAAGGTGCCGAAGGCCGCGAGGGTCCCGGCGAGCGGGGAGACGGTGGGGAAGAAGAGCGGGCCGAGGACGAGGGCGGCCGCGGTGCCGTAGACGAAGAAGTCGTAGAACTCGATGGCGGTGCCGGCCAGGGACGCGGTGGCGAGCCGGACCATGGACGGGGAGCGGTCGTCGTGCATGAGGCGGGCGTCGTGCATGAAGCGCCAACCGCCGCCGCGCGCCCGCGGTTACGGGATCTCGGGCGCGGGGGAGGGCGCGCGGCGTACGGGCGCGGCGCGCGCTCCCCTCACGCGTCGCTCACCAGCCGCGCTCGCGCCACTCGCCGAGGTGCGGGCGCTCGGCGCCGAGGGTGGTGTCGTCGCCGTGGCCGGGGTACACCCAGGTCTCGTCCGGCAGGCGGTCGAAGAGCTTGGCCTCGACGTCGCCGATGAGGCTTTCGAAGGCCTTGGGGTCCTTGTGGGTGTTGCCGACCCCGCCGGGGAAGAGGCAGTCGCCGGTGAAGACGTGCGGGTGGCCGTGCGGGTCGTCGTAGATCAGGGCGATGCTGCCCGGCGTGTGGCCGACCAGCCGGCGGGCGGTGAGCTCGACCCGGCCGACGCGCAGCGTGTCGCCGTCCTCGACCGGTACGTCGGTGGGGACCGGGATGCCCTCGGCGTCGTAGCGGCCCGCGTAGGTGCGGGCGCCGGTGGCCTCCACCACCTCGCGCAGCGCGCCCCAGTGGTCGGGGTGGCGGTGGGTGGTGACCACGGAGGCGATGCCGCCGGCGCCGATGAGCGACAGCAGGGTGTGCGGCTCGGCCGCGGCGTCGATGAGCAGCTGCTCGTCGGTGGCGCGGCAGCGCAGCAGGTAGGCGTTGTTGCTCATGCGGCCGACCGCGACCTTGGAGATCATCAGGTCGGTCAGTTCGTGCACGTCCGCCGGTCCGCCGACCTTCACCGCTCCGCTGTACGTCATGGGCTCAGCCTAGCGGCGGGAGGGTCGGCAGGGGCGCGTCGGGGCAGGACAGGCCGGACCCGTCCGTGCGCCCGGTGAGCCACCCCAACAGGGCGGCGGGGGAGCCCTCGACGGTGACGGCGGGACCGGCGCCCTCGCCCGCGCGGCCGGTCCACCGGACCCGGCCGCCCCAGCCCGAGACCAGCCGCAGCGGCGGCACCTCGGGGTGTCCGGCGAACTTCACCTCGGCGAGGAAGTCGAGCTCCCGCTCGACGAACTCGGCGGGCAGGTCCGCCAGGGTGTAGCCGATCCCGAGGTCCACATGGTGCAGCTCGACCTCGACCAGCCTGCGGAACGGCAGCCGGCCGGCGGGCTCGATGACCCCGCGCCGCATGGTGACCTCGTACGACCAGCGGGCCGCGGGCAGCGCCGCGGCCGCCGAGTAGAAGCGGAAGGCGCTGGTGCGCAGGTCGTCGAGGTGGACCGGCAGCGGGCGGCCCGCCGCCTCCTCGATGGCGCGGTCCCGCGCGTCCTCGCTGGGGTACATGGGGGTCGGCACCCCGGTGCGGGCCCATGTGAGGAGATTCACCAGGGCGTCCGCGTTGCGTGCCAGATGGGCCAGCACGTGGCCGCGGGTCCAGCCGGGGAGCAGCGAGGGCTCGCGGACGGCCGTCTCGTCCAGCCGGGAGACCCCGCTCAGCAGCCGGTCGGTCGCGCCCCGTACCGCGGCGGCGTCACGTGCGTAGTCGGTCATGTTCCGACGGTAGTCCGCGCCACACGTTCGGGTGAAGCCGTCGTCCTCGGTCCGCAAATCGAATGTGCGTGCTATAGGCTCGTGTGCTGCATCCTTAAGACATCGCCGCAGCGCCCCCATACCCTGGGTCGGGGGGCTTTCGCCTCGCTCCGGCTCTGCGCCCCGGCAGAGCCCCTCACGGGAGCGGGGCCCGCGGACCCCCACCTCTCTCAAGAAAGGTGCCGACCGGCGTGGCCGACCGTCTCATCGTCCGTGGCGCTCGCGAGCACAATCTCAAGAACGTCTCGCTCGACCTCCCTCGCGACTCCCTCATCGTCTTCACCGGGCTCTCCGGGTCGGGCAAGTCGTCCCTCGCGTTCGACACGATCTTCGCGGAGGGACAGCGCCGCTACGTCGAGTCCCTCTCGTCGTACGCCCGCCAGTTCCTGGGGCAGATGGACAAGCCCGACGTGGACTTCATCGAGGGCCTGTCCCCGGCGGTGTCCATCGACCAGAAGTCCACCTCGCGCAACCCCCGCTCGACGGTCGGCACCATCACGGAGGTCTACGACTACCTCCGGCTGCTGTTCGCCAGGATCGGCAAGCCGCACTGCCCCGAGTGCGGCCGCCCGATCGCCCGCCAGTCGCCGCAGGCGATCGTCGACAAGGTGCTCGAGCTGCCCGAGGGCAGCCGCTTCCAGGTGCTGTCCCCGCTGGTGCGCGAGCGCAAGGGCGAGTTCGTCGATCTCTTCGCCGACCTCCAGACCAAGGGCTACAGCCGGGCGCGGGTGGACGGCACGACCATCCAGCTCTCCGAACCGCCGAAGCTCAAGAAGCAGGAGAAGCACACCATCGAGGTGGTCGTCGACCGCCTGACCGTCAAGGACAGCGCCAAGCGGCGGCTGACCGACTCGGTGGAGACGGCGCTCGGCCTCTCCGGCGGCATGGTGATCCTCGACTTCGTGGATCTCGAGCAGGACGACCCGCAGCGCGAGCGGATGTTCTCCGAGCACCTCTACTGCCCGTACGACGACCTGTCCTTCGAGGAGCTGGAGCCGCGTTCCTTCTCCTTCAACTCGCCCTTCGGCGCCTGCCCCGACTGCACCGGCATCGGCACCCGCATGGAGGTCGACCCCGAGCTGATCGTCCCGGACGAGGAGAAGTCGCTCGACGAGGGCGCCATCCACCCCTGGTCCCACGGCCACACCAAGGACTACTTCGCCCGGCTGTACGGGGCGCTCGCCGACGCCCTCGGCTTCCGTACGGACATCCCCTGGGCCGGGCTGCCGCAGCGCGCCAAGAAGGCGCTGCTCAACGGGCACCGCACGCAGATCGAGGTCCGCTACCGCAACCGCTACGGGCGGGAGCGCGCCTACACCACGGCCTTCGAGGGGGCGGTGCCCTTCGTCAGGCGGCGGTACTCGGAGGCGGAGAGCGACTCCAGCCGCGAGCGCTTCGAGGGTTATATGCGCGAGGTGCCCTGCCCCACCTGCCAGGGCACCCGGCTCAAGCCCCTCATCCTGGCCGTCACGGTGGAGGGCCGCTCCATCGCGGAGGTCTCCGCGATGTCGATCAGCGAGTGCGCCGAGTTCCTGCGGGCGCTCAAGCTGAGCGCCCGCGACAAGGCCATCGCCCAGCGCGTGCTGAAGGAGGTCAACGAGCGGCTGCGGTTCCTGGTCGACGTCGGCCTGGACTACCTCTCGCTCAACCGCGCGGCAGGGACCCTCTCCGGCGGCGAGGCGCAGCGCATCCGGCTGGCCACCCAGATCGGCTCCGGCCTGGTGGGCGTGTTGTACGTGCTGGACGAGCCGTCCATCGGCCTGCACCAGCGCGACAACCACCGGCTCATCGAGACGCTGGTGCGCCTGCGCGACCTGGGCAACACGCTGATCGTCGTCGAGCACGACGAGGACACCATCAAGACCTCGGACTGGGTGGTGGACATCGGCCCGGGCGCGGGTGAGCACGGCGGCAAGGTGGTGCACAGCGGGCCGCTCGCCGAGCTGCTGGCCAACGAGGACTCGATGACCGGGCAGTACCTGGCCGGGAAGAAGGCCATCGAGCTGCCGGCGATGCGCCGGCCCACGGACCCCGCCCGGCGGCTGACCGTGCACGGCGCCCGGGAGAACAACCTGAAGGACATCGACGTGTCCTTCCCGCTCGGCGTGCTCACCGCCGTCACCGGCGTCTCGGGCTCGGGCAAGTCCACCCTGGTCAACGACATCCTCTACACCCATCTGGCCCGCGAGCTGAACGGGGCGCGGGCCGTCCCCGGCCGGCACACCCGGGTCGCCGGCGACGACCTGGTCGACAAGGTGGTCCATGTCGACCAGTCGCCCATCGGCCGCACGCCGCGCTCCAACCCGGCGACGTACACCGGCGTGTTCGACCATGTGCGCAAGCTGTTCGCGGAGACGATGGAGGCCAAGGTCCGCGGATACCAGCCCGGGCGCTTCTCCTTCAACGTCAAGGGCGGCCGCTGCGAGAACTGCTCCGGCGACGGCACCATCAAGATCGAGATGAACTTCCTGCCGGATGTGTACGTGCCGTGCGAGGTCTGCCACGGCGCGCGCTACAACCGGGAGACGCTGGAGGTGCACTACAAGGGCAAGTCCATTGCCGAGGTGCTGGACATGCCCATCGAGGAGGCGCTCGACTTCTTCGAGGCCGTGCCGACCATCGCCCGCCATCTGCGCACGCTGACCGAGGTCGGGCTGGGGTACGTCCGGCTCGGGCAGCCCGCGCCGACCCTCTCCGGCGGCGAGGCGCAGCGCGTCAAGCTGGCGAGCGAGCTGCAGAAGCGCTCGACCGGGCGCACGGTCTACGTCCTGGACGAGCCCACCACCGGGCTGCACTTCGAGGACATCAGCAAGCTGATCAAGGTGCTCTCGGGGCTGGTCGACAAGGGCAACACCGTGATCGTCATCGAGCACAACCTCGATGTGATCAAGACCGCCGACTGGGTCGTGGACATGGGCCCGGAGGGCGGCAGCGGCGGCGGTCTGGTCGTCGCCGAGGGCACCCCGGAGGAGGTGGCCTCCGTCCCCGCCAGCCACACCGGCAAGTTCCTGCGGGAGATGCTGGGCGGCCGGGTGAGCGACGCGGCGGTGCCGGCCGCGCGGAGCGGCGGGAGCAAGGCCGCCGCGAAGGTCCCGGCCAAGAAGGCCCCGGCCAAGAAGGCCGCAGCGAAGAAGGCCGCGGGGAAGACCGCCGTCAAGAAGGCCGCGTCGAAGACGGCGGCCGGACGGCGCGCGGCCGCGAAGTAGCGCGACCGGAGCGTGCCGCGCCCCGGCGAGGGCGCGGCACGCTACCCGGTCCGCGGCACGCTTCTGGTCCGCGGCACGCTCCCGGTCAGAGCTCGCTCGCGTAGGGCGGCTCCGCGCCCGCCCGGGAGCAGGTGACCGCGGCCGCCCGCGCGGCGAAGCCGAGCACGTCCTGCCAGGCCGCGTCGTCCAGCTTCGCCACCGCGTCCGCCGACAGCGCCTGGTGCGCGGCCAGCCGGTGCAGCAGCGCCGCGTTCACCGTGTCGCCTGCCCCGATGGTGTCCACCACCTCGACCCGTACGCCGGGCACCGAGCAGCCGCCCCCGTCCCGGGTGAGCACGCTGACGCCGTCCCCGCCGTGGGTGAGCACCACCGCCGCCGGGCCCGCCGCCAGCCACTCCCGGGCGGCCGCCGCCGGGTCCTGGGAGCCGGCCAGCCAGGCGGCGTCCTCCTCCGACAGCTTCAGCAGGCCGACGTGCGGCAGCCAGCCGTGGAACCGCGCCCGGTAGGCGTCGGCGTCGGGGATCAGACCGGCGCGGATGTTGGGGTCGAGCGCGGTGAACACGCCCCGCGCCGCCTCGCGCCGCAGCAGCGCCTCGTACGCGCTCGCGCCCGGCTCCAGCACCAGCGAACAGGTGCCGAAGGACACGGCCGCGACCGAGTCGGGCAGCGCCGCGGGCAGCTCGAACAGCCGGTCCGCGGTGCCCTCGACATAGAAGCCGTAGCCCGCCGAGCCGTCGTCGCCTATCGAGGCGACCGCCAGCGTGGTCGGCTCCGCACCGCGCTGCACCAGCGCGGTGTCCACGCCGTCGTCACGCAGCCCTCGCAGCAGCGCCTCGCCGAAGCCGTCCGTGGAGATCCGGGAGCAGAAGGCGGTCGGCGAGCCCAGCCGGGCCAGCGCCACCGCGGTGTTGTACGGGCCGCCGCCGCGCCGCGGCAGCAGCGCGGGCAGCGCCGGCTCCGGCGCGGGGTCGTCGGCCCGCACCGGGCCGTCGGGGGCCGGGCGGCCGGGCACCAGGTCGATCAGGGCTTCTCCGGCGACGACGATCACGGGGCGCTTCCTCACGTAGTGGATGGACTGGGGGCACAGCCGCACGAGGTGCGGTGCACGAAGGCACAGGGCAGCCGGACGGTCCGCGGCGGGCGGGCGGTGTCCTCCAGCCGGTCGAGCAGCAGCCTGACCGCGGTGGCGCCGATCTCGCGGCTGGGCTGCGCGATCGCGGTCAGCCGGGGCGAGAACACATCGCCCCAGGAGAAGTCGTCGAAGCAGACCAGCGCCATGTCGTCCGGGACGCCGAGGCCCGCGTCCTCCAGGGCGCGCAGCGCGCCGATGGTCATCGCGTTGTTCCCGGTGACCAGCGCGGTGGGCGGCCGCGCGGCCGCCAGCAGCCGATGGGTGGCGGCCCGGGCCCCGTCCGCCTCGGAGTCGCCGCCGGCCAGCAGCTCGGGAGCGAACGGCAGCCCCCGCCGGCGCAGCCCGGCGCGGTAGCCGGCGATCCGCTCCTCGGTGGTGCTCAGCCCGGGCGCGCCCGCGACCAGGCCGATGCGGGTGTGGCCGAGGTCGGCGAGGTGGAGCACGAGCTGTTCCACGTGGAAGGCGTTGTCGGCGCCCACCTGGTCGTGGGCGTCGCCGACCAGACGGTCGAGGAAGACGGCCGGGACTCTGTGGCGGGTCAGATAGTCGATCATCGCGCCGGGCTCGGCCGAGGCCGCGACGATCAGCCCGTCCACCCGCCGCTCGTGGAGCAACTGGACGGCCTTGCGCTCATGGAGGGGGTCGTCGTGGGGGTCGGCGACGAGCAGGCCGTAGCCGTGCTCCAGCGCGCCGGCCTCCACGCCCCGCAGGATCTCGGTGAAGTACGGATTGCTGGTCGCCGACACCGCCAGGCCGATCGAGCGGGTGCGCGCGGTGACCAGGGAGCGGGCGAGCGTGTTGTGGGTGTAGCCCAGGGCGTCGATGGCCTCGAGCACCGCCTCGCGGGTGCCCGGGAGCACCGGACGGGTCTCGTTGAGCACGTGCGAGACGGTGGCCACCGACACGCCCGCGCGCCGGGCCACATCGGCCATGGTCGCCATGGGGCAGGAACGTACCTCATCGAAAGCCGCGCGTAAACGCTTGCGCAAACGTTTACGCGCGACGGACGGCAGAATCGGGACGAGCGCGCGCCGGGCGGCCGGGCGGCTCCGGACTGTCACTCCCCGCCAGTAGGGTGGTGACCATGGCCGACCCGAGCAGCTACCGCCCCAAGCCGGGACAGATCCCCGAGTCGCCGGGGGTCTACAAGTTCCGAGACGAGCACGGCCGGGTGATCTACGTCGGAAAGGCGAAGAGCCTGCGCCCGCGCCTCTCCTCGTACTTCCAGGACCTGGCGAACCTCCACCCCCGCACCCGCACCATGGTGACCACGGCCGCCTCCGTGGAGTGGACCGTGGTGAGCACCGAGGTCGAGGCGCTGCAGCTCGAGTACTCCTGGATCAAGGAGTTCGACCCCCGGTTCAACGTCAAGTACCGCGACGACAAGAGCTATCCCTCCCTCGCGGTGACGCTCAATGAGGAATTCCCCCGGGTCCAGGTCATGCGCGGCCCCAAGAAGAAGGGCGTGCGCTACTTCGGTCCCTACGGCCACGCCTGGGCCATCCGCGAGACGGTCGACCTGATGCTGCGGGTGTTCCCGGTGCGGACCTGCTCCGCCGGGGTGTTCAAGCGCTCCGCCCAGATCGGCCGCCCCTGCCTGCTCGGCTACATCGGCAAGTGCTCCGCCCCCTGCGTCGGCCGGGTGACCGCCGAGGAGCACCGCGAGCTGGCCGAGGAGTTCTGCGACTTCATGGCCGGGCGCACCGGCACCTACCTGCGCCGCCTCGAGCAGCGGATGCAGCAGGCCGCCGAGGAGATGGAGTACGAGAAGGCGGCCCGGCTCCGCGACGACATCGGGGCGCTCAAGCGCGCCATGGAGAAGAACGCGGTCGTCCTGGCCGACGCCACCGACGCCGACCTGATAGCGGTCGCCGAGGACGAGCTGGAGGCCGCCGTCCAGATCTTCCATGTGCGCGGCGGCCGGGTCCGCGGCCAGCGCGGCTGGGTCACCGACAAGGTGGAGGCCGTCGACACCGCCGGCCTGGTCGAGCACGCGCTCCAGCAGCTCTACGGGGAGGAGAAGGGCGACGCGGTGCCCAAGGAGGTCCTGGTCCCCGCCCTGCCCGACCCCGTCGCCCCGGTCGCCCAGTGGCTCGGCGACCGCCGCGGCTCCCGGGTCGACCTGCGCATCCCGCAGCGCGGCGACAAGAAGGACCTGATGGCCACCGTCGCGCGCAACGCCCAGCAGGCGCTCGCCCTCCACAAGACCAAGCGCGCCTCCGATCTGACCACGCGCTCCCGCGCCCTGGAGGAGATCGCCGAGGCCCTGGAGCTGGACTCCGCCCCGCTGCGCATCGAGTGCTTCGACATCTCGCATCTGCAGGGCGAGGACGTCGTGGCGTCCATGGTGGTCTTCGAGGACGGTCTGGCCCGCAAGAGCGAGTACCGCCGCTTCCAGATCAAGAGCTTCGTCGGCCAGGACGACGTCCGCTCCATGCACGAGGTCGTCAGCCGCCGCTTCCGCCGCTATCTGCAGGAGAAGACCGACACCGGGGAGTGGGGCCCGGCCGCCGAGGGCGGCGCCCCCGGCGACGAGGGCGCCGACGGGGCAGGAGCGACCTCGGGGCCCATCGACGACAGCGGCAGGCCCAAGCGGTTCGCCTACCCGCCGCAGCTCGTCGTCGTGGACGGCGGCCGGCCGCAGGTCGCCGCCGCCAAGCGGGCGCTGGACGAGCTCGGCATCGACGACGTGGCGGTGTGCGGCCTCGCCAAGCGGCTGGAGGAGGTCTGGCTGCCCGACGACGAGGACCCCGTCGTGCTGCCCCGCAGCAGTGAGGGCCTCTACCTCCTGCAGCGCGTGCGCGACGAGGCGCACCGCTTCGCCATCACCTACCAGCGCAGCAAGCGGGCCAAGTCCATGAAGGCCGGCCCGCTGGACACCGTGCCCGGGCTCGGCGAAAGCCGTCGGCAGGCCCTCCTGAAGCACTTCGGCTCGCTCAAGAGGCTGCGCGCCGCGACAGTGGAGCAGATATGCGAGGTGCCGGGGGTGGGCCGCAAGACCGCCGAAACGGTCGCCGCCGCCCTCGCCACGGCGGCCCCGGCCGCCCCGGCGGTGAACACCGCCACAGGAGAGATCATTGAGGACGAGGCCGCGAGCGCGGCGTCGTCATCGACGCGGGGGACGGGAACATGAACGAGCATGAGAAGTATGGAGACGGAGCGCAAGTGAATACGGGCACCCCGCCGGATGCCGCCGAGGCGACGGCCATCCCCGAGCTGGTGATCATCTCCGGCATGTCGGGGGCGGGCCGCAGCACCGCCGCGAAGTGCCTGGAGGACCTCGGCTGGTTCGTCGTCGACAATCTGCCGCCCGCGCTGATCCCCACCATGGTGGACCTCGGCGCCCGCTCCCAGGGCAATGTGGCCCGCATCGCGGTGGTCGTCGACGTCCGAGGCCGTCGTTTCTTCGACAATCTCCGCGAATCCCTGGCCGACCTGGCCGCCAAGAACGTGAAGCGCCGCGTGCTCTTCCTGGAGGCGTCCGACGAGGCCCTGGTGCGCCGCTTCGAGTCGGTGCGCCGCCCGCACCCGCTCCAGGGCGACGGCAGGATCGTGGACGGCATCGCGGCCGAGCGCGACCTGCTGCGCGAGCTGCGCGGCGACGCCGACCTGGTCATCGACACCTCCAGCCTCAACGTGCACGAGCTGCGCGCCAAGATGGACGCCCAGTTCGCCGGCGAGGAGGAGCCGGAGCTGCGCGCCACCGTCATGTCCTTCGGCTACAAGTACGGCCTGCCGGTCGACGCCGACCTGGTGGTGGACTGCCGCTTCCTGCCGAACCCGCACTGGGTCCCGGAGCTGCGCCCCTTCACCGGGCTCAACGAGGAGGTCGCCGGCTATGTCTTCAACCAGCCCGGCGCCAAGGAGTTCCTCGACCGCTACGCGGAGCTGCTGCAGCTGATCGCGGCCGGCTACCGCCGCGAGGGCAAGCGCTACGTCACCATCGCCGTCGGCTGTACGGGCGGGAAGCACCGCAGTGTCGCGATGTCCGAGCGCCTCGCCGCCCGGCTCGCCGCCGAGGGAGTCGAGACCGTCATCGTCCACCGTGACATGGGGCGCGAGTGACGATCCGGACCAGACGGCTGCGGCGGCTGGTCGGATCCCGGACGAGCCGGGGAGCGCAGCCCAAGGTGGTGGCGCTCGGCGGCGGCATGGGACTGTCCGCCTCGCTGGCCGCCCTGCGCCGGATCACCGGCGATCTGACCGCCGTCGTCACCGTCGCCGACGACGGGGGCTCCAGCGGGCGGCTGCGCGACGAGCTCGGCGTGCTGCCGCCCGGCGACCTGCGCAAGGCGCTGGCCGCGCTGTGCGGGGACGACGACTGGGGCCAGACCTGGGCCCGGGTCATCCAGCACCGCTTCGCCAGCGAGGGCGAGCTGCACGGCCACGCGGTCGGCAATCTCCTGATCGTCGCCCTCTGGGAGCAGCTGGGGGACCACGTCGAGGCCCTGGACCTGGTCGGCAAGCTGCTGGGCGCGCACGGCCGGGTGCTGCCCATGTCGGCGGTCCCGCTGGAGCTCCAGGCGTTCGTCCGCGGCCATGATCCGAGCCGCCCGGACGAGGTCTCCACGGTGCGCGGGCAGGCCACCGTCGCGCTCACCCCCGGCGAGGTGCAGTCGGTCCACCTGGTGCCGAACGACCCGCCGGCCGTCCCCGAGGCCGTCGAAGCGGTGCTGGACGCCGACTGGGTGGTGCTCGGCCCCGGCTCCTGGTTCTCCTCCGTGATCCCGCACCTGCTGGTCCCCGAGCTGCTCGAGGCGCTCACCGACACCAAGGCCCGGCGGGTCCTGTCGCTGAACCTGGCCCCCCAGCCGGGCGAAACCGACGGCTTCTCCCCGCAGCGTCATTTGGAGGTTTTGGCCCGACACGCCCCTAAACTCGCCTTCGACGTGGTGCTGGCCGACGAGGCCGCCGTCCCCGACCAGGGCAGTCTGTGCGAGGCCGCGAAGCGGCTGGGAGGCACGGTCGAGCTGGCGCCGGTGGCCAGGCCCGACGGCTCTCCGAAACACGACCCGGAGCTTCTGGCGGCCGCGTACGACCGTATTTTTCGGATGCATGGAAGGATCGGCCCATGGCGATGACGGCAGCGGTGAAGGACGAAATCTCCCGGCTCCCCGTCACCCGCACCTGCTGCCGGAAAGCGGAGGTCTCGGCGATCCTGCGGTTCGCGGGCGGGCTGCACCTGGTCAGCGGGCGCATCGTGATCGAGGCGGAGCTCGATACGGGCATCGCGGCCCGCAGAGTCCGCAAGGACATCCTGGAGATCTTCGGCCACTCCTCCGACCTGGTGGTGATGGCCCCCGGCGGGCTGCGCCGCGGCAGCCGCTACGTGGTGCGGGTGGTGGCGGGCGGTGACCAACTGGCCCGGCAGACCGGGCTGGTCGACGGCCGCGGCCGGCCGATCCGCGGGCTGCCGCCGCAGGTCGTCTCGGGTGCCACCTGTGACGCGGAGGCCGCCTGGCGCGGGGCCTTCCTCGCCCACGGCTCGCTCACCGAGCCCGGCCGCTCCTCCTCGCTCGAGGTGACCTGCCCCGGCCCCGAGGCCGCGCTCGCCCTGGTCGGCGCGGCGCGTCGGCTCCAGATCGCCGCCAAGGCGCGGGAGGTGCGCGGGGTTGACCGCGTCGTCGTCCGTGACGGTGATGCGATCGGCGCGCTGTTGACGCGGCTCGGCGCCCATGAGTCGGTGCTCGCCTGGGAGGAGCGCCGGATGCGCCGCGAGGTGAGGGCCACCGCCAACCGGCTCGCCAACTTCGACGACGCCAACCTGCGCCGCTCGGCCCGGGCCGCCGTCGCCGCCGGGGCCCGGGTGCAGCGCGCCCTGGAGATCCTCGGCGAGGAGGTGCCCGAGCACCTGGCCGCGGCCGGGCGGCTGCGCATGGAGCACAAGCAGGCGTCCCTGGAGGAGTTGGGCGCGCTCGCCGATCCGCCGCTGACCAAGGACGCCGTCGCGGGCCGTATCCGCCGCCTGCTGGCCATGGCCGACAAGCGCGCCCAGGACCTGGGGATCCCGGGGACGGAGTCCAGCCTGACCGAGGAGATGGCCGAGGGCATGGTCGGCTGACCCCACCGGCTGACCGCACCCGCTGACCGTACGTCAGGGGTCCGCGCCCCCGGTTCCCATGAGGAGCCGGGGGCGCCGCGGCGTCGACCGTCCGTGGCGGAACGTGACAGAACGTGACCGAGATGTCGACGGAGCGGGCGGTCCGTCCCCCTTTCCGGTGGCGGATGGCCACTGGTGCCAATGTCACGTACGTCCCGTGATAGCGGTAGGGTCGGAGGCGGTCGGGGACATCCAAGTCAGCTCGCCGGCGTCCATACCGGCACACCAACGAGGAGATCGGTTCGTGACGATCCGCGTAGGCATCAACGGCTTCGGCCGCATCGGACGCAACTACTTCCGCGCGCTCCTGGAGCAGGGCGCGGACATCGAGATCGTCGGTGTCAACGACCTGACCGACAACGCCACTCTGGTCCACCTGCTGAAGTACGACACGATCCTCGGTCGGCTGAAGCAGGAGGTCAGCCACACCGACGACACCATCACCGTCGGCAACCAGACGTTCCGCACGCTCGCCGAGCGCGATCCGGCCAACCTCCCGTGGGGCGAGCTCGGCGCCGACGTCGTCATCGAGTCGACGGGCATCTTCACCAAGCGTGACGACGCGGCGAAGCACCTGGCCGCAGGCGCCAAGAAGGTCCTGATCTCCGCGCCCGCCAAGGACGAGGACATCACCATCGTCATGGGCGTCAACCAGGACAAGTACGACGCCGCCAACCACCACATCATCTCCAACGCGTCCTGCACCACCAACTGTGTCGCCCCGATGGCCAAGGTCCTCGACGAGGCCTTCGGCATCGCCAAGGGCCTGATGACCACGGTGCACGCGTACACCAACGACCAGCGCATCCTGGACTTCCCGCACAAGGACTGGCGCCGGGCGCGGGCCGCCGCGCAGAACATCATCCCGACCTCCACCGGTGCCGCGAAGGCCACCGCCCTGGTGCTCCCGCAGCTCAAGGGCAAGCTGGACGGCATCTCCATGCGCGTCCCGGTGCCCACCGGCTCGGTCACCGACCTGGTCGTCGAGCTGGACCGCGAGGTCACCAAGGACGAGATCAACACCGCCTTCCAGAAGGCCGCCGAGGGCCAGCTCAAGGGCATCCTCGACTACACCGAGGACCAGATCGTGTCCTCGGACATCGTCAACTGGCCTGCCTCCTGCACCTTCGACTCCTCGCTCACCATGGCCCAGGGCAAGCAGGTCAAGATCGTCGGCTGGTACGACAATGAGTGGGGCTACTCGAACCGCCTCGTCGACCTGACCGTCTTCGTCGGCAACCAGCTCTGACCAGCCGCCGTTACCTGCTCTGACCGCTGTCGCGATGAGCCAGGACAGGGCCCGGTACGACGCTGTCGTACGGGCCCTGTCCCATGAACAAGGAGTCCTCAGTGAAGACGATTGACGATCTTCAGGTCGCCGGGAAGCGGGTCTTCGTCCGCGCCGATCTGAACGTGCCGCTCGACGGCGAGACGATCACCGACGACGGCCGTATCCGCGCCGCCGTGCCGACCATCGCCAAGCTCGTCCAGGCGGGCGCCAAGGTGATCGTCGCCTCCCACCTGGGCCGCCCCAAGGGCGAGCCCGATCCCCGCTTCTCGCTCGCCCCGGTCGCCCGGCGGCTCGGCGAACTCCTCGGCAAGGAGGTCGCGTTCGCGGCCGACACGGTCGGGGACGGCGCCCGCCAGGTCGTGGACGGGCTCGCCGACGGCGATGTCGCGCTGCTGGAGAACCTGCGCTTCAACGCCGGGGAGACCAGCAAGGACGACGCCGAGCGCGGCGCCTTCGCCGACCGGCTGGCCGCCCTCGCGGACCTCTACGTGGGCGACGGCTTCGGCGCGGTGCACCGCAAGCACGCCTCCGTGTACGACCTCCCGGCGCGGCTGCCGCACGCCGCGGGCGATCTGATCGCCGCCGAGCTGAACGTCCTCAAGCAGCTCACCGAGAATGTGAAGCGCCCGTACGCGGTGGTCCTCGGCGGCGCCAAGGTGTCCGACAAGCTCGGTGTCATCGGCCATCTCCTGGAGAAGGCCGACCGCATCCTCATCGGCGGCGGCATGGCGTACACCTTCCTCAAGGCCCAGGGCCACGAGATCGGCACCTCCCTGCTGCAGGAGGACCAGATCCCGGCCGTCCAGGAGTACCTGGCGCGCGCCAAGGAGCGCGGCGTGGAGTTCGTGCTCCCCGTCGACGTCCTGGTGGCCCCCGAGTTCCCGGACCTGAAGACGAAGGCCCCGGCCAACCCGCGGGCCGTCTCCGTCGCGGAGATCCCGGCCGACCAGCAGGGTCTGGACATCGGCCCGGAGACCCGCAAGCTGTACGCCTCGAAGCTGACCGACGCCGCCACCGTCTTCTGGAACGGGCCGATGGGCGTCTTCGAGCACCCCGACTTCGCCGAGGGCACCAAGGCCGTCGCCCAGGCGCTGGTCGAGAGCCCGGCCTTCACCGTGGTGGGCGGTGGCGACTCCGCCGCGGCCGTCCGCATCCTGGGCTTCGACGAAAAAGCTTTCGGCCACATCTCGACCGGCGGCGGAGCGAGCCTCGAATACCTCGAGGGCAAGACGCTCCCCGGCCTCGCCGCACTGGAGGACTGAACACCGTGAGTGACCGCACCCCGCTGATCGCGGGCAACTGGAAGATGAACCTCAACCACCTCGAGGCCATCGCCCATGTCCAGAAGATCACTTTCTCGCTCACCGACAAGGACTACGAGGCCGTCGAGGTCGCGGTCCTGCCGCCGTTCACGGACCTGCGGACGCTGCAGACCCTGGTCGAGCACGACAAGCTGAAGATCAAGTACGGCGCCCAGGACCTCTCGGCGCACGAGTCCGGCGCGTACACCGGGGAGATCTCCGGCGCGATGCTGGCCAAGCTGCGGTGCTCGTACGTGGCGGTCGGCCACTCCGAGCGGCGCCAGTACCACGCCGAGACCGACGAGCTGTGCAACGCCAAGGTCAAGGCCGCCTTCCGGCACGACCTGGTGCCGATCCTGTGCGTCGGCGAGGGCCTGGACGTGCGCAAGGCGGGCAATCAGGTCGCCCACACCCTCGCGCAGCTCGACGGGGGCCTCAAGGACATCCCGGCCGAGCAGGCCGAGCGGATCGTGATCGCCTACGAGCCGGTCTGGGCCATCGGCACCGGCGAGGTGGCCACCCCCGAGGACGCCCAGGAGGTCTGCGGGGCCATCCGGGGCCGGCTGGCCGAGCTCTACGGCCAGGAGGTGGCCGACAAGGTCCGGATCCAGTACGGCGGCTCCGTGAAGCCCGGGAACGTCGCCGCGATCATGGCCCAGCCGGATGTGGACGGCGCGCTGGTCGGCGGAGCGTGCCTGGACGCGGACGACTTCGTCAAGATCGTCCGGTTCCGCGACCAGTGAGCGGACCGGCGAGCGACCGGCGAGCAGACCGGTGGGTAACCGGCGAGCAGCCGGTGAGTAGGCCGTAGCAGGTCGCTCGTCGTACCCTGGCGGGGGTCGAGGTGGTGCGGTCGTCACCACCCGGCCCCCTCGTTCCTCAACCGTTCCGTCCAAGCCCGAGAGAGTTGGTCCAGCCGTGGTCATGGGGTTCTCGATCGCCCTCATCATCTTCAGCGTCCTGCTGATGATGCTGGTGCTCATGCACAAGGGGAAGGGCGGAGGTCTGTCCGACATGTTCGGCGGTGGCATGCAGTCCTCCGTGGGCGGCTCCTCGGTCGCCGAGCGCAACCTGGACCGGATCACCGTCGTCGTCGGACTGCTGTGGTTCGTGTGCATCATCGTGCTCGGCCTGCTGATCAAGCTCGATTGAGCCGATAGCTGACGTACCGTCGTGAGCGCGGCCTATCATGGGCTTGCGTCCTCGGGGGCACCTCCCGGCCGCGGGCTGCGGGAGGGTGTAACTCCTCTTACTGGACGCGCGTTGGGCCTTACGTAGACTGGGGCGCCCGGCAGCGGAGCTGCCTACCAATGCTTCGCGGCACCATCACGCAGGGAGTTACGACCGTGGCAAGTGGCAACGCGATCCGTGGAAGTCGGGTCGGAGCGGGGCCGATGGGAGAAGCGGAGCGAGGCGAATCGGCGCCTCGTCTGCGCATTTCCTTCTGGTGCTCGAACGGGCACGAGACTCAGCCGAGCTTCGCCAGCGACGCGCAGATCCCGGACACTTGGGACTGCCCCCGCTGCGGCTTCCCGGCCGGCAAGGACCGGGACAACCCGCCGGACCCGCCGCGCACCGAGCCGTACAAGACGCATCTGGCGTATGTGCGGGAGCGGCGGAGCGACGCCGACGGCGAGGCGATCCTCGCCGAGGCCCTCGCCAAGCTCCGCGGCGAGATCTGACCGACAGGCAGGACGGCGCACGGTACGACGGCCCGGCCGGGCACCTCTGACGGGGGTGCGCGGCCGGGCCGTTGTCAGTGGTGGGGGCTACGGTCGTGAGGTCGGTCGGGGCACGGGCGCGAGGGGGCGGCATGACCACGGCGGAGGCGGCGGACCAGGACGCCGGGGGACAGGCGCGGCAGGCGCCGCTCGCCTGGCGTGGCGGGTTCGGGCGCTTGTGGGGTGCCGCGGTGGTGTCGCGGTTCGGGGACGCGCTGCGCGGGGCGGCGCTGCCCTTGCTGGCCGTCTCACTGACCGACTCCCCGGTGCTGGTCTCCCTGGTGACCGTGTGCGGATTCCTGCCGTGGCTGCTGTTCGGGCTGCTCGGCGGGGCCATCGCGGACCGGGTGGACCAGCGGCGGGCGATGTGGGCGGTGGACGCGGCCCGGGGCGCGCTGATGGCCGCCTTCGCCGTCGCCGTATGGCTGGGGCATGCCACCATCGGCCTGCTGCTCGCCCTCGCCTTCGCCCTGACCACCCTGCAGACCCTCTTCGACAACGCGGCCACGGCCCTGCTGCCCTCCGTGGTGCCCCGGGAGGCCCTGAGCCGGGCCAACGCACGCCTGATGACCGGCCAGGAGGTCATGGGCCGGTTCGTGGGCGCGCCGCTGGTGCCGGTGGCCCTGGGGCTCGGCGCCGCGGTGCCGTACGCGGCGGACGCGGTCACCTATCTCGCCGCCGCCGCGCTGGTCGCCTCGCTGGGCGGGGGCGCGCGGGCGGAGCGGCGGGAGCCCCGGGCGCCGGGGCGCACGATCCGCAAGGACATGGCCGAGGGCGTCAGGGTGCTGTGGCGGGACCGGCTGCTGCGGGCGCTGTGCGTGTCCACCACGCTGTGCAATGTGGGCATCGGCGCCCTCATCGCCACGCTGGTGCTGCACGTCACCGGCTGGCTGGGCGCCGGGGACGCGGGTTACGCGGCCGTCATCACGGTGTACGGGATCGGCAGCGTGGCCGGCGGGCTGGTGGCCGCGCGGGTGGCGGAGCGGCTGGGGCGCGCCCCCACGATCATGGTGTGCGGTATCGCGCAGATCGCCGCCCTCCTCGCCCTGGGCACGATCCGCGCGCTGCCGGCCGCCATGGCCGCCCTCGGCGTCTTCGGCCTCGCCGGGATCATCTGGAACGTCACGGAGGTGACGATGATGCAGCAGCGCAGCCCCGCCGAGATGCTGGGCCGGGTCAGCGCCGCCTTCCGCACCCTGTCGATCGCCGGCAGCCCGCTCGGCGCCCTGCTCGGCGGGGTCATCGCCGCAGCCTGGGGGCTCAACACACCGGCGCTGGCGGCCGCCGCGCTGTTCGCCGGCGGTCTGGTGGCCCTCGTTCCCGGGATGCGGTCCCCGATCAATTAGGTTGGGGACACGGGGGCCAGGCACCGATGAGAAGTGGGCTGATTCCGAGATGAACGCAGACGGCCGCAGCAGGCTCGACCAGCTGCCCGAGTGGAACGCACTGGCCGCACACCGCCAGGAGCTGGGCGACGCGCATCTGCGCGACCTGTTCGCCCAGGACCCCGAGCGCGCGGAGCGGTTCACCCTTCAGGTCGGCGACCTCCATCTGGACTACTCCAAGCACCTGGTGACCGACGAGACCCTGCGGCTGCTGCGGGAGTTGGCCCGGGCGACCAAGGTGACGGAGCTGCGGGACGCCATGTTCCGCGGCGAGAAGATCAACACCACCGAGGACCGGGCGGTGCTGCACACCGCCCTGCGCGCGCCGCACTCCGCCGTCATCCGGACCGACGGCAAGGACGTCGTCCCGGAAGTGCACGCGGTGCTCACCAAGATGGGCACGTTCGTCGACCGCGTCCACTCGGGGGAGTGGACCGGCCACACCGGCAAGCGCATCAAAAACGTCGTCAACATCGGCATCGGCGGCTCCGACCTGGGCCCGGCGATGGCGTACGAGGCGCTGCGCGCCTACAGCCACCGCGAACTGCGGTTCCACTTCGTCTCCAACGTCGACGGGGCGGACCTGCACGAGGCGCTGCGCGGCCTGGACCCGGCCGAGACCTTGTTCATCGTCGCCTCCAAGACCTTCACCACCATCGAGACCATCACCAACGCCACCTCCGCCCGCCGTTGGCTGCTGAGGGGTCTCGAAGCGGGCCAGGAAGCGGTCGCCAAGCACTTCGTCGCCCTGTCGACCAACGCGGAGAAGGTCGCGGAGTTCGGCATCGACACCGACAACATGTTCGAGTTCTGGGACTGGGTCGGCGGGCGCTACTCCTTCGACTCGGCCATCGGCCTCTCGCTGATGCTCGCCATCGGCCAGGACCACTTCCGCGAGATGCTGGCCGGCTTCCACCTCGTCGACGAGCACTTCCGCTGCGCCCCGCCGGAGGAGAACGCGCCGCTGCTGCTCGGCCTGCTGGGCATCTGGTACGGGCAGTTCTTCGACGCGCAGTCCCACGCCGTGCTGCCGTACTCGCACTACCTGTCCAAGTTCCCCGCTTACCTCCAGCAGTTGGACATGGAGTCCAACGGCAAGTCGGTGGACCGCGAGGGCCGGCCGGTGAGCTGGCAGACCGGCCCGGTCGTCTGGGGGACACCCGGCACCAACGGGCAGCACGCCTACTACCAGCTGCTCCACCAGGGCACCAAGACGATCCCGGCCGATCTGATCGGCTTCGCCAACCCGGTGGCCGACCTGCCCCCGAAGCTCGCCGCCCACCACGACCTGCTGATGGCCAACCTCTTCGCCCAGGGCCAGGCGCTGGCGTTCGGCAAGACCTCGGAGGAGGTGGCCGCCGAGGGGGTGGCGCCGGAGCTGGTGCCGCACCGGACCTTCCCCGGCAACCGCCCCACGACCACCATCCTGGCCGCCGAGCTGAGCCCCTCGGTGCTCGGCCAGCTGATCGCGCTGTACGAGCACAAGGTGTTCGTCCAGGGCGCGATCTGGCACATCGACTCGTTCGACCAGTGGGGCGTGGAGCTGGGCAAGGTCCTGGCCAAGCGGGTGGAACCGGCGCTCACCGAAGGCGCCGCCGTGCCCGGACTGGACGCCTCCACCGCCGCGCTCGTCGCCACCTACCGTTCGCTGCGCGGGCGCTGACCCGTCGTAGGGCGCTGACCCCCCGTAGGGCGCTGAGACGCGGCAGGGCGCCTCTCAACGCCGGACGGGCCGACCGGGGTTCTCCCAGTCGGCCCGTCCGGGTCGGTCTCATGGGTGCCGGTCAGGGCGACGCCGGCGGGTACAGCTCGCGCGGCAGGCCCGCCGCGGCGGCCCGGTCCAGCAGCCACAGCGTGCGCCGGCGGCCGTACGCGCCCGCGGCCGGGGCCTGGATCTCCCCGGCGCCCGAGAGCGCGATCGTCACCGCCTTGGCCTTGTCCTCGCCCGCCGCGAGCAGCCAGACCTCCTGCGCCGCGCGGATCGCGGGCAGGGTCAGGGAGACCCGGGTGGGTGGCGGCTTGGGCGCGCCGCGCACCGCCACCACCGTCCGCTCGGTCTCCCGCACCCCGGGCAGCTCCGGGAAGAGCGAGGCCACATGGGTGTCGGGGCCGACGCCCAGCAGCAGCACGTCGAAGGACGGCGCCTCGCCGTGGTTCTCCGGCCGCGAGGCGCGGGCCAGCTCCTCGGCGTACGCCTCGGCGGCCGCCTCCACATCGCCGCCCCAGGGGCCGTCGGAGGCGGGCATCGGATGCACCCGGGCCGGGTCCAGACCGACCGCGTCCAGCAGCGCCTCCCGGGCCTGGGTGACATTGCGGTCCGCGTGGCCTTCCGGGAGGAACCGCTCGTCGCCCCACCACAGGTCGAGCCGCGACCAGTCCACGGCGTCCCGGGCCGGTGCCCCGGCGAGCGCGGCCAGCAGGCCGTTGCCGTTGCGACCGCCGGTCAGCACGACCGAGGCGGAGCCGCGGGCGGACTGGGCGTCCACGATCTTGGTGATCAGGCGGGCGGCGGCGGCCTGCGCCATCAGCTCCTTGTCGCGGTGGACGACCACCTGCGGAGCGGTCACGACGCCGCCTTGCCGGCGGTCCTGTCCCCCGCCTTGTCCGCTGTCCTGTCCCCCGTCTTGCGAGCTGCCTTGGCGCCGGTGCTGTCCCCGCTGTCGCTCTTCTCAGCGCTCTTGTCAGCGGTCTTCCCGGTGGTCTTCTCGGCGGGGGCCTTCGACGGGGCGGCCTTGCGGGCCCCGCCCGACCGGTTGTCCCCGCCGGACCCGGCCCGCGCCGTCGCGCGCTCCGCTCCGAGCACGCCCTTGCCGAGCCGGCTCACCCCGTACCGCACCGCCGAGGCGTAGGTCTCGTCCGGGTCGAGCCGGCGCAGCTCCTCCGCTATCAGCTCCGACTTCTCACGGCGCTGCAGCGCGACATGCCGGTCGGGCTGCCCCGGCATCGCCAGCTCGGCCAGCGACCCGTTGGCCCGGTCCAGGCAGATCTCGCCGTCGGCCGTCTCCAGCCGCACCGCGGTCAGCCCGGGGCCGTCCGAGACCTGCCGCTGGACCGGGACCCGCAGCCGCTCGGCGAGCCACAGCGCCAGCAGCTCGCTGCTCGGGTTGTACGCCTCACCCTCGACCACCGCGGAGGTGATCGCCGAGTGCTTCTGGTCGAGCGCCGCGGCCAGCACGCTGCGCCACGGGGTGATGCGGGTCCAGGCCAGATCGGTGTCGCCCGGGGTGTACGTGCGGGCCCGCAGCCCGAGCGTGTCCACCGGGTCCTCGGTGGCCTGGGCGTCGGTGATCCGGCGGGTCGCCAGCTGGCCCAGCAGGTCCTCGCTGGGGTGCTCCGGCGCGTCCTCCGGCCACCACACCACCACCGGGGCGTCCGGCAGCAGCAGCGGCAGCACCACCGACTCGGCGTGGCCGGCGAGCTCGCCGTACAGCCGCAGCAGCACCGTCTCACCGGTGCCGACATCGCCGGCGATCCGCACCTCGGCGTCCAGCCGGGCGACCCTGCGGTCGCGCGGCGAGCGCCCCGGCCGCTTGATGACGACCAGGATGCGCGACGGGTGTTCCTTGGACGCCTCGCTCGCGGCCTTCAGCGCGTCGTAGTGATTGCCCTCGTCGGTGACGATGACAAGGGTGAGCACCATGCCCACGGCCGGTATCCCCGCCGCCCGCCGCGCCTGGACCAGAGCGGAGTTGATCTGGCTTGACGTGGTGTCGGTGAGATCGATGTTCATGGCCGGCGCCAGCTCCGTCCGTCTCGTGCGAGCATCTCGTCCGCCGCCTTCGGCCCCCAGGTGCCCGCCGTGTACTGCTCGGGCTTGCCGTGCTGGTCCCAGTACTCCTCGATCGGATCGAGGATCCGCCAGGACTCCTCCACCTCCTGGTGGCGCGGGAAGAGGTTGGCGTCGCCGAGCAGGACGTCGAGCAGCAGTCGCTCGTACGCCTCGGGGCTGGACTCGGTGAAGGACTCGCCGTAGGCGAAGTCCATCGTCACGTCCCGGATCTCCATGGAGGTGCCGGGCACCTTGGAACCGAACCTGATGGTGACGCCCTCGTCCGGCTGCACCCGGATGACCAGGGCGTTCTCCCCGAGCTCCTGGGTGTCGGTGGCGTCGAAGGGCGAGTACGGGGCGCGCTGGAAGACCACCGCGATCTCCGTGACCCGCCGGCCGAGCCGCTTGCCCGTGCGCAGATAGAAGGGGACGCCCGCCCAGCGGCGGTTGTCGATCTCCAGCTTGATCGCGGCGTAGGTGTCGGTCTTGGAGTTGGGGTCGATGCCCTCCTCCTCCAGATAGCCCGGCACCTCGCTGCCGCCCTGCCAGCCGTGGGCGTACTGGCCGCGCACGGTGTGCTTGCCCAGGTCCTTGGGCAGCTTGACGGCCTTGAGCGCCTTGAGCTTCTCGGTGACCAGGGCGTTGGCGTCGAAGGAGATGGGCTCCTCCATGGCGGTCAGCGCGAGGAGCTGGAGCAGGTGGTTCTGGATGACGTCGCGCGCCGCGCCGATGCCGTCGTAGTAGCCGGCCCGGCCGCCGATGCCGATGTCCTCCGCCATGGTGATCTGTACGTGGTCGACGTAACTGCGGTTCCACAGCGGCTCGAACATGGTGTTGGCGAAGCGCAGCGCCAGGATGTTCTGGACCGTCTCCTTGCCCAGGTAGTGATCGATCCGGAAGACGTCGCTCGGCCGGAAGACCTCGTGGACGACCTGGTTGAGCTCCTGGGCGCTGGCCAGGTCGTGGC
Source organism: Streptomyces sparsogenes subsp. cuspidosporus (assembly GCF_039532705.1). Lineage (NCBI taxonomy): Bacteria > Bacillati > Actinomycetota > Actinomycetes > Kitasatosporales > Streptomycetaceae > Streptomyces > Streptomyces sparsogenes. Next base: position 96,009 of record NZ_BAAASD010000011.1, on the reverse strand, counting down.
CGAAGGGCTTCTCGATGACGGCGCGCCGCCAGGAGTCGCCGGACCCGGAGGACAGGCCGTGCTTCTTGAGCTGCTGGACGACGGTGGGGAAGAACTTCGGCGGGACCGACAGGTAGAAGGCGAAGTTGCCGCCCGTGCCGCGCGCCTTGTCGAGTTCCTCGATCGTCTCCCGCAGCTTGTCGAACGCCTCGTCGTCGGAGAACTCGCCGGGTACGAAGCGGAAGCCCTCGGCGAGCTGCTGCCAGACCTCCTCGCGGAAGGGGGTCCTGGCGTGTTCCTTGACCGCGTCGTGCACGACCTGGGCGAAGTCCTCGTCCTCCCAGTCGCGGCGGGCGAAGCCGACGAGCGAGAAGCCCGGCGGCAGCAGGCCGCGGTTGGCCAGGTCGTAGACGGCCGGCATCAGCTTCTTGCGGGACAAGTCGCCCGTGACGCCGAAGATGACCAGGCCGGACGGCCCCGCGATGCGCGGAAGCCGCCGGTCCCGGGGGTCACGCAGCGGATTGGCTCCGCTCGTGGAAAGTGACAAGGTCTCTCACGCCTCCGAAGGTGCGAGGCGGCCCAGCTCCGCCTCAGTGGACTTCAGCAGGTCGTTCCAGGACGCCTCGAACTTCTCGACGCCCTCGTCCTCGAGGAGCTGTACAACGTCATCGTACGAGATACCGAGGCGCTCCAGCGCGTCGAGATCGGCCCTGGCCTGCTCGTACGTGCCGCGGACCGCGTCGCCGGCGATCTGGCCGTGGTCGGCGACGGCCTCCAGCGTGGCCTCCGGCATGGTGTTCACCGTGCCCGGCGCGACCAGCTCGTCCACGTAGAGCGTGTCCTTGTAGTCCGGGTCCTTGACGCCGGTGGAGGCCCACAGCGGGCGCTGCTTGTTGGCGTTCGCCCGGTCGAGGGCGGCCCAGCGCTCCGACGGCGGGGTCGACTTGTCGTGGGAGCCGAACACCTCCTCGTACGCCTGGTAGGCGAGGCGGGCGTTGGCCAGGGCGGCCCGGCCGCGCAGCGCCTTGGCCTCGTCGGTGCCGAGCTTGTCGAGGCGCTTGTCGATCTCGGTGTCCACGCGGGACACGAAGAAGGACGCCACCGAGTGGATCTTCTGCAGGTCGAGACCCGCGGCCTTGGCCTTCTCCAGACCGGCCAGGTAGGCGTCCATCACCTCGCGGTAGCGCTCCAGCGAGAAGATCAGGGTGACGTTGACGCTGATGCCGAGGCCGATCGCCTCGGTGATCGCGGGCAGGCCGGCCCGGGTGGCCGGGATCTTGATGAAGGTGTTGGGCCGGTCCACCAGCCAGGCCAGCTGCTTGGCCTCGGCGACGGTGGCGTGGGTGTTGTGCGCCAGGCGCGGGTCCACCTCGATGGAGACCCGGCCGTCCTGGCCGCCGGTGGCGTCGTACACCGGCCGCAGGATGTCGGCGGCGTCCCGGACGTCCGCCGTGGTGATCATGCGAATGGCTTCCTCGACGGTGACCTTGCGGGCCGCGAGGTCGGCCAGCTGCTGGTCGTAGCCGTCGCCGCCGCTGATCGCCTTCTGGAAGATCGACGGGTTGGTGGTCACGCCCACCACGTGGCTCTGGTCGATCAGCTCGGCCAGGTTGCCGGACGTGATGCGCTTGCGCGAAAGGTCGTCGAGCCAGACCGCGACGCCTTCGTCGGCCAGCCGCTTGAGTGCGTCTGTCATCGGGATTGCATCTCCTACTCGTCGCTACAAGGTCGTATACGGCGTCAGCGCTCGGCGGTCTCAAGCGACGCGCGGGCCGCGTCGAAGACGGCCTCCGCGGTCAGGCCGAACTCCCGGTAGAGCACCTTGTAGTCGGCGGAGGCGCCGAAGTGCTCCAGCGAGACGATGCGGCCGGCCTCGCCCACGAAGCGGTACCAGGTCAGGCCGATCCCCGCCTCGACGGCCACGCGGGCCTTCACCGACGGCGGCAGCACGCTGTCCCGGTACGCCTGGTCCTGCTCCTCGAACCACTCGACCGAGGGCATGGAGACCACGCGGGTCGGGATCCCCTCGGCCTCCAGGCGCTCGCGCGCCTCGACGGCGAGCTGCACCTCGGAGCCGGTGCCGATCAGGATCACCCGCGGGGTGCCGCCCTCGGCCTCGGCCAGGACGTAGCCGCCCTTGGCCGCGTTCTCGTTGGGCTCGTACGTAGGCACGTTCTGCCGGGTGAGCGCGATGCCATGGGGAGCCGGCTTGGCGGTGTGGCGCCGGGTGATCTCCTGCCAGACGATGGCGGTCTCGTTGGCGTCGGCCGGGCGGACCACGTTCAGGCCGGGGATGGCGCGCAGCGCGCTCAGGTGCTCGACCGGCTGGTGGGTCGGGCCGTCCTCGCCGAGGCCGATGGAGTCGTGCGTCCACACGTAGGTGACGGGGAGCTTCATCAGGGCGGCGAGGCGGACGGCGGGGCGCATGTAGTCGGAGAAGACCAGGAAGGTGCCGCCGTAGATACGGGTGTTGCCGTGGAGCGCGATGCCGTTCATGGTCGAGCCCATGGCGTGCTCGCGGATGCCGAAGTGGACCGTACGGCCGTACGGGTCCGCCTCCGGCAGCGGGTTGTCCTTCGGGAGGAAGGACGAGGACGCGTCGATGGTGGTGTTGTTCGAGCCGGCGAGGTCGGCGGAGCCGCCCCACAGCTCGGGCAGCACCCCGCCGAGCGCCTTGAGGACCTGGCCGGACGCCTTGCGGGTGGCCACGTCCTTGCCGGGCTCGAAGACCGGGATCGCCTTGTCCCAGCCCTCGGGCAGCTCACCGGCGGTGATCCGGTCGAACTCGGCGGCGCGCTCGGGGTTGTTGTCCCGCCACTCCTGGAGCTTCTTGTCCCAGGCGGCGTGGGCCTCGCGGCCGCGGTCGGCCAGCGAGCGGGTGTGGGCCAGGACCGACTCCTCGACCTCGAAGTGCTTCTCCGGGTCGAAGCCGAGGACGCGCTTGGTGGCCGCGACCTCGTCGGCGCCGAGCGCCGAGCCGTGGGCGGCCTCGGTGTTCTGCGCGTTCGGGGCGGGCCAGGCGATGATGGTGCGGGCGGCGATGATCGAGGGGCGCTCGGTCTCCGCCTGCGCCGCCTTCAGCGCCGCGTACAGCGCGTGGACGTCGAAGTCGCCGTTGGCGCCCTGCTCGATGCGCTGGACGTGCCATCCGTACGCCTCGTAGCGCTTCAGCACGTCCTCGGAGAAGGCGGTCGCGGTGTCGCCCTCGATCGAGATGTGGTTGTCGTCGTACAGTGCGACCAGATTGCCGAGCTTCTGGTGGCCGGCGAGCGAGGAGGCCTCGGCGGAGATGCCCTCCTCCAGGTCGCCGTCGGAGACGATCGCCCAGACGGTGTGGTCGAAGGGGGAGGAGCCCTCGGGCGCGTCCGGGTCGAAGAGGCCGCGCTCGTAGCGGGCGGCCATGGCCATGCCCACCGCGTTGGCGATGCCCTGGCCCAGCGGGCCGGTGGTGGTCTCGACGCCCGCCGTGTGGCCGTGCTCCGGGTGGCCCGGGGTCAGCGAGCCCCAGGTGCGGAACGACTTCAGGTCCTCCAGCTCCAGACCGAAGCCGCCCAGGTACAGCTGCACGTAGAGCGTCAGCGAGGTGTGACCGGGGGAGAGGACGAACCGGTCACGGCCCACCCATCCGGTGTCGGACGGGTCGTGCCGCATCAGCTTCTGGAAGAGCAGGTACGCGGCGGGGGCCAGGCTCATGGCGGTGCCGGGGTGGCCGTTGCCGACCTTCTGCACGGCATCCGCGGCCAGGACACGGGCCGTGTCCACGGCGCGCTGGTCCACATCGGTCCACTCGAGGTCTGTGGTAGTCGGCTTCGTGCTCACCCTGAGTCAGGGCTCCTCTCCACAATGTCGATATCCGGTGACGATGCGTACACCGGCTTTGTCGAGCCTACCCCTGGAAGAACGGTCATCTTTTCGGGCGAGTACCCGACGTCAGGGGAACGAATGCCGGAGATGCGGCATTCCCTCGACCGCCGTGACCACCGTGAACACGAGCCGACCCCGGCGGCGGGCGGAGTATCGCGGGCGTCTAGAGTGGCGTGGTACGCGCAAGTCTTTACCGGCTCTTCATGTCCGGTGCTTGCTGGTTCTTGCTTCTACCAGGGGTGTGCGTGACGGCCGTCGATTCCCGTCCTGCGGGGGTGCTCGATACGAGCCAGAGCCACCGGCCGTTCGGTGCCCGCGTCAAGGCGTTCGTGGCACTGACCAAGCCGCGTGTCATCGAGCTGCTGCTCATGACCACGGTGCCGGTGATGTTCCTGGCCGCCAGGGGCGTACCGGATCTGTGGCTGGTGCTCGCCACCTGCGTCGGCGGCTATATGTCGGCCGGCGGCGCGGCCGCGTTCAACATGTATTACGACCGCGACATCGACGCGCTCATGGCCCGCACCTCGCAGCGGCCGCTGGTGACCGGCATGGTCTCGCCGGCCGAGTGCCTGGTCTTCGCCTCCGCCCTCACGGTGGGGTCCACGGCGTGGTTCTGGTTCCTGGTCAACCCGCTGTCCGCGATGTTGTCGCTCGGCGCGCTGGCTTTCTATGTCGTCGTCTACACGATGTGGCTCAAACGGCGTACCGCGCAGAACATCGTCTGGGGCGGCATCGCCGGTTGTATGCCGGTCTTCATCGGCTGGTCCGCGGTCACCGATTCGGTCTCCTGGGCCGCGGCGATCCTCTTCCTCGTCATCTTCTTCTGGACGCCGCCGCACTACTGGCCGCTGTCGATGAAGGTCAAGGACGACTACGAGCGCGTGGGCGTGCCGATGATGCCCGTGGTCGCGGGCAACAAGGCGGTCGCCCGGCAGATCGTCCTCTACAGCTGGGTGATGGTGATCGTCTCGCTGCTGCTGTGGCCGCTGGGCTACACCGGCTGGTTCTACCCCGTGGTGGCCGCGGCGCTGGGCGCGTTCTGGCTCAAGGAGGCGCACGCGCTGCAGGCGCGCGCCAAGGCCGGGATCACCGGGCCGGGCCTCAAGGAGATGCGGCTGTTCCACTGGTCCATCACCTATGTGTCGCTGCTGTTCGTCGCCGTCGCCGTGGATCCCTTCCTGCGATGATTACCGGCCGGTAGCATCGGCCTCATGGCAGACACCACGCAGACGGACCCGGAGGACCGGGCAGGCAAGGCCGCACCGGCCGAGACCGCGTCGGGCGGGACCGCGTCGGGCACGGACAAGAAGGCCGACAAGGCGGCCAAGCGGCTCGCCCGCCAGATGACGGCCTTCGCCCAGCGCCACGGCGGCAGCGCCGAGGGCCAGCTGGCCCACATCGGCCGCGGCACCGTCCGCGTCGCCCTGGTCGGGGCCGGCGGCGACTGGGGCACCCTGGTCGCCCCCTCGTACGAGACGGCGCGCCGCGCCGCGGAGGCCGCGGGGATCACTCTGCGCGAGGACTTCGACGGCGAGCTGGCCGCGAAGGTCCGCACCGGGCCGTACGAGTGGACCCGGATGGCCGGCATCCAGCTCGGCGGCCCCCGCAACGCGTAACCCACGCCACGGCCGAGGTCCCGCGCGCCGGGTCCCGCCCCGCTCCGCCCCTGGCCGCCGCCGGGGGCGGTCTTGCCGACGGCGGCCGGTGCGGGCCAGGCTCGGGGGCGGGCCCGGCGACACCTCATACCGTTTCGCCCGTTAAGCCCTTCGATGCCCGACGGCGAGGAGGCGGCGGTGAAGGACGAGGCGACGGGCACGTCGGCCGACCTGGTCCCCTCGGGCGTACCGGAGACCGTGTCGGAGGCTGTACCGGAGGCCCTGCCGGGGACCGCCCCCGAGACCCGACTGGGGGCCGCCCGGGAGACCGAAGGCGCGCTCTCCGCCGGGCGGGCGCGGCTCGCGCGGGAGGCCTGGGCGAACGCGCTGCCGCCGCTCGTGGACCAGCACAGCCACGGCACGCTCCACGGCGAGCTGGGCCTCGGCACGTTCGAGGCGCACCTCGCCGCCGCCGTCGGGTCCGGCACCCCCGCACCCCCGGGCACCACCTTCTTCGACAGCTGGACCGGCCTGGCGGTGCGTCGCTGGTGCCCCCCGCTGCTCGGCCTGGAGGCCCACTGCTCCCCTGTCCGCTATCTGGCCCGGCGGCGTGAGCTGGGCGCCTACCGCGCCTCGCGGCTGCTGCTGCGGGGCGCGGGCATCGGCACCTTCCTTCTGGAGTCGGGGCCGCCGGGAGAGCTGACCTCCGCCGCCGAGTTCGCCACGGCCGCGGACGGCCCGGTCCACGAGGTGGTCCGCCTGGAGCCGCTGGCCCGGGAGGCCGCGGAAACCTCCGGCTCGGTCGACTCGTTCATCCGCGACACCGCCGAGGCCCTGTACGCCGCGGCCGGGCACGCCACCGCCTTCGCCGTGGGCGTCACCTTCTGTGACGAGACCCCGCCGGACCCCCGGGAGGTGCGGCGGGCGGCCGACCGCTGGCTCGGCGGGTGCGTACGGGAACGGGCCCGGCTCGCCGAGCCCGCGCTGCTCCAGCACCTGCTGTGGTGCGCCGTCGCGACCGGCCTGCCCGTGCAGCTCCACTGTGGCGACCCACAGGCGCTCGCGGGCTTTCTGCGCGCCACCGCGGGTGGCGGGACCGATCTGGTGCTGCTGCCCGCCCGGCCCCACCACCGCCGTGCCGCCCAGCTGGCCGCGGCCTTCGCGCACGTCTACGCCGACGCGGGGCCCCGGCCGGGGGAGACCCTCGCCGAGGCGCCGTTCGGCAAGCTGCTGTTCTCGACCGGGGCGCGGGCGCTGCCCGAGCTGTATGTGACCGGCGCCCGGCTGTTCGCGCGGGCGATGGCGCGGCTGGCGGCCGAGTGGGTCGCCGACGGCGTGTGCACCCGGCCCGAGGCGCGGCGCATCGGCGCGCTCGTCGCGGCCGGGACCGCGCGCCGGATCTACCGGCTGGACCCGGCGGGCTCGGCGACGGGCTGAGCCGGGGCGGGGGCGGGGACCGGCGCGGGCAGCTCGGCCCGCTCGCGCTGCGCGAAGAACACCCGCAGGACCGCGATCCACACCAGGCAGGACCCGAACATGTGGATGCCGACGACCACCTCGGGCAGGTGAGTGAAGTACTGGACGTATCCGATCGCACCCTGGAGGAGCAGCACGGCCAGCAGGTCGAGCACCGCACGGCGCTGGGCCGCCGGGGCACTCACGGCGCGCAGCGTGAACCACAGGGCGACGGTGAGGCCCAGCACGATGTAGACGAAGTCCACGTGAAGCTGGGTGATCTCCTGCCAGTCCAGCGGGATCCGGTGCACCTCACGGGCGTCACCGGCGTGCGGACCGGCTCCCGTGACCACGGTGCCGATCAGGATCAGCGCCAGGGTCGCGCCGACCAGCAGCCAGGTCATCTGGCGCACCGGGCGGGCCACCAGGTCGCGCGGCGCGCCGTCGCCCTCGCGGGAGCGCTGCCAGACGGCCATCGCGACCGTGAGGAGCGCGGTGGACAGCAGGAAGTGGGAGCTGACGATGTACGGGTTGAGGCCGGTGAGCACGATGATGCCGCCGATGACGGCATTGCCCATGATGAGCCAGAACTGGACCCAGCCCAACCGGGTGAGGGAGCGACGCACCGGAGTGCGGGCCCGGGCCGCGATGATCAGCAGGCCCACGAACACGCACAGCACGTACGTCAGCATGCGGTTGCCGAACTCGATGGCGCCGTGCATGCCCATGTCGGCGGTGGGCGTCAGGCTCCCGGAGGTGCACCTGGGCCAGGTGTCACAACCCAGCCCGGACTCGGTCAGCCGCACCGCGCCGCCGGTGACGACGATGACCACGGCCATCACCACGGTGGCCAGCGCGGCCCGCTCCACAAAGCGCGCGGAGGGCTGCCAGCGTCGGGCGATCAGCTCGAACGGATTCAGCGAATTCGGCACGCGTCCCATCGTAGGCGGGTGCTTGTGCAGCTTTTCACGAGGGGGGTGTGGGGGGAGTCGCTCCCCCGGAATGTGGCATTGGCGCTCATCGGCGGGACGATGTGGGCGGCGTCGCCGAGAAGGTACAGCCTGCCGTAGCTCACCGTGGCGGTGGCGAGCGCACCGGAGGCGGCATAGACCAGTTGCCCCTCGGCATGCGAGTGGGAATCGAGCCGGTAGCCGTGGGGCAGCCACGCGGCGCCTTGGAGCGGTCTCGCGTCCGGGGCGGACGGCGTCGAGTCCGTGAGGCGCTGGACGGTCATGAGGCCACGTGGAATCCGCTACTCCCAGCGGAAGAAGCGCGCCGCGGCCCCCAGGCCCAGCACCGCCCACACCGCCAGGATCCCCAGGTCGCTCCACGGCACCCCGGCCCCGTCCCGCAGCACGTCCCGCAGGCCGTCCGAGAGGGCGGAGATGGGCAGCAGCTCCAGCAGGCCGCGCGCCGCGCCCGGGAACTTGTCCAGGGAGACGATCACCCCGCCGCCGACGAGCAGCAGCAGGAAGACGAGGTTGGCGGCGGCGAGGGTCGCCTCGGCCTTGAGGGTGCCCGCCATCAGCAGGCCGAGGCCGGAGAACGCGGCCGTGCCGAGGAGCAGCAGCAGGGCCACGGTGAGCGGGTTGCCGTGCGGGGACCAGCCCAGGGCGAGCGCGATCACCGTCAGCAGGACGACCTGCAGCACCTCGGTGACCAGCACCGAGCAGGTCTTGGCGGTCATCAGGGCCCAGCGGGGCAGGGGGGAGGCGCCGAGCCGCTTGAGGACGCCGTACCGCCGCTCGAAGCCGGTGGCGATGGCCTGGCCGGTGAAGGCCGTGGACAGCACGGCGAGGGCCAGGACGCCGGGGGTGAGGAAGTCCACGGCCTTGCCGCCGGAGCCGGTGTCGACGATGTCGACGGTGCTGAAGAGCACCAGCAGCAGGGACGGGATGATCACGGTCAGCAGCAGCTGCTCGCCGTTGCGCAGCAGCATCCGGGTCTCCAGGACCGCCTGGGAGCGGATCATGCGGGGCAGCGGGGCGGCTCCCGGCTGGGGGGTGAAGGTTCCCGTGGCGGTCACGCGCGCAGCTCCTTGCCGGTCAGCTCGAGGAAGACGTCCTCAAGGGTGTGCCGCTCGACCGAGATCCGGTCCGGCATGACGCCGTTCTGGGCGCACCACGAGGTGACGGTGGCCAGCAGCTGCGGGTCGATCTTGCCGGCGACGCGGTACGAGCCGGACGTCAGCTCGTCGGCCGTGGAGTCGGAGGGCAGCGCCTTGAGTAGCGAGGCGAGGTCGAGCCCGGGGCGTCCGGTGAAGCGCAGGGTGTTCTCCGCCCCGCCGCGGCACAGCTGCTCGGGGCTGCCCTGGGCGATCACCTTGCCGCCGTCCACGATCGCGACGTCGTCGGCGAGCTGCTCGGCCTCGTCCATGTAGTGGGTGGTCAGTACCACGGTGACGCCGTCCCGGCGCAGGTCGCGCACGAGTTCCCAGGTGGCGCGCCGGGCCTGGGGGTCGAGTCCGGCGGTGGGCTCGTCGAGGAAGACCAGTTCGGGCCGGCCGACGACGGCCATGGCGAGCGCCAGGCGCTGCTGCTGGCCGCCGGAGAGCCGCCGGTAGGGCGTGCGGCCGCAGGAGGCGAGGCCGAGCCGCTCCATGAGGTGGTCGACGTTCACGGGGTGGGCGTGCAGGCCCGCGGTGTGGCGCAGCATCTCTTCTGCGCGCGCTCCGGAATAAACCCCTCCGGACTGCAGCATCACGCCGATCCGGGGGCGCAGCGCCGCCGCCTCGGTGACGGGATCGAGGCCGAGGACGCGGACCGTGCCCGCGTCGGGCCGCCGGTATCCCTCGCAGACCTCGACGGTGGTGGTCTTGCCTGCCCCGTTGGGGCCGAGCACGGCGGTCACGGCGGCGCGCGCGACGGACAGGTCGAGCCCGTCCACGGCGGTCTTCGAGCCGTACCGCTTGACGAGGCCGACGATGTCGACCGCGGGCTCTTCTCGCATGTCCGGCAGTCTACGAAGCGCTCGGGGGACGCCGGCGGGCAGGGCGGTGCGCAGCCGGGGCCCGGACGTCTCCCCGGACGTCTTCCCGGCCGTCTCCCGCACGTTTCCGCAGGTGACCCCGGACTCCCGGGCAGGTGCTCGCACAGGTGCTCAGGCAGGCGCCCGGGCAGGTGTTCGCGCAGGCAGGCTTAGGTGTGCCTTAGTGACGCACTCCACCGGGGTCCGGGCGAGGCCTCGCTTGTGCCTCCCCCGAGAATTACGCAACAATGGCGTTGTGAAATACGCGAGCGAAGCTCCGGCGGGACGCGCGGTCGAACAGGCCGCGCGATCTGCCGTGCCGGTGCCCGCGCCCGACGAGCAGCACGGCACCCGTAACCGGGTGGCCCGCTCCATCCTCGACCACGGCCCGTCCACCGCGGCCGAGCTGGCCCTGCGGCTCGAGCTGACCCAGGCGGCCGTGCGCCGCCACCTCGACACCCTCGTCGCCGACGGCGTCGTCGAGCCCCGTGAGAAGAGGGTGTACGGGGCGCGGGGCCGCGGCCGCCCGGCCAAGGTCTTCGCGCTCACCGACTGCGGGCGGGACGCCTTCGACCAGGCGTACGACAAGCTGGCCGTGGACGCCCTGCGCTGGATCGAGCAGAGCGCCGGCGGCGGCGAGCCGGGCCGGGCGGCGGTCGCCGCCTTCGCGCGCGCCAGGCTGGCCGCCCAGGCCGCGGCGTACCGCGAGGCCGTCGAGGCCGCGGAGCCCCAGTCCCGGGCCGAAGCCCTCGCCCGCGCACTGTCCGCGGACGGGTACGCTGCTACGGCGCGAAGCGCACCGGTCGGCGAACAGCTCTGCCAGCACCACTGCCCGGTCGCCCACGCGGCCGAGCGGTTTCCGCAGCTGTGCGAGGCGGAGACCGAGGTCTTCTCCCAGCTGCTCGGGACTCATGTGCAGCGTCTGGCCACCATCGCCCATGGCGACGGGGTGTGCACGACCTTCATCCCCGGGACCGGCAGGGCCGAGAAGACGCCCCCCAGCAAGACTTCCAGCACAACGTCCAGCACGACCAAGACCACCACAGCATCTGCCAGCACGGCCGGGAGGAACCCCGAATGACTCTCCCCACGGAGACCGCTCACCCCGAGCTCGAGGGGCTGGGCAACTACGAGTACGGCTGGGCCGACTCCGATGTGGCCGGTGCCTCCGCCAAGCGCGGCCTCTCGGAGGAGGTCGTCCGCGACATCTCGGCGAAGAAGTCCGAGCCGGAGTGGATGCTGAAGCTCCGCCTGAAGGGCCTCAAGCTCTTCGAGAAGAAGCCCATGCCGACCTGGGGCTCGGACCTGTCCGGCATCGACTTCGACAACATCAAGTACTTCGTGCGCTCGACGGAGCAGCAGGCCGCCTCCTGGGAAGAGCTGCCCGAGGACATCAAGAACACGTACGACAAGCTGGGCATCCCGGAGGCCGAGAAGCAGCGCCTCGTCGCGGGTGTCGCCGCGCAGTACGAGTCCGAGGTCGTCTACCACAAGATCCGTGAGGACCTCGAGGAGCAGGGTGTCATCTTCCTGGACACCGACACCGGTCTCAAGGAGCACCCGGAGCTCTTCAAGGAGTACTTCGGCTCGGTGATCCCGGCCGGCGACAACAAGTTCGCCTCGCTGAACACGGCGGTGTGGTCCGGCGGCTCGTTCATCTACGTGCCGAAGGGCGTGCACGTGGAGATCCCGCTCCAGGCCTACTTCCGGATCAACACGGAGAACATGGGCCAGTTCGAGCGGACGCTGATCATCGTCGACGAGGACGCGTACGTCCACTACGTCGAGGGCTGCACCGCGCCGATCTACAAGTCGGACTCGCTGCACTCCGCGGTCGTCGAGATCATCGTCAAGAAGGGCGCCCGCTGCCGCTACACGACCATCCAGAACTGGTCGAACAACGTGTACAACCTGGTCACCAAGCGCGCCGTGGCCTACGAGGGCGCGACCATGGAGTGGGTCGACGGCAACATCGGCTCCAAGGTGACCATGAAGTACCCGGCCGTCTACCTGATGGGCGAGCACGCCAAGGGCGAGACCCTGTCGATCGCCTTCGCGGGCGAGGGCCAGCACCAGGACGCCGGCGCCAAGATGGTCCACATGGCGCCCCGCACCTCGTCCAACATCGTCTCCAAGTCGGTGGCGCGCGGCGGCGGCCGCACCTCCTACCGCGGTCTGATCGAGATCGGCGAGGGCGCGGAGGGCTCCAAGTCCAATGTGCTGTGCGACGCGCTGCTGGTCGACACCATCTCCCGCTCGGACACCTACCCGTATGTGGACGTCCGCGAGGACGATGTGTCCATGGGCCACGAGGCGACCGTCTCCAAGGTCAGCGACGACCAGCTCTTCTACCTGATGAGCCGCGGCCTGTCCGAGGACGAGGCCATGGCGATGATCGTGCGCGGCTTCGTCGAGCCGATCGCGCGCGAGCTTCCCATGGAGTACGCGCTGGAGCTCAACCGGCTGATCGAGCTGCAGATGGAAGGCGCCGTCGGCTGACGCCGGCGCCTCCCCCGATACCCGCGGCGGCCGTCCCCAGGGAGGGCCGAGGTACGTCACGAGAAAGCGAGCTGTACAGCTGCCATGGCTGAAACCATTCCGGCCGGATCCACCACGGACGGTGCCATCCAGGTGGGCCAGCCCACCGACGCGAGGGTCGGCGCCATCGCGTCGTACGACGTGGCCGACTTCCCGGTGCCACACGGCCGTGAGGAGGAGTGGCGGTTCACCCCGCTGGAGCGCCTGCGCGGTCTGCACGACGGCACCGCCAAGGCCACCGGCGGGCTGCGGGTCGACGTGAGCGCCCCCGAGGGCGTCACCGTCGAGACCGTGGACCGCACGGACCCGCGTGTGGGCAAGGCGGGCAAGCCGGTCGACCGGGTCGCGGCCCAGGCGTACAGCTCCTTCGAGAAGGCCTCGGTGGTCTCCGTCGCCAAGGAGACCGTGCTCACCGAGCCCGTGCGGATCTCCGTACACGGCGAGGGCGGCACCGCCTTCGGCCACCAGGTCGTGGAGGTCGGCGCCTTCGCCGAGGCGGTCGTGGTCATCGACCACACCGGCGACGCGACGCTCGCGGCCAATGTGGAGTTCCTGGTCGGCGACGGAGCCAAGCTCACCGTGGTCTCCATCCAGGACTGGGACGACACCGCCGTCCACGCCGGGCAGCACACCGCGCTCGTCGGGCGTGACGCCACGTTCAAGTCCGTGGTCGTCACCTTCGGCGGCACCCTGGTGCGCCTGCACCCGCGGGTCATCTACGGCGCCCCGGGCGGTGAGGCCGAGCTCTACGGCCTGTACTTCACCGACAACGGCCAGCACCAGGAGCACCGGCTCTTCATCGACCACGACACCCCGCACTGCCGCAGCAACGTCGCCTACAAGGGCGCGCTGCAGGGCAAGGACGCCCACGCGGTCTGGATCGGCGACGTGCTGATCCGCGCCGCCGCGGAGGGCACCGACACCTACGAGCTCAACCGCAACCTCGTCCTGACCGACGGCGCGCGCGTCGACTCGGTGCCGAACCTGGAGATCGAGACCGGCGAGATCGTGGGCGCCGGACACGCCAGCGCGACCGGCCGCTTCGAGGACGAGCAGCTGTTCTACCTGATGGCGCGCGGCATCCCCGCCGACGAGGCCCGCCGCCTCGTCGTCCGAGGCTTCTTCGCCGAGCTGGTCCAGCAGATCGGCATCCCGGAGCTGGAGGAGCGCCTGATCGCCAAGATCGAGGCCGAGCTGGAGGCGTCCGTCGCATGAGCCAGACCTTCGTACGCGCCTGCGCGCTGAGCGAGCTGGAGGAGGACACCCCCAAGCGGGTGGAACTCGACGGCGTGCCGGTGGCGCTCGTGCGCACCGAGGGCGAGGTCTTCGCGGTCAACGACATCTGCTCGCATGCGAACGTCTCGCTGTCCGAGGGCGAGGTGGAGGACTGCCAGATCGAGTGCTGGCTGCACGGCTCCAGCTTCGACCTGCGCACCGGCAAGCCGTCCGGCCTCCCCGCGACGCGCCCCGTCCCCGTATACCCCGTAAAGATCGAAGGGGACGACGTGCTCGTCTCCGTCACCCAGGAGTCCTGAGGCACCCATGGCAACGCTTGAGATCCACGACCTGCACGTCTCCGTCGAGGCCGAAGGCGGCCCCCGCGAGATCCTGCGCGGGGTCGACCTGACCGTGAAGCAGGGCGAGACCCACGCCATCATGGGCCCCAACGGCTCCGGCAAGTCCACGCTGGCGTACTCGCTCGCGGGTCACCCCAAGTACCAGGTCACCGGCGGCACGGTGACCCTGGACGGCGAGGACGTGCTGGCCATGTCCGTCGACGAGCGGGCCCGCGCGGGCGTCTTCCTCGCCATGCAGTACCCGGTGGAGGTCCCCGGCGTCTCCGTCTCCAACTTCCTGCGTACCTCGGCCACCGCCATCCGCGGCGAGGCGCCGAAGCTGCGCACCTGGGTGAAGGAGGTCAAGGAGGCCATGGAGCGCCTTTCGATCGACCCCTCCTTCGCCGAGCGCAACGTCAACGAGGGCTTCTCCGGCGGTGAGAAGAAGCGCCACGAGATCCTCCAGCTCGAGCTGCTGAAGCCCCGTATCGCGATCCTCGACGAGACGGACTCCGGTCTGGACGTCGACGCGCTGCGCGTGGTCTCCGAGGGCGTCAACCGCGTCCGGGAGACCGGCGAGGTCGGCACCCTGCTGATCACCCACTACACGCGCATCCTGCGGTACATCAAGCCCGACCACGTCCATGTGTTCGCGGCCGGCCGGATCGCCGAGTCGGGCGGCCCGGAGCTCGCGGACAAGCTGGAGGAGGAGGGCTACGAGGCCTATGTGAAGGGCGGCTCCACGAGTGAGTGACGACGACGGCGGCCGCTTCGGCGGCGAGGGATTCGGAGGCGCAGGGACATGACACAGCTGCCGGGCCTCCTCGACACCGAGGCGATCCGCAAGGACTTCCCGATCCTGGACCGGCAGGTCCACGACGGCAAGAAGCTCGTCTACCTGGACAACGCGGCGACCTCACAGACGCCGCGCCAGGTGCTCGACGTGCTCAGCGAGTACTACGAGCTGCACAACGCGAATGTGCACCGCGGGGTGCATGTGCTCGCCGAGGAGGCCACGGCGCTGTACGAGGGCGCCCGGGACAAGGTGGCCGCCTTCATCAACGCGCCGAGCCGGGACGAGGTGATCTTCACCAAGAACGCCTCGGAGTCCCTCAACCTCGTCGCCAACATGCTGGGCTGGGCCGATGAGCCCTACCGCGTGGACAGCGACACCGAGATCGTCATCACGGAGATGGAGCACCACTCCAACATCGTCCCCTGGCAGCTGCTCTCGCAGCGCACGGGCGCGAAGCTGAAGTGGTTCGGCCTCACCGACGACGGCCGTCTGGACCTGTCGAACATCGAGCAGGTCATCACCGAGAAGACCAAGGTCGTCTCGTTCGTGCTGGTCTCCAACATCCTGGGCACGGTCAACCCGGTCGAGGCGATCGTCCGCCGCGCCCAGGAGGTGGGCGCCCTCGTCGTCGTGGACGCCTCGCAGGCCGCCCCGCACATGACGCTGGACGTGCAGGCGCTTCAGGCCGACTTCGTGGCCTTCACCGGCCACAAGATGTGCGGCCCGACGGGCATCGGGGTGCTGTGGGGCCGCCAGGAGCTGCTGGAGGACCTGCCGCCCTTCCTCGGCGGCGGTGAGATGATCGAGACCGTCTCGATGCACTCCTCCACCTACGCCCCCGCGCCGCACAAGTTCGAGGCCGGTACGCCCCCGATCGCCCAGGCCGTCGGCCTCGGCGCGGCCGTGGACTATCTGACCTCGATCGGCATGGACAACATCGCCCGCCATGAGCACGTGGTCACCGAGTACGCGGTGCGCAGGCTCCTGGAGGTCCCCGACCTGCGGATCATCGGCCCGACCACGGCCGAGGACCGCGGCGCCGCGATTTCCTTCACCCTCGGCGACATCCACCCCCACGACGTGGGTCAGGTGCTCGACGAGGAGGGCATCGCGGTCCGGGTCGGCCACCACTGCGCCCGGCCCGTGTGCCTGCGGTACGGAATTCCCGCCACCACGCGAGCGTCGTTCTATCTGTACTCCACCCCGGCCGAGGTCGACGCCCTGGTCGAGGGCCTGGAGCACGTACGGAACTTCTTCGGGTAGGGGCGTGCCGCGTGAAGCTTGATTCGATGTACCAGGACGTGATCCTGGACCACTACAAGCACCCGCACGGGCGGGGCCTGAGGGACGGGGACGTGGAGGTGCATCACGTCAATCCGACCTGCGGGGACGAGATCACTCTCCGGGTGCGGCTCGACGGGCAGAGGATCGAGGACGTCAGTTACGAGGGCCAGGGCTGTTCCATCAGCCAGGCCAGCGCGTCCGTGCTCAACGAGCTGCTGGTCGGCAAGGAGATCGCCGAGGCGCGCAAGATCCAGGAAACGTTTCTGGAGCTGATGCAGTCCAAGGGCAGGACCGAGCCGGACGACGCGATGGAGGAGGTGCTGGAGGACGCGGTCGCGTTCGCCGGCGTCTCCAAGTATCCGGCCCGGGTGAAGTGTGCCCTGCTGAGCTGGATGGCGTGGAAGGACGCGACCGCCCAGGCGCTGGGCGAGGGCGCCGAAGGGAAGATCGCATGAGTGACAACGTGGAAACGGCGACCAAGCCGGCCAGTGAGGAAGAGGTCCGCGAGGCGCTGTACGACGTCGTCGACCCGGAGCTGGGCATCGACGTGGTCAACCTGGGCCTCGTCTACGGCATCCACATCGACGACGCCAATATCGCCACCCTCGACATGACGCTGACGTCCGCGGCCTGCCCGCTGACCGATGTCATCGAGGACCAGGCGAAGTCGGCCACCGAGGGCATCGTCAACGAGCTGCGGATCAACTGGGTCTGGATGCCGCCGTGGGGCCCGGACAAGATCACCGACGAGGGCCGCGAGCAGCTCCGCGCGCTCGGCTTCAACGTCTGACGACACCCCGGCCCGAGCCCCGAACGGCCCCCGCGCACCGCTGGAACCCAAGAACCCCAGGCGGCGCGCGGGGGCCGTTCGCGTGCTCGCGGGATCCCGGGCGGGCGGGTTGTGTACGCCCGTACGCATCGTTGTGTACGCTCGTACGCATGGGATATCTGACGCTCGCCGGGGCCATCGCCGCCGAGATCATCGCCACCACCTCGATGAAGTACAGCGAGGGCTTCAGCAGGCTCTGGCCCTCGCTGGCCACCGTGGCCGGCTATCTGGTCGCCTTCGCCCTGCTCGCGCAGACGCTCAAGACGATGTCGGTGGGCACCGCCTACGCCATATGGTCCGGGGCCGGGACCGCCGTGGTCGCCGCGATCGGGATGCTCTTCCTCGGCGAGGCCGCCACCGCCGCCAAGGTGCTCGGGGTGCTGCTGGTGATCGCCGGAGTGGTCGTGCTCAACCTCGGCGGGGCCCACTGATGGCCCGCCGCTACGACCCCGGGCGGCGGCAGCGCATCATCGACGCCGCGGCCGCCGTGGTCCGCGCCCGCGGCATCGCCGGGTTGAGCCACCGGGCCGTGGCCGCCGAGGCCGATGTGCCGCTCGGCTCCACGACCTACCACTTCGCGACCCTCGACGACCTGCTGGTCGCCGCGCTCCGGCAGATCAACGCCGAGTGGCTGGCGGACGTCGGGCGCTGGGCGGAAGGCGTCGCTCCGGAGGCTGAGCTGGCCGACGAGCTGGCCCGCTGGCTGGGGGAGCTGCTCACCGGGGAGCGGGCGCGGCTGGAGCTGGAGTACGAGCTGTACTTCGCCGCGCTGCGCCACGAGGCGGCGCGGCCGCTCGCCGCCGAGTGCCTGGACGAGATGGGGCGGATACTGACCCGGATCGTCCCGGACGCCGCCACGGCGCGCGCGGTGGTGGCCCTGATCGACGGGCTGACCCTCCAGGCGCTGCTGACCGACCGCCCGTACGACCCGGAGGGCGCGCGGACGGCGCTGGCCCGGATCATCGGCGGAAGCGGTCACTCCGCCGGGGCGTGAACCTCACCGTTGCCGGGCCGTCCGGTCGCCGCCCGGTCGCCGTCCGGCCCGGGCGCCGTCGGCCAGCCGCAGCCGAAGGCGGCCTCGATGAAGCACTGCTGGTACGCCGCCCGCGCGCCCTGGTGCAAGGCGCGCCCCAGGACCTCGGGGGGCAGGGAGACGCCCCGGGACCAGCCGTGGTGAAGCAGCGACACGACGAACCCGGCGAGGAAGGCGTCCCCGCAGCCCATCGTGTCGGACAGGGAAGCGGGGTCCGCGGCACGGGCCGGCGCGGCGGCCGTGGTCCGGCCGTCGTACGCGATCGCCCCGTTGAGCCCCCGGGTGGCGAGCGCCATTCCGGCCCCCCGCCGCACCGCCTCGGCGAGCAGCGCGCGGGTGGCGGCCTCGTCCAGGTGCGAGCAGGACAGCAGCGCCAGGTCCACATGGGGGCAGACGCGGTCGAGGTAGGCGGGGGTACGGAACTCGTCCTCGTCCGAGAAGTCGAAGCTGACCAGGGGACCGGCCGCGGCGAGCGGGGCGAGGTCGGCCTCGGTGTGGGAGTAGACGCTGGAGTGCACCAGGGAGAACGACGCGGCGTAGGCGAGCAGCTCGGGGGTGAGGGCGAGGGGTTCGCGGACCGCCTCGCCGCCGGGGTCGTAGCCGAGGAACACCCGGTCGCCGTCCCGCACATGCAGGGTGGAGACCGAGGTCTCGCCGTGGCGCACGACGCTGCGGTCCGTGGCGACGCCCTGCGCGGCCAGGGCCGTGCGCAGGGAGGCGCCGAGGTCGTCGTCGCCGAACACCCCCAGGTAGGCGGCGTCCAGACCGAGTCGGCGGGCGTAGACGGCGACGTTGACACAGTTGCCGCCGGGGTAGTCGGTGCCGCGGTCCACGAAGCGGTCGATGGTGTTGTCGCCGAAGCCGAGGACGTTCATCAGGGTCTCCCGAGGTGCGGGCCCGGTGCGCGAGGACACGGCGCCCGCCATGGGCGCGCCGGTGCCGGGGCACCGGCGCGCTGGGCGGATGGACGAGGGGGAACCGGTCAGGGGGCTCAGTAGTCCATGACGCGGTAGTAGCGGCGCAGGTCGAGCGAGTGGTCGCGCACCCGCTCGAGGTGCTTGCTGACCCGGTCCATCACGGTGTCCATGACCAGGGGGGCGAGCAGGCCGCGGAACTGAGGGCTGATGCCCTCCAGGGGGTAGTCGCGGGTGTCGAAGACGGTGACGTCCTTCGAGATGCGCTTGGCGAAGGCCTCGGCCCGGTCGGTCAGCGCCCGGGTCTCGTCCTCACCCTGGAAGACGACCACGCTGGTGTTCTCCTCCAGGAGTTCCAGCGAGCCGTGGAAGAACTCCGCGCTGTGCACCCGGGTGGTGCGCAGCCACTGCATCTCCTCGAGGATGCACATGGAGTACAGGTAGGTGAACCCCCACAGGTTTCCGCCGCCGATGAGGAAGTGGTAATCGGTGTCCTTGTGGGCCTCGGCGAAGTCCGCCGCCACCGGCTCGGCCCGCCGGGCGACGTCCACCAGGATCCGGGGCAGGCCGCCCAGCTCGTCGGCGAGGCGCTCGTAGCCCTCGAACTCGCCCCGGCGGGCGAGCAGTCGGCCCATGAACAGCAGCATCTGCACGTCGAACGGCCAGGCCTTGGGCTCGGAGATCAGCGCGGTGTCGACGCCCTGGGCGATGGGGGAGTCCGGGTAGCCGGTGAAGCCGATCGTGTGGGCGCCGTGGGACTTGCAGTAGTCGATGGCGCGGAGGCTGTCGTCGGTGGTGCCGGAGACGGAGGTGAAGACGGCGACGGTGCGCTCGCCGAGGCGGGCGTCGCCGGAGACGACGAGTTCGGCGGCGATGGCGGCCCGGACCGGCAGCGTCGAGGTACGCCGGGCGAGGTGCTCATAGGGCCACATCTGCGCGTACGTGCCGCCGGCGCCCACGAGGAGGACGTTGTCGTAACCCTCGTCGAGCAGGCGGTCGACGACCTTCTCGATCTCGGGGCGCAGCGCCACAAGGCTTTCCGTCTGGGCGACGAACTCGGCTTCGTTGAACTTGAGCACGGTGATGACTTCCTCAAGGGTTGTTGCGAACCGGCCGGCGTGTGCCGCTGAGCCGGTGTTCGAGGGGGCGCGGGACCGGATGGGGTCAGGACGCGCGACGCCGGGAGAACAGCACGTTCGATCCGGCGATGATCAGGCCGCCGACGAAGATCAGCGTTCCCATGACGTTGACCTGCGGGGGCACGCCGGTACGGCTGGCGCTGTACACCCACAGCGGGAAGGTGACCGTACGGCCGGCGTTGAAGCTGGTGATGACGTAGTCGTCGACGGACAGGGCGAAGCACAGCAGGGCGCCCGAGGCCACGCCGGGCAGCAGCATCGGCAGGGTGACCAGCCGGAACGCCGTCCAGGGTCCCGCCCCCAGGTCCCGGGCGGCCTCCTCGAGCGTCGGGTCGTGTCCCACCATGCGCGCCCGTACGGTGATGGCGACGTAGGGGATGCAGAACGCCACATGGGCGATGACGATCGTCCAGTAGCCACGGGGCACGCCCGTCACGATGAACAGCGACAGCAGCGCGGCGCCGAGGGCGATCTCGGGGGCCGCGATGGCGGCGAACATCAGCAGGTCCACGGAGCCCCGGCCGCGGAAGCGGTAGCGGCCGAGCGCCATTCCGATCGGGGTGCCCAGGAGGGTGGCGACCACGGCCACCACCAGGGCGATGGTGAGGCTGTTGACCAGGGCGGAGGTCAGGTTGGGGATGGCGAACAGGTGCTCGTACCAGTTGAGGGTGAAGCCCTGCCAGGTGAAGTTCACCTTGCTGTGGGTGTCGTTGAACCCGAAAAGGATCATGACGGCGATCGGCAGCAGCAGCCAGGCCAGCACCAGACCGGTGTACAGGGTCAGGGTGGGGCGGCGGCGGCCGCGCCCGGCGCGGCGTGGCCGGGGCGTGGCGGGTGCGTCGGCCGTGGGGGCGACGGTGGTGGTGGTCATCGCGCGGCCGCCTCCAGGACCTTCTCGGTGCCCAGGGTCCGGGCGTAGGTGAAGACGGCCAGCAGCAGCGCGCCCATGAGCACGAAGGACAGGGCGGAGGCGGCCGGGTAGTCCAGGTTGGTGAAGTACTCGGTCTGGATGATGTTGCCGATCATGGTCGTGGAGGGGCCGCCGAGGATGCCGGCGTTGACGTAGTCGGCGCAGGAGGGCACGAAGGTCAGCAGCACTCCGGCGAAGACGCCGGGCAGCGACAGCGGCAGCACCACCCGCAGGAAGGTCTGCGTCCGGGAGGCGTACAGGTCGGTGGAGGCCTCGATCACCTTGGGGTCCACCCGTTCCAGGGCGACGTACACGGGCAGCACCATGAAGGGCAGGAAGTTGTAGGTCAGGCCGCCGATCACCGCGTAGGGCGTGGCCAGCAGGTGGAAGTCGGCGGAGAGCAGCCCGATGTCCTTCAGCGGTCCGAGCACCACGCCGTGGTCGGCCAGCACCACGTTCCAGGACTGCGTCCGGATGACGAAGGAGACGAAGAACGGCAGCAGGAGCAGGAAGAGGAACACCGACTTGTGCCGGCCGGCCCGGAAGGCGATCCAATAGGCCACCGGGTAGCCGATGAGGGCGCACGAGACGGTGGCTATGGCCCCGTAGGTCAGGGACCTGACCAGCTGCACATGGTAGGTGCGGACCACGTCGGCGTAGGTGCTGAAGTGGAACGTCTGGCGGAAGCCGTCGATGAAGTCGCCGGTCTGCAGCGACAGCGACACCATCACGATCACGGGGGTGATGAAGAAGGCGGCCAGCCACAGCCAGCCCGGGAGGATCATCAGATAGGGGGCCAGCGCGTCGCCGGGGCGGCGGCGCCGCCGCCGGGTCACGCCTGGTAGATCGGTTCGAACAGCGCGTTCCACTGCTTCTCCTCCTCTTCGTCGAGCACCCGCAGACGGCGCAGCTTGGACTGGTCGGCCTTGGTCGGGAAGACCAGGGGGCTGGTGCTCAGGGCCTCGAGCACGGTGCGCCGCTTGCCGGTGGCGGCGGCCGCGTCGCGGGCGACGACCGGTTGCGCGGCGGGAACGGGGCTGACGAACTGCACGGTCTCGCTGATCTTCGCGGCGACCTCGGGCCGGAAGGCGTAGTCCATGTAGGCCAGCGCGTCGACGGGATGGGCGGCCGTCGAGGGGATGCAGAGGTTGTCGGTCCACAGCAGACCGCCCTCGTCGGGGATGACGAACTCCAGTTTCGAGCCGCTCTGGTTGGCCTGGAACACATCGCCCGAGTACACGAGCGAGGCCGCGAGGTCGCCGCGCTGGAGGGAGGACTGATAGGTGGCGGTGGAGTAGGAGCGGACCATCCCGGCGTCGCGCTGCTTGCGCAGCCAGGCCGCCGCCTTGCGCCAGTCGGCATGGGTGGAGGTCTCCGGGTCCACGCCGACGGCCAGCAGGCCGATGTTGCCCATCTGCACCGCGTCGTTCCACATGCCGACCCTGCCGTGCAGCTTGGGGTCCAGCAGGTCCTGCCAGCTGGTGATCTTCCGGCCGACCAGGGCCGGGTCGTAGCCGATGCCGGTCATGCCGGACTGCCAGGGGACGGTGTAGACGTTGCCGTGGTCGTAGGCGGAGTTCTTGAACGCGGCCCCGCCGTACTTCGCGAAGTTGGGCAGCCGGGTGTGGTCGAGCGGGGCGAGGTAGCCGAGTTGGATGTACTTGCCGAGGTAGCTGTCGCCGCCGACGACCATCAGGTCGTAGCCGATGCCCTCACCGGAGGCGAATTCGGGCTGGATCTTGCCGAACCAGGAGGCGCTGTCGTCGATCAGCTCGTTGTAGCTGACCTTGATACCGGTCTCGCGGGTGAAGGCGTCGAGGGTGGGGTGCCTGCCCTGATCGTCGGGGTCGACGTCGATGTACTGGGTGTAGTTGACGAAGTCCAGCTTTCCGGACCGCTTCTTCCCGGCCCAGAAGTCGGAGACGGCGGCGGCGATCTCCGCCTTGCCGGTGGGCACGTGGACGCGGGCGCCGGGGACGCTGCACGCGGTGAGCGGGGCCAGCGCGGCGGCGCCGAGCGCGGCGCGCAGCAGGCCGCGCCGGGTGCAGCCGCGCGGGGTCAGCCCGCGCGGCCGGGGCGCGAAGGGAGGGGAGTGCTCGGGCATGGTGGTCCGCCTGTCGTCAGCGCGAGGTGAGGGAAACCGGGTCCGCGGCGGTCGCCGCGGCGGCGGGGGCGGTGGTGAGCAGGTACGAGTGGTCGGTGGCCCAGGAGAGCCAGACGATGTCGCCGCGGGCCGGGGTCGCGCAGGCGGAGCCGTCGTTGGGCTGGAAGACCGTCATCTCCGCGCCGGTGCTGGTGTCCACCGTGTAGCTGGTGGAGGTGCCCAGGTAGACCACCTCCCGGACGGTGCCGCGGATGCGGCTGGCGGTGTCGGTGGGCTCGGTGGTCAGCGTGATCTTCTCCGGCCGCACGGTGAGTTCGACGTCCTCTCCGGCGGCGTGGGAGCCGCGCAGCGGGACCGTGATGCGCTGGCCGTCGCCGAGGTCGAGCACCCCGGTCCCCGCCTCGGCGGAGGTCAGGCGGCCGCCGATCAGGTTGGAGGTGCCGATGAACCCGGCGACGAACGCGGTGGCGGGCCGTTCGTAGACCTCCTGCGGCGGGCCGACCTGCTCGACCAGCCCGCGGTGCATCACCGCGATCCGGTCGGACATGGTCAGCGCCTCGGCCTGGTCGTGCGTGACATAGATGAAGGTGATGCCGACCTCGCGCTGGATGCGCTTGAGTTCCAGCTGCATGGCCTGGCGGAGCTTGAGGTCGAGGGCGCCGAGGGGTTCGTCGAGGAGCAGCGCGCGGGGGCGGTTGACCAGGGCGCGGGCCAGGGCGACGCGCTGCTGCTGGCCGCCCGAGAGCTGGCGGGGGCGGCGGTCGGCCTTGTCGGCGAGTTCGACGGTGTGCAGGATCTTCTCGACCCGGTCGCGGATCTCGTCCTTGGGGACGCGCTTGCGGCGCAGCCCGAACGCCACGTTGTCGGCGACGCTCAGGTGCGGGAAGAGGGCGTAGGACTGGAAGACCATGTTGATGTCGCGCTTGTTGGCGGGCACCCCGACCATGTCGTGACCGTGCAGCAGGATCTGGCCGGAGGTCGGCTCCTCGAACCCGGCGATCATCCGCAGGGTGGTGGTCTTGCCGCAGCCGGAGGGGCCGAGGAGCGAGAAGAACTCGCCCTCGCCGATGACGAGGTTGACGCCGCGGACGACCGCCGCGTCCCGGGCGCCGGCGCCGCCGAAGTCCTTGACCACGTCGACGAGCGTGATGGCGGGGCCGGCCGTCGGTGGCGGCGAGAGGGTGTCGGTTGCCATCCGTGATACCTCCGGTGTTCGGGGCGTGGGGTCGGGGCGGGCGAGGGCAGACGGGTGCCGTGGTCGCCGGGAAAGGCAGGGTTGTGGGGGCGTCGGTGGATCTTGATAACGTTACCAACGAGCCAGACCTTACCCACGGACCCGCGTCGTCCGTCAATGGTTGAATGGCCTCGAATTTCATCGGCCGGTTCCTCGGCGTCCGCCGAGCCGTCACCTACGAAAGATCGCCCATGCCGAATCCCCCACCACCGCCGCGCCGCGTCACCATCCCCGACGTCGCCCGGCACGCCGGCGTGGGACAGGCCACCGCCGCCCGGGTCCTGGGCGGATACGGCTCGTCCAGCGCGGCCACCCGGGAGCGGGTGCTGGCCGCCGCCGCGGAACTGGGCTACAGCACCAACGCGGTGGCCCGGAGCATGATCAGCGGACGCACCCACACGCTGGGCGTGGTCGTCGCCGACGTGGAGAACGCCTACTTCGCCCGCGCGGTGCGCGGCGTCGCCGACGTCGCGGCCAAGGCCGGCCTGCAGGTCGTCCTCGCCAACAGCGACGAGAAGGGCGAGACGGAGAAGTCCGCGGTGCAGATGTTCATCGAGCGGCGGGTGGACGGCCTGGTCGTGGCGCCCGCCGCGACCGATCACGAGCACCTGGACAAGGCCGTCGCCGCGGGCATCCCCGTAGTCCTCCTGGACCGCGCGCTGAGCGGCGCCGGGCTGGACACGGTCGTGGTGGACAACCGCGGGGCCGCCAAGGCGGCGGTGACCCGGTTCACCGAGGCGGGGCACACCCGCATCGCGGTGGTCACCTCGGCGTCACCCGACGAGAACGCCACCCAGCTCGCGCCCGGGGCGGACATCTGGACCACGACCGAGCGTCTCACCGGCTACCGGCAGGCCCTGCGGGCCGCCGGCATCCCGCGCGAGGCGGAGCTGATCCGGCACACCGGATACGACCGGACCTGGGCGCGCTCGGCCGTCCTGGAGCTGATGAGCTCCCCCGACCGGCCCACCGCGCTGTTCACCACCGACAACGTGGCCACGCTCGGAACCCTCGACGCCCTGCTCGACCTGGACGCCCACATCCCCGGCGACGTCTCGGTCATCGGCTTCGACGACGCCGAGTGGGCCACGCTCGTCCGGCCGAGGCTGAGCGTGGTCAGCCAGCCGGTGCAGGAACTGGGCGGCCTGGCGGCCGACATCCTGGTCCGCCGCATCAACGGCTCCACGGCCCGTCCGCGCAGGCACACCCTCCCCACCGCCTATGTCCCGCGCGAGTCCACCGGTCCCGCGCCCGCGCGGGTGCGGCCGCTGCGGGCGCCGGGGGAGTGAGGCGCCCGCCGGCGCGGTCTCCCGCCCGGCTCATCGGCGGAAGCGGTCATTCCAGGGCGTGAACCCGTCCGGCCCCATCGGGGAACAGGGGGTGAACACCGACCCCGAGGGGAGCTACGGAGACCCTGTGACCGACCCGCCACCGCTCCACCGTCCCGAACCCGACGACGCCGCGCTCATCGCCCGGTCCCTGGAGCACCCGGAGGCCTTCGCGCGGCTCTACGACCGGTACGCACCGGACATTCACCGCTATGTCACCCGCCGCCTCGGCGACGGCGCCGCCGACGACATCACGGCCGAGACCTTTCTGATCGCCTTCCGCAGCAGGTCCCGGTACGACGCGGCGCGGGCCGCCGCCCGCCCCTGGCTGTACGGCATAGCCGCGAACCTCATCGGCAGGCACCGCCGCTCCGAGGTGCGGGCCCTGCGCGCCCTGGCCCGCGGCGGCACCGACCCGGTCGCCGAGTCCTGGGTGGAGCGCGCCGACAGCCGGGTGGCCGCCCAGGCGGCGCAGGCGCCGCTGGCCGGCGCGCTCGCCGGGCTGTCCGCCGGGGACCGACACGTCCTGCTGCTGATCGCCTGGGCGGACCTGAGCTACCAGGAGGTCGCGGACGCGCTGCGCATTCCGCTCGGCACGGTCCGCTCCCGGCTCAACCGAGCCCGCCGCAAGGTGCGCGCCGCGCTCGGCGGCGCCGACCCCACCCTCGTACACGACGTCCAGGAGGCAGTCAGCCATGGATGAGATCACCGCCGTGCGCGCCCTCCGCGAGGACGCCCCCGCCCCCGACCGGGCCCGGCTGGCCACCGGCCGCCAGGCGCTGCTGAACGCCGCCGCGCGCGGCACCCGCGCCCGGCGGCTCCGGGCCGACTGGCGGCTCGCGTCGCTCGGCGCGGCGGCCGCCGTCGCGGCGGCGGCGCTGGTCGCCACCCAGCTCGGGCCGCAGGCCGGCGGTGGCGGGCAGGAGGGGCCGAGGCTGCGGAACGCGGCCGCGGTGCTGGAGAACGCCGCCCACACCGTCGAGGACAACGAGCAGGGCAAGGCCGGCGAGCCACGCCCGCACCAGTGGATCTACACCAAGTGGGCGCGCGAGGGGCTTCTCGTCGGGCAGACGACGGCAGGGCGGACGACGGCCGAGAACCCGAAGGACCCGGAACCGAAGCCCGGCGAGACCGTCGAATACGAGGAGTGGGTGCGCTACGACGGCGAGAAGTTGGCGAACGCCGACCCGGCCGACCCCCAGCGCGTCGTCGTCCATGACGTGCGCGGAGAGCGGACCCCGCGCCAGTGGTACCGGCTGCTGGCCTCGCTCCCGACCGAACCCGACGAGCTGCTGAAGGCCCTGCGGGAGAAGATCGTCACCCGCCCGGAGGGGAACACCCAGGCGGAGCGCGACTTCACCGGGGTGCGGGTGCTGCTCGGCAGCGCCCCGCTGTTCCCGCCGGACGTCCAGGCCGCGCTGTACCGGGCACTGGCCACGATCCCGGGCGTCGAGGTGGGCGATCACCTGGTCAAGGACGCGGCCGGGCGGGATGCCATCGCTGTCACCCACACCGATGTCGACGTGGCGGACGGTCCTGTGTTCCGGCACGAGCTGCTGCTCGACCCCCAGACGTACGCCTACCTCGGGTACCGGATGGTCGCGGCCAAGGACTACACCTACCCCCTCCCCAAGGTCCCCTCCCGGGTCGACATCGGCGAGGCCCCCGACGGCGGGGACCCGATCCAGGTGGACAAGGGCCAGAAGGTGCCCAAGGCCGGGAAGGGCAGGAAGGTGACCAGGGTCGAGAAGGGACAGCTGATGGTCAACGAGGCGAGGGTGACCACCACCGTCGTCGACCGGGCCGGTGACCGGTGACCGGCGGCTGACCGGGCCGGGGGCGGCCGGTGGTCGGTGACCGGCCGGGCCGAGGGGGCCGGAGGGGCGGGCCGGACCGGGCCGGCGGGACCGGCCGATGAGACCGGTTCGCCTCCCGGGCCCGCCTCCGGTTAGCGTCTGACCATGACCGACGCAGCCATCACCACCAGCACCACCGGCGCAGCCGCCGCCGGCCTTGCCACCCTCGCCGAGGACGGCACCGTCCTCGACACCTGGTTCCCGGCCCCCCAGCTGGTCGCCGAGCCCGGCCCGGCCGGGACCGAGCGGCTGAGCGACGAGCGCGCCGCCGAACTGCTGGGCGACACCGTCCTGAAGGCCGTCGGGCCGGACCCGCGCCGCGGGGTCGAGGTCGTGGCCGTCCGTACGGTCATCGGCTCACTGGAGGACAAGCCGCTCGACGCGCACGACGTCTACCTGCGGCTGCACCTGCTCAGCCACCGCCTCGTCAAGCCGCACGGCCTCAGCCTGGACGGCCAGTTCGGCCTGCTGGCCAATGTGGCCTGGACCTCGCTCGGCCCGGTCCCCGTCGACCAGGTCGAGCGGGCCCGCCTCGCTGCCCGTGCCGAGGGGCTGCAGCTGTCGGTGACCAGCGTGGACAAGTTCCCCCGGATGACCGACTACGTGATCCCCGCCGGGGTGCGCATCGGCGACGCCGACCGGGTCCGGCTCGGCGCCCACCTGGCCTCGGGGACCACGGTCATGCACGAGGGCTTCGTCAACTTCAACGCCGGGACGCTGGGCACCTCCATGGTCGAGGGCCGGATCAGCGCGGGTGTCGTGGTGGGCGACGGCTCGGACATCGGCGGCGGCGCGTCGATCATGGGCACGCTGTCGGGCGGCGGCAAGCAGACGATCTCCCTCGGCGAGCGCTGCCTGCTCGGCGCCGAGGCGGGCATCGGGATCTCGCTCGGCGACGACTGCATCGTGGAGGCGGGTCTGTATGTGACCGCGGGCACCCGGGTCACCCTGCCGGACGGCACGATCACCAAGGCGCTGGAGCTGTCGGGCGTCAACAACCTGCTCTTCCGCCGCAACTCCACCACCGGCACCGTCGAGGCGCTGCCGCGCAGCGGCTCGTGGGGCGGGCTCAACGAGGCGCTGCACAGCCACAACTGAGCCGTACGGCCACAAGCACAGCCACAAGCACAGCCACACGCACGGCCACACGCACGGCCACACGCACGGCCACACGCACGGCCGGAACTGAGCCGTAAAGCCACAGCTGAGCCGTAACGAGTGAGCCCGGCGCGGGCGGCCCCGGTCATCGGGCGGGGGCCGCCCGCGCCGGTGTGTTAAGGCTTCAGCCGGACGACCTGCGGGTCGTGGTCGCTCGACTGGTCCGCGAACTCCGCGTTGATGTGCACGATGTCGTAGTCCGGGCGGCGCAGCGCGCGGCTGGTGAGGATGTGGTCGAGCACCTGCGAGTTGCCGTTGTAGACGTAGCCGTAGCGCTCGTCCTTCCGCATCCCGGTGACCAGGTCGGTGAGCACCCCGCCCGCGGTGAGGTCGGCCAGGGCGGGCGAGAACTGGTAGTCGTTGAGGTCGCCCGCGACGACCACCCGGGCCTGAGCGTCCACGGCCAGCAGCTTCTTCACGAAGGCGTTGACCGCCTGGGCCTGGCCGGTGCGCTGGGTCTCCGAGCCGCGGGCCGGGGGCTGGAAGCGGCTGTCCAGGCCCTGGTCGCCGCCCTTGGAGTTGAAGTGGTTGGCGATCACGAACACCGGGCGGCCGCGGAAGGAGAACTGCCCGACCAGCGGCTTGCGGCTGTCCTTCCAGACCGGGTTGCCGGGGTCGATGCGGCCGGGGGAGGCCGACAGCGCCGCCTCGCCGTCCTTGTCCGTGACCCGCACCGGCGTGGTGGCGTCGCCGCCCGCGACATCGGTGAAGGAGACCCGCTCGGGGTTGAAGAGGAAGGCGACGCGGATGTTGCCGCCCGGCTGTCCGCCGTCCTGGTCGTCGGCCGGGTCGATCTGCCGCCACTCGTACGCCGGGCCGCCGGCCGCCTTGATCGCGTCGGTGAGCTTCTTCAGCGTGGCTCCGGCGCTGGTGACCGCGTCGTTCGTCGCGCCGTTGTCGTCCTGGACCTCCTCCAGGGCGACGATGTCGGGCGTGGCCAGGTTGTGCACGAGACCCGAGGCGAGCCGGTCGAACTTGGCCTGCGCGGTCTTGGGGGAGAGGTTCTCCACGTTGTAGGTGGCGATGGACAGCTCGTCGGCCTTCTGCGCGCGGGTGGTCTCCCGGGGCAGGTTCCCGTCCTCGAGGGCGCCGAGCGTGGTGGCCTGGATCTCGTAGCCGCCGAAGTTGTCGTAGTCCAGCGGTCCCGCGGTGGTGCCGGTCAGCGCGTCGCCCACGTCGGCGACGGGGAAGGGGCGCTGGGCGAAGGGGATGAGGGAAGCCACCTTGACCCGGCCGGAGTTGGGGTCACGGTAGGAGCTGTAGAGCGCGCCGCCGCGCGCGGTGCGGGCGTGGCCGGGCTCCGCGGTGACCCACAGCTCGTTGTACGGGGTGGTCGCGCCGACGACCGGGGCGTCCTCCACCGAGACGCGCATGCCCTCCAGCGACTCGTAGCGGTCCAGGGCGTAGGAGTTCGGGCGCAGCCGCAGCCCCTCGATGGAGCCGCCCCCGGCGTCGGGGGCGTAGCGGTCGGGGACGGTGGCGGGCTTGAGGGGGAAGGCGGCGGGCAGCTCGTTGCCCGAGGACTCGACCGTCCAGGTCGCCTTGGTGAGCTCGGTGACCGACTGGAGCCCGGCGTCCGCGCCGCCGGGGTAGTACTCGCTGACCGTCCCGGAGACCCGCACCGCGTCCCCGACGGCGACCGAGGGGGTTTTCGAACCGGTGAAGACGAAGATCGCCTCGCTGGTGGCCCGGTCCCGGTCGGGCCGCTGGTCCTGGAGCCAGAAGCCGCGGGACGAGCCGAAGGCGCGTACCGCGGTGACCGTGCCGGGCACCTCGGACACCTGGGTGCCCGCGAACGGGGATATTCGGGTGCTGCCCTGGATGTCGTGGATCCGGACCTCGGCGGCGGACGCGGACTGCGGGGCGGCGAGCAGCCCGGCCGCGAGGGCCGAGGCGACGACGGCGGTGACGGCGGCGGGCCCGCGCACGGCGCGTGGGGACATGGTGTTGCCTCCGATGTGGAGTGACCAGGGGGGAACAAGCCTCTACGCGCGTCAATTTCTTGCCTCGCCAGGGCCGTTGTCAAGGGATGGCCGGTGTACGGCCCGGGTCGGGGGAGTGAACCGGAGCGCCGTGGGGCACCCGGCGCGCTCCGGCGGCCGCGGCGCCGGCCACCGGTCCCGGGCGCCGGTCCCGACCGCCGGTGCCGACCGCCGGGCCGGTGGCCGAAAGCGTGGGGCGATGGCCGAAACAGCGGGCCGGTGCCCCCTCGGCGCCACATCGGGACGAAACCGGCCCCGCCTTCCGTCTAGGCTGGGACCGGTCGCGCCCGTGGCGCTGTGCCCTCCAGACCCGCTCCACCCCCGTGCCTCTCGTTCATCCGTCTCGTCCGCTTCATTCGCCTGATCCGTTTCATCCGTCTCGTCCCGCTCCCGAGGAGTTGACTCCGCCGATGCCCGGAGACCGCCCCACCATGCCGCCCGTGCGGCTCCACTCCGAGGCCGAACTCGCCCGCGACGCGCTCACCGCCCCGCTGCTGGCCCGCGCGGTCCGGCTCGCCCGCTGGGCCGGGCCGAGCAGGCCGGTCGCCGCGGGCGGCGTGCTGACCGAGCCCGACCTGCGGGCGGCGGCCGAGCACCTGGGGCTCGGGGCCGACGAGGAGGGCCCGGGGTATGTGGCGGAGGCCTGGCAGCTGGCCGTCGACACCGGGCTGATCGAGGTCCGGGAGCCCGCTGAGGAGGCGGCCGCCGGTCAGGAGGCGGACGGGGACGGGGATGCGGGCGGGGAGGAGACCACGGGCGTGGCCACCCCCGGCCAGGAGCTGCGGCTGATCACCGAGGGCAGCCCGCGGGACGTCCTGGACATCTGGCTCGGCGGCTTCGAGACCGTACTCGCCGACGCGGCGGCCCCCGACCTCGCCGAGATCGTCGACCAGATCGGCGAGGACGGCGAGCTGGACCTCGACGGGATCGACTGGAACCCTGAGGAGGAGGCCGACTTCCTGGACGGGGTGCTGGGCAATCTGTATCTGCTGACCGCCCTGGACGAGCAGGACTCCGGCCGCGCTGTGCCGCTGCCCGCCCTCGCCGCCGCCATGATCGTCCCCGACGACATGGAGGAGCCCACCGACGACATCCTGGAAGAGATCTCCGAGGCGATGGTCCGCCTGGACGACCAGTTCCGGATGCTGGAGCCGACCGGCCTGGTGGAGTACCAGCCCGTGGACGAGGCGCTGATCGAGGAGGTCGACGGCGAGGGCCGCTTCCCCGAGACCGCCGAGTCGCCGCACGGCCCCGATGAGGAGGACGTCTCCCGGTACGGCATGGTCAGGCTCACCCCGCTCGGCGTCTTCGGCGTACGCACCCGCATGCTCGACGCCGGCATCGACGCCCCGGCCGTCGGAGACCTGGCCGGCAAGGGTGCCGAGGTCCTGCTGGACGCCCTGCCCGGACACCCGGAACCGGCCGCGCGCGCCGAGGCCGAGCAGTGGCTGGCCCGCCGTACGCCCGACGAGGCCGCCCGCGAGCTGCTCGCCGCCGCCCGCGGCGACGATCCGGGCGCGCCCCTGCGCCGCCTGGCCTGCCAGCAGACGCTCTCGCTGGTCGGAGCCGCCGCCGAGCCCGCGCTGCGCGAGGTGCTGGACGACCGGCACCTCGGCGGCCTCGCCCGGGTGTGGCTGGCCGAGCGCGCCATGCCCGACATCCCGGAGCCGTCCGAGGAGATGGTGTTCTGGCTGACGGTGGACACCATCGCGGCCCAGCTCGCCGCGGACGGCGACTCCGTGGAACTGCGCGACCTGGTGCGCGGCCTGGTCGAGCAGTCGGGGAGCTTCTTCGACTCGGCGTGGCGGGTGGACCACCCGGCGACCGCCGAGGTGCTGGAGGCGATGGGGCGGCTGCACCCGGACAAGAAGGCCGCGAAGCAGGCGCGGAAGGCGGCTTTCAAGGCGCGTTCGCGCGCCTGACACCTCAGCGGGGGCGGTGGCCGCGGTGGTCACCGGCCCGGAGGACGGCGCCAGAGGTTCAGACCGACGGCGCCAATCGGTCCTTTGATGTCGCGTCCAGTTCAACTGCTGTTCGGTCAGGAGCGGGAGCGTATGCCCGCAGTCGGTGGACAGATCTGGCCATTCAGGAGATGAAAGATGCCGCTCACCCGCAGAGACTTCGCGAAGAGTTCCGCGTACACCGGGGCCGGGGTCGCCCTCGTCGGCAGCGCCGGGGTGCTCGCCACCGCCCCCGGCGCGCTCGCCGCCGAGCCGACGGCGGCCGAGGCCACGGACGCGGCCCAGCACGGCGGCTCCCGGCTCGGCTACGGCCCGCTCGTCGCGGACCCGAAGGGCATCCTCGCCCTGCCCGCCGGATTCAGCTACCGGGTCATCACCCGCACCGGCCAGACCACGCTGGAGTCGGGCGAGTCCACCCCCTCCAACCACGACGGCACCGCCACCTTCCGGGGCACCCGCGGCGCCACGCTGCTCGTCAACAACCACGAGCTGAAGGGCCCGCGGGCCGACTGGCCGCACCCCGTGCCGCTCGTCGAGGGCCTGGTCTACGACCCGGCGGCCTCCGGCGGCTGCACCGTCGTCGAGGTCTCCAAGCACGGCGACCACGTCACCGAGTGGGTGGGCATCGCCGGCACCTCCACCAACTGCGCGGGCGGCAGCACCCCCTGGGGCACCTGGCTCACCTGCGAGGAGACCGAGGACAAGGCCGGCAAGAACGGCATGACCAAGGACCACGGCTACGTCTTCGAGGTCGACCCGCTGGACCGCCGGGCCAACCGCGACCCGAAGCCGATCAAGGCGCTGGGCCGCTACGCCCACGAGGCCGTCGTCGTCGACCCCAAGCGCGGCCACCTCTACCTGACCGAGGACGCCTCCGGCCCGAACGGCCTCTTCTACCGCTGGGTGCCGCCGCGCGGCTTCGAGCACGGCCGGGGCAAGCTGCGCACGCTCGCCGACGACGCGGGCGTGCTCCAGGCCCCCAAGTGCTTCGACGCCGGCGGCAACTTCGTCGACGACCTCTCGCGCGCCACCAAGACCGGCACGGTCTACGGCGTCGACTGGGTGGACGTGCCCGACCGCGACGCCAGGACGGTCTCCGTGCGCAAGCAGTTCACCGCCGGCCAGGTCACCCGCGCGCGCAAGCTGGAGGGCATGTGGTGGGGCGACGGGGGCGCGTACATCGTCTCCTCGTACGCCCGCGAGGAAAGCCCGGTGGCGCACGACGGCCAGGTCTGGTTCTACGACCCGAAGCGGCGCACCCTCACCCTCAAGGTGCTGCTGGGCGTCAACCCCGACCCGGCCGAGGACGGCGCCTTCGACGGCCCCGACAACATCACCGTCTCGCCCTACGGCGGCCTGGTCATCGCCGAGGACGGCGAGGGCGTCCAGCACCTCTTCGGCGCCACGGACGACGGCCGCACCTACCCGATCGCGCGCAACGAGCTGAACATCGGCACGAAGGAGGAGCCGGAGTACAGCGAGTTCACCGGCGTCTGCTTCTCGCCCGACGGCGACACCCTGTACGCCAACATCCAGACCCCGGGCATCATGCTCGCCATCACCGGCCCCTGGCGCCGCCAGCGCCCCCGCGGCTGACCCGCGGCCCGGCCCGCTCCGGCCCGGTCCGGCCCCGCTCCGGCCCCGGTCCGGCCCGCCCCCGTGTCCTGCGGGGGCGGGCCGCGTCACTTCCGGGGCCCTCGCTCGTTGTACGGGCTATGGGACGGGCCGGGCCGGAGCGCCGATCCTCCTCCCTCTTCGGCGCTCCGGCCCGGGCCCCCAGGTCTTCGGTCTCCCAGGTCTTCGGGTCGCCAGGTCTTCGGGTCGCCAGGGAAGTACGGAGCGTCAAAACGCGTAGCGGCTCACGGTCTCCGGGTGGATGACGAGACGAACCCAGTCCGCGGCCAGCATCTCGGAGAGGGTGTCGGCGCGGGCCGGGTCGCCGAGGTCCCAGTAGCGAGCGGCCAGACGGCCGCACAGGTCGTGTGCTCCGTCGGATTCCACCGTGGTGCGGCCGGCGACCGACAGCCAGCGCTCGGGTTCCCCCACCGGGGCGGCCACGACGATCGAGGCGCGGGGGTCGCGGCGCAGACGCCGCACCTTGAGCGAGTCGGGGGCGGTGAACAGCTGGATCGTGCCCTCGGCGGTGGCCTCGAACCACACCGGCCGGGGCTGTGGCGGCAGTGGCCCCGCGGCCACGGACAGGAACCCGTGCAGGGGGCGTCGGAGGAACTCGAGGTCCTGGGCGGTCAGCGAACTGGCGTCGGTGCTCATCACAGCCCTTCCGTTGTCATCGAAGTTCTTTCAGACGCGATTGAACACGGCCGACTTGGACGATCCCATGGGCAGGAAGCCGAATCGCCTGCGTATTCGTCTAACCTCGCTGAGGTGGACGTGTTCAGTGACCTGATCCGTGGGGTGCGAGCCCACGGTTCGTTGTTCGGCAGCTCGACCCTGTCCCCGCCCTGGGCACTCCACTTCGTGGACGGCGCGCCGCTGACCCTGTGCACCGTCCTCACCGGGGCGGGCTGGATCGTGCCGGAGCACCGTCCGCCCGAGCCGCTTCGCGCCCGCGAGACGCTCGTCGTGCGCGGCCCCGCGACGTTCACCTTCGTCGACGAGCCGGGCACCCTGGCCGAACCGATCGCGTGCGGCGAACACTGCGCGACGCCCGAGCAGGGTGGGATGCGGCACCGGCGCGGCTGGAACGACCCCGGCGGGGACGCCGGTGCCGGCGGCGGTGCGACGACCCTGATCGTCGGCGCCTATCCCGTGCACGGCGAGATCAGCCGCCGACTGCTGGACGCGCTGCCCGTCGTGCTGCGCGTGGGCGGCGGGGGAACGGCTGACGCCGTGCTGGACCATCTCGCCGCCGAGGTCACCGTCGACGCCCCGGGCCAGCAGGCAGTACTCGACCGGTTGCTGGACTGGATGCTGGTCTGCACGCTGCGCGAGTGGTTCGACCGGCCCGGCGGCGAGCCCCCGGCCTGGTGGGCCGCCCAGCGGGACCCGGTGGCCGGCGCCGCGCTGCGCCTGCTGCACGCCGAACCCGCGGCTCCATGGACGGTCGCCGCGCTGGCCGAGCGCATCGGAGTGTCGCGTTCGACGCTGGCCAAGCGGTTCGCCGACCTGGTCGGCGAACCGCCGCTGACCTACCTCACCCGCTGGCGCATGACGCTCGCGGCAGACCTCCTGCTCGAACAGGAGGCCGCGACCCTCGCGGATGTCGCCCGCGCGATGGGTTACGCCGACCCGTTCGGCTTCAGCGCGGCGTTCAAACGGGTCCGAGGCGTCAGCCCCAGCGCATTCCGGCGCACCGCGACCACTGCCTCCCCGGCGGCCGACGGCATCCTCAGAGCGCCCGGCCGGCGGGCTTGACCATGCCACGGACCGTACGGGAGTCCACGTACTCGCCCATCGCGGTCATCTCCCACTCGCCCGAGAACTGCTTGATGAACTTGGCCATCATGACCCCCGTGCGCGGCTCGGAGTGGGTCAGGTCGAAGCGGACCAGCTCCTCGCCCGTCCCCGCGTCCAGCAGCCGGCAGTAGGCCTTGGCGACATCGGTGAACTTCTGGCCGGAGAAGGAGTTGACCGTGAAGACCAGGCCGGTCACCTCCGGCGGCAGCCCGCCGAGGTGGACCGTGATGGTCTCGTCGTCGCCGCCGCCCTCGCCGGTGAGATTGTCGCCGGAGTGCTGGATCGCGCCATTGAGGATCGCGAGCTTGCCGAAGAAGCAGGCGTCGATTTTCTTGCGGTCCACGCCGAAGGCGATCACGGACGCGTCCAGGTCGATGTCCTTGCTGCGGAAGGCGGGCTCCCAGCCCAGGCCCATCTTCACCGAGGTCAGCAGCGGCCGGCCGCCCTTGACCAGCGACACGGTCTGGTTCTTCTGCAGATTGACGCGGCCCTTGTCGAGATTGATCTTCCCGGCGCCGGGCGCGGGAGCGGCGGCGGCCGGGGGAGCGGGCGGCGGGGCGGTGGGCATGGGCGGGGGCTGGAAACCGGCGGGCGGGCCGGAGGGCGGCGGAGCCTGGACGGGCGCGGCGGCGGGGGCCGCGGGCGCGGCGGCGGGGGCCGCGGGCGCGGCGGGCTCCTCCACCGTCACGCCGAAGTCCGTGGCGATGCCCGCCAGCCCGTTGGCATAGCCCTGCCCGACCGCGCGGACCTTCCACGCGCCATTGCGCCGGTACACCTCGACGACCACCAGCGCCGTCTCGGAGCCCAGCCGCGGCGGGGTGAAGGTGGCGATCACGGCGCCGTCGTCGGCGCCGCGCACGGTGGCGGTCGGCTCGGTGCCCGAGAACGTCGCCCCGGGCGCGTCCAGGCTCGCGGTCACCACGATCTTCTCGATGTCGCCCGGCACGGCGGCCGTATCGACGGTGATGGTGTCACCCGCCCCGCCGGACCCGGCCCGGTGGGTGACGCCGGGGCCGGCGGGCTGGTTGTAGAAGACGAAGTCGTCGTCGGAGCGCACCTTGCCGTTGGCGGTGAGCAGCAGGCCCGACACGTCCAGCCGCACCGGGGCGGTGACGTCCACCGCCACGCGCGCGACGGGCAGGGGGAGGTTCGAGCCGGGAGTCATAGCGGTCATGCCCGGGTAACGAACCTCCCCGCTTTACGGTTCCTTGACCTGCTCCTCTATCTGTTCCCTGACCTGCTCCTCGACGTGCACCCTGCCCTGCTTCCCGACCTGCCCGCCGACCCCACGGGGGAGCGCGCGCCGCACCCGGCATCATGGCCCGCATGACCACCGCGCCCGACCCGCTGCACACCCTGGCCCACGCCCACCTGCCCGCAGACCTCGCCGACCGCTGGACCGCGCTGCTGCGCCCGGCCGCGCACCTCAGGAAGGCCGGGCCCGCCGATCCGGTCGTCGGCCGGCTCGGCGGACTGCCCCGGCTGCCGGACGGGGTGGACTGGCCGGTGTGGGAGGGGCACGGGCCGCTGGCGTTCGTGGCGGCGGTCGACTGCGCCGCGCTGCCCGGGGAGGCGCTGGACATACCGCTGCCCGCGGACGGCGTCCTCGCCTTCTTCTACTACGGCGACGAGGACGACGACGCGCTCGTCGACACCGCCGACCCGGACACCTGGCCCGGCGCCCGCGTCCTCCACCTCCCGCCCGGGTCCGCCGCCGCGCCCGAGCGGCCCGCGCCGGCGGGGATCACCCCCTACCCGGTGGTGGACCTCACGGTCCACACCGCCCCGAGCGCCCCCGACTTCGACTCGCTCGCGCTGACCGCCGCGTTCGGCGAGGGCGAGCTTCCGGACGCGTTCCAGAGGGCGGTGTGGCAGCACCAGAGCGGTGCCGCGCACCAGATCGGCGGCCACGCCCAGTCCGTCCAGACCGCCGTGGAGATAGTGGTGGCGCATGGCGCGCTGGGCGGCCGCGAGGTGTCGTGGGAGGACCCGCGGATCGAGAAGGAGGCGGAGGGCTGGGTGCTGCTCGCGCAGTTCGACTCCGACGAGGACGCGGACATGATGTGGGGCGACGCCGGCGCGCTGTACTGGCTGATCCGCCCCGACGACCTGGCCGCGGGCCGCTTCGAGCGGGCGATGTTCACCTGGCAGTGCTGCTGAGGCCCAGGGGGCTCGGGCGGTCCCGGCGACCTCTGCCGGGAGAGACTGGCCCTCTCGCCGATCGACCTCGTTGAGACCGCGTTGAGACCGCGTTGAGGGAGACTCATGGACCTGCCGCCGGTGCCCGCCCGTGTCACCGCAATGATCACCTCCGGAGAGCTGCCGCAGGAGTTCACCGCGTTCTTCACCCCCGCCGGAGAGCTGAACGACGCCACGTACTGGTCCGATGTCGCGTCGGCCGTGGAGGCGCACCTGGCGACCGGCGCCGTGGACGCCGTGGACGAGACCGTTCGGGGTGCGCTGGCGCTCGCCGGGGCGTACGCCTGTCTGGACTCCCTGGAAGACGGCACGGACCCGGACCACATGAGCGAGGACAGCGACCGGGCCATGGAGCTGTTGCGGCAAGCCGAGGCCCACGGCATCGACGAGGACGAGACCGCCGAGCTGTGGGAGTACGCCGAACACATCCAGAGCCTCGCGGCCGAACTCAGCGACGAGCTGGCGAAGTTGGAAGCCTATGTGGCCGAGCACGGGGCGACGCCCCGGGGCCGGCTGGACGCGAAGCTGGGGCAGGCGCACGAGCGCTACTCCGCCGGAGATCGGGGCCCGGCACTCGCGCTCTTCCGCGAGGTCGCCGAAATCAGCCCGTGGGACAGTGAGTTCAGCGGCTGTCTGGATCGCATCGACATCGGCTGGTGCCGTCTGCTCCACGACGCGGCCCAGGTCGAGGGCCCGGATGCGGCGCGGACGGTATGGCGGGAAGCAAGGGCGCATTACCGGGCGGCGAAGTTTCCCGTCACGATGCACGCCTGGCCGTTGGTCGAGATGCTGTTGGGGCAGGGGGTGCCGGACCTCATCGAGGTGATCATTCACGAGTGGCTGGAGGCCGCGAAGGAGAACGGACGGTGGGAGGTGCCGGTGACCGAGGACGAGCAGCGGATCTTCGAGCTGGCCCTGGCCGAGATCGAGGCAGCTGCCCCCGAGGGCTAGCCGCGCCATCCCCGCGCTGTGCGGCACCGGGCCGCTGGGCCAAGCTTCGGCACCCACCGAAATATTGGGGCATGATGGAGGCGTGACCGACGCCTCGCCCCCCGCCGCCCGCCTCGCCGCCTTCGCCGCCGCCTTCGCCGACGAGACCCGGGCCGCCATCTGCATGGCCCTGCTGGAGGGACGCGCCTGGAGCGCGGGCGAGCTGGCCCGGATCACCGGCGTGGCGCCCTCCACGGCGAGCGGGCATCTGGCCCGCCTGCTGGAGGCCGGGATCTGTGTGACCGAACGGCAGGGCCGCCGTACGTACGTACGGATCGCCGACGCGGAAACGGCGCGCCTCGTCGACTCGCTCGCCGCGCACGCGATCCCCGGCCGGGACGCGGCCCACGCGGCGCCGGTCGTCGCCGCGCCCGACCCGCTGGCCGGCGCGCGGACCTGCTACGACCACCTCGCGGGGCGGCTCGGCATGGCGGTCACCGACGCCATGGCCGAGCGCGGGCTGCTGCGCGCGGACGGGGTGTTCGAGCTGACCGACGCGGGGCTGGAGTGGTGCGCCCGGGTGGGCGTCGACCTGGCCGACGGGGGCCGCCGGCCGACCGTGGACTCGCGCCTGGACTGGACCGAGCGGCGCGGCCGGCCGATCGTCAGCTCGTGCCTGGACTGGACCGAGCGCCGCCGCCACCTGGGCGGGGTGGCCGGTGCGCGGCTGTGCGCCCTGGCGCTGCGCCGGGAGTGGGTGGCGCGGCGGGAGGAGGGCGGGCGGGCCCTGCGGGTGACGGACGCGGGGGAGCGGGCCTTCGGCGAGCTCCTGGGGATAGGGCCGGACGCCTGGCGCTGAGCCGGCCGGCATGCGACAGCGGTCGCGTCAGCCGTTGCGACACCCGTCACGGCACCCGTCCGGGCACCCCTCGCGTCAACCGTCGCCACAGCCGTCACGGCACCCGTTCGCGTCAGCCATTGCAACAGCCGAACAGATGAACATTTCGGTGGACACCAAAATGTTCGCCCCCTAGGCTGCCCGCATGAGCTCCCGTCCCCTCTCGCCCGGCGTCATCACGGCCGGCGCCGCCACCTTCTCCGTGTTCGCCTGGGCGTCCGCCTTCGTCTCCATCCGCAGCGCGGGCGCCGCCTACTCTCCCGGCGCGCTCGCGCTTGGCCGGTTGCTGGCCGCCTCGCTCGTGCTGATCCTCCTCGTGGCGATACGCCGAGAGGGCCTGCCTCCCCGGGGCGCCTGGCGCGGCATTCTGGTGTCCGGGGTGGTCTGGTTCGGCGGTTACATGGTCGCGCTGAACTGGGGCGAACGCCTGGTCGACGCGGGGACGGCGGCCCTCCTGGTCAACGTCGGACCCATCCTGATGGCGCTGCTCGCGGCGCGGCTCCTCGGCGAGGCGCTGCCGCCCAGGCTGCTCGCCGGGATGGCGGTGTCCTTCGGCGGGGCGGTGGTGGTCGGCCTGTCGACCTCCTCCGGGCACGGCGGCGGCACCTCGCTGCTCGGGGTGGTGCTGTGCCTCCTCGCGGCGGTGGCGTACGCGACCGGCGTGGTCGCCCAGAAGCCCGCCCTCGCGTACGGGACCCCGCTCCAGGTCACGGCGTACAGCTGCCTGATCGGCACGGTGGCGTGCCTGCCCTTCGCCGGGCAACTGGCCACCGAACTCCCGAAGGCCCCGCCCTCCGCGACGCTCAACATGCTCTACCTCGGCGTGGTGCCGACCGCCCTCGCCTTCACCACCTGGACCTACGCCCTGGCCCGCACCCCCGCCGGCAAGATGGGCGCCACCACATACGCCGTCCCCGCCATCGTGGTCCTGCTGAGCTGGCTCTTCCTCGACGAGGTGCCCGCCTGGCTGACCCTCCTCGGTGGCGTGCTCTGCCTGGCCGGCGTGGCCGTCTCCCGCTCCCGCCCCCGCCCGTCCCGCGCACCTGCCCCGCAGGCCGCACAGCCCGAGTCGGAGCCCGAGCCCAAGCCCGAAGCCGCCGACGTGCCCTGACCGCGTGGTCAGCTTTGCCGTGGGTGCACCCGGCAGTTGGTGTGGAGGTATTGGGCGGCGCCGTTCGTGAAGTCGTAGATCGTGACCGTCTGGGTGTCCTCCAACGGATCCGCCGGCGGCATCAGGAAATGGGTCTCGCTCACCGGAAGCAACTCATATCCGATGCGGTCCGGCTTCTGGAGGAACTCGGCCTGCATCGGATCGAGGACCAGGGTCAGGTACAGCCTTCCGCCGTCGGCTGACACCTCGTACCGTGCGCCAGGGCGCCCGTAGACGCCTTGGTACCTGGTCGGGTCGAGGTTCAGCGCCGGGTCCGGTGCGGGCAGGTCCGGGACGGTGACCGTGCCGAGGTCGGTCAGGATCTCGTTGAACACCTCCCGGTAGAAGCTGTCCCTCGGCCCGCCGTTGGTCAGCATCGTGATGGCGGTGTTCGAGTCGGGCAGGAGCCGTAGCCGGGCGTTCTGGCCGATCGTGCTGCCGTCGGTCGCGTAGACGGTCTCGCCGTGCCAGTCGCACACGATGAGGCCGAGTGCCCAGGCCGGCCCGAACATATGGGGATCCGGCACGGGCACCCGCGACCGCAGCATTTCCCGCACACTCTCGGCCGAGACGATGCGCTTTCCGCTGGGCGCCGTGCCGTCGTTGAGGAGGAGGTGCGCCATGGCGAGCACTTCCCGGGTGGTCGAGGTGATGTTTCCGCCGGGGCCGAACGCACGGGGCAGGTGACGCACCGGTGTGACGATGGGGCCCTCGTCCAGGGAGCGGAGCAGGTGCCCGGTCGCGGCGCGGGCCTCGTCCACCTGCTCGTGCCAACTGTTCGTGCTGGTCAGGTCCATGGGTTCGAAGAGGCGGCGTCGCATGACGTCGTTCCAGCACGCGCCGTCGCGCACCTCCAGGATCCGCGCGAGAATCGCGTACCCCAGCGCCGCGCTGTACCCGTGGGTGCGGCCCAGCGGAAAGACCTGGGGCGCGTCGGCGATGTTCTCGACCATGCGCGCGTAGACGTCGTCGCCTTCGCCGGGGTCGCCGTAGGCTTCCTCGATGCCGCTGGTGTGGTTCAGCAGGTGGCGAGGGGTGACTTTGGCGCTTGCCTCGGGATCGGCCACCGCGAAGCCGGGCAGATAGGTGCGCACCGGCTCGTCGAGGTCGACTTTCCCCTCGTCGACGAGTTGCATGAAGGCCAGTGCGGTCCATGTCTTGGTCATGGAGCCGCATTGGTAGACGGTGTCCGTCGTCGCGGGTTCCCGCGTCTCCACGTCCTTGACGCCGACCGCGAGTTCGGTCAGCTCTCCGTCGTGGAGCACACCGATCGCGGCGCTCGGGATGGCGTACTCCGCCAGGAGTTCCGCGACCCGGGCCCGGATGCGCGGTACGTCGAGCGTCATCGCGGGAGCCCGACCGCGTTCGCGGCGTCCGCCTCGCGGTACTCCGTCGTGGCGTAGGGGCCGGCGTATGCCTCGAAGAAGTCCCGGACACCGTCGAGGGAGTCGTGGGTGATGACGTTCACCGCCGTGGCCCCGTCCTTGCTCGCGATCGCGAGCTTCCATGTGGCGCCTTTGGGGAGGTTGGCGTGTGCCTTCTTCAGCCCGCTCCAGAACTTGCCGTCGTCCGAGACCGTCGACACGGCCATCACGTAGATCATGGGTCCCTCACTTTCCAGGTGACGAAAAGCTACGTTGCGTTTCAGGTTGCGTCAACAAAATTGAGGACCGAAATCCCCTGTAGAGCAGGATCGTTGCAACAGGCATGCGAACGAATGCAACTACCTCAATCAAGTCGTTGCAATGTACTGTTGTTGAACGCAAGGAGAGGAGCCGCATCGGTGCCCGGAGGCAGGCTGACCCACGAGGACCGTCGGAGAATCGCGGCGTGGCTGGCCGAAGGGCTCGGATACGCCGAGATCGGCCGACGGCTCGGCCGGCCGACCTCCACGATCAGTCGCGAGGTCGCACGCAACAGCGCCTCCGGCGACTATGTCGCCGACCACGCGCAGCGGGTCTCCGACCACCGTGCCCGCAGGCACAAGCCGGCCCGGGCCGCCGGGCCGGTAACCGACGAGCAGCCCCCCGAGGTGGTGCGCGGCTTCCTCGACCAGTTCGCGACGCTGCTGGCCGCGACCGGCCTGCCCCGGATGACCTCCCGGGTGTTCGTCTGCCTGCTCACCGCTGACGCCGACGGCCTGACGGCGGCCGACCTGGTGCGCCGGCTACAGGTCAGCCCCGCGTCGGTGTCCAAGTCCATCGGCACCCTCGAAACCATGGAACTGGTGGTGCGCCGACCGGACCCCGGCGGGCGCCGCGAGCGGTACATCGTCGACAACGACGCCTGGCTTCGGGCATGGGAGGCCGACACCGGCGCACACTCCGAGATCGCGACCGCCGCACAGCGTGGCATCGAGATCTTCGGCGCCGACACGACCGCCGGCACCCGGCTCGGCGCGATGGGCCGGTTCTTCGGCTGGCTCAGCGAGCAGATGAGCGGCAGCACCCTCACCGCGACCGCCGTGTACGACGCGCTGACCGTGCTGGCCGCCCTCATTCACGCCGATCGGCCGCTCACCCTCGCCACGCTGGCCACCGCGCTCGGCTGGCCCGAGGGCCGGGCCACCGCCGCCCTGGACGCCATCCGACGGCAACCGGCCATCGCCGATCCCCTCGCCCTGAGGAGCGTCGGCCCCCGGACGTACACCCTCGTCACGCGACGGGACCGCCTCAGCCCGGCGCAACGCGAAGCCCTCCACCGGGCTCTGTGATCCCGTGGCGCCGCTTGACCTTGACACAGTGGCAAGGGGTTCACTGCGACCAAGGAAGCGGTCCCGGGACCCGAGGACCATGCCGAAAGGGGACAGGAACACGATGCGCGCTCTCCAAGGGCTGGAGAACAGCAGCCCGTCGGTGCGGCTGCAGGCGGCGCTGGCGGTCGGCACGAACCCGGATCCGCAGGCCATCGACAAGCTCATCGAACGATGCGCGATCGAGCCCGAGTTCTACGTGCGCGAAATGCTGACCTGGGCCCTCACCCGCCACGCGCCATCGCTGACGGTCCCCAAGCTCATCGACGAACTCCGCTCGGAGCGTGCGCAGGCACGAAGCCAGGCGCTGCACACCCTGTCCAAGATCGCGGACCGGCAGGCGTGGCCGGCGATCACCCGGACGCTCATGACCGACCCCGACGACGAGGTGGCGCGGGCCGCCTGGCGGGCAGCGGTCGTGCTCGTGCCCGAAGGGGAAGAGGCCGAGCTGGCCGGGGTGTTGGCGACACAGCTCGGGCGCGGCGAGAGGGAAACGCAGTTGAGCCTCAGCCGGGCGCTGATCGCGCTCGGCGAGGTGATCATGCCGACCCTGCGCGCCGCGATGACGGCTCCCGACCCTCGTGTGCGTCAGCATGCGATGGCCACGGAACGGCTGTTGCGCGACCCGGACGCCGGATTCGAGTTCGCGATCGAGGAGGCGAAGCGCGTCGTGGCCCTCGGCGTGAGCGGCCAGGGGGGTGCTGGGCAGGGTGCGGATCGGTGAGGTGGCACAGCGGTCCGGAGTCAGCGCCCGGATGCTCAGACATTACGAGTCGCTCGGCCTGCTGCGGCCGACGGACCGTAC
This sequence comes from Streptomyces sparsogenes subsp. cuspidosporus, assembly GCF_039532705.1. Classification (NCBI taxonomy): domain Bacteria; kingdom Bacillati; phylum Actinomycetota; class Actinomycetes; order Kitasatosporales; family Streptomycetaceae; genus Streptomyces; species Streptomyces sparsogenes. The sequence continues at coordinate 51,376 of NZ_BAAASD010000011.1, read as the reverse complement.
CGAGGTCGGCTATCGGGAGTATTCCAGCGACGACATCCGGCGGATCTTCCACATCGAGAGCCTGCGGTCCTTGGGGCTTTCGCTGCGTGAAGTCGGGCGCGCGCTGGAGGACCCCCATTTCACGCCCTCGGAGCTAGTCAACGACCTCATCCGCCAGACCCGGGAGCGCATCGCGGATGAGATGGAGCTGCTCACGCGCCTCGGTCGCATCGATGCCGCCGAACCCGCCGACTGGGAGGGCGTCCTCCGGATCGTCGCACTCCTCCAGGCCTTGCGTTCGGAGAGCGCCGGGACGCGCCAGCGCGCGGCCCTGGCCTCGGCCGGAGAGGTTCCGATGCCGGTGGAAGCCCTGGTCGAGGCGGCGCTGAACGAGGCGGACCCGCATGTCGCCGGAGCCCTTCGATGGGCCCTGGCGCAAGCGGGCGAGGGCGGATTGGCGCTGCTGGCGGAGGGTCTTGGTTCACCGGTGGCCGAGGTGCGGAAGCGTGCCGTCCAGTGCATCGCCGAGATTCCGAACGACGAGGCGACGGCGCTTTTGCGGGCCGCACTCACGCACCCCGACATCGCGGTCCGCAGGTACGCCGCCCTTACGCTGGGGCCGCGCGGAGCGTCCGACGCGGTCCCGACGCTCCTCGACATGATCGTCGAGGAGGCCAACGACGCCGACGCGGCCGACGCGCTGAGCGCGCTGGCGAGCGATCCCGCGCTGGCGGATCGCATCGCCGCCAGGCTCCTCGACTGCCTCGCCTCCAACACGGTCGGAGCGTCCGCACGGCGACGGCTGACCCAGGCGCTCGGGGACATCCCGGGGGCGGTGGCGTCATGTGCGCTCGCGGATCTGTCCCATGACGAGGACCGTGTCGTCGCGCTGACCGCGACATCCATTCTCAAGCGGCGTCAGGCGGATTTGCGGTGAGTATGAGACAGCGACACGCCATGGCGTCGGCGTGTCGTTGTCTCATACTCACCGCAAACCGGACTGTCAGCAGGAGTCCGACGGTTTGGAGCCGGTCGAGACCTCGGCCCACACGGTCTTCCCGGGCGCGCCACCGGGGCGGGGCCCGACGGCCCAGCGCTCGGCGAGCAGGGAGACGAGGTACAGGCCACGGCCGGTTTCGGCGTCCGGCCCCGCCGTGGTGAGGGTGGGCAGCTTCTCGGCGCGAGTGTCCGACACCTCGATGCGGATCACGGCGCCGGAGGCGGCGGGGGGTGCGATCAGGCGTACGTGGAAGTCCCGCCCGGGCACGCGGCCGTGGCGTACGGCGTTGGCGGCCAGCTCGCTCGCGATGAGCGTGGTGGTCTCGTTGGGGCCGGAATCGTACGGGTAGCCCCACGCGGCCAGCCGGTGCGACACGAGCCGCCGAGCGAGGCGCGCGCCGCGCGGGGTGGAGGTGAAACGCATGGCGAACTCACGGGGCGATGGAGGGAACTCTTCCGGGCGTGTCGCTCGTGAGGGGGCATTTTCGGTCGTCATGGGCGTCAGCCTGGCGGGACCTGCCTAGCCTGGCCACGAAGCGTGCGTGTACGGACAGTGCCTGTACGAACACGCGAAGTGCGATGGGAGGGGCGTGACATGGCAGGTACGGAGCGGTCCGCGTTTCTGAGGGGGTTCGGCAAGCAGCTCAAGCTGTTCCGGGAACGGGCCGGGCTCACGCGGGCGGAATTGGGCGCGCTGGTCGGTTACAGCGTGGACCAGGTGGCGTCGGTCGAGTGCGGGCGGCGCATTCCCAAGCCGGAGTTGGTCGACAAGGCGGACGAGGTGCTGGACGCCGGTGGCGTCCTGTCAGCGATGAAGGAGGAGTTGGCGCAGGCGCGGTATCCGGCGTTCTTCCGCGATGCGGCGCGGTTGGAGGCGGTGGCTGCTGAGGTGCAGGCGTACGACACGCATGTGATCAAGGGGCTGCTGCAGACGGAGGACTACGCACGGGCCGTACTCGGGATGCGGCGTCCACTGCTGGATGAAGAGATCGTCGAACAGCGGGTGGCCGCGCGGATGGAGCGTCAGGCGATTTTCGGCGCGCGCCCCGCGCCCCTCTTGGGCTTCGTCATCGAGGAGTGGGTGCTGCGGCGGCCGATTGGCGGGGTGCAGGTACAGCGTGGGCAGTTGGAGCACCTGCTCCTGGTCGGAGAGAAGCGCAATGTGGAGATCCAGGTGATGCCCATGGGGCGGGAGGACAGTGCTGGCCTGGACGGGCCGTTCACCCTGATGACTCCCAAAGGGGGCGAGCAACTCGCGTATCTCGAAGGTCAGGGGCGCAGCGCCCTGCTCACTGACCGGGAAGAAGTCCACATCATTGCCGCCCGCTATGGGATCATCCGGGCCCAGGCTCTCAATCCACGAGAGTCGTCCATCTTCATCGAGAAGTTGCTGGGGGAGCTATGAGCAGGGACATACGCGAGCTGGTGTGGTTCAAGAGCAGCTACAGCGGCAGTGAAGGCGGCGATTGCGTCGAGGTCGCGCTGGACTGGCGTAAGAGCAGCTACAGCGGCGGGGAGGGCGGCCAGTGCGTCGAGGTCGCCACCCGTCCCGACACCGTCCACGTCCGGGACAGCAAGAACACCACCGGCCCGATCCTCACCGTCGCCCCCGACGCATGGGCCGAGTTCGTCGTGTTCGCCGCGCGCCGCTGAAAACCGGCCATACAGAAGGCGCTGAGCGCCGGGACGACAAAGGCGGGGAGAACACTCTCCCCGCCACTATCAACCTATAGCGCAACGGGGGCCTTGCGGCAAGGCCCCCGTCGTGGCGCAGAATCCTCGGCCGAGACCAGAACTTGGGTGACATGGGGGGATTCTCGTGATTGACGTGATCATCGCCGGTGGCGGGCCGACCGGCTTGATGTTGGCCTGTGAGCTGCGGCTGCACGGCGTGCGCGTGCTCGTGCTGGAGAAGGAGGCGGAGCCGGTCACGTATGTCCGTTCGCTCGGACTGCACGTGCGCAGCATCGAGGTGATGGACCAGCGTGGGCTGCTGGAGCGGTTCCTGGCGCACGGCAAGCAGCACCCGCTCGGGGGTTTCTTCGCCGGTATCACCAAGCCGTCGCCCAGCCGACTGGACACCACGCATCCGTACGTCCTCGGCATCCGGCAGCCCGTGACCGAGCGCCTGCTGGCCGAGCGTGCCACCGAGCTGGGGGCCGAGATCCGGCGGGGATGTGAGGTGGTGGGGCTGAGCCAGGACGAGCAGGGGGTGACGGTCGAACTGGCCGATGGCGCGTCGCTGAGTTCGCGCTATCTCGTCGGGTGTGACGGTGGCCGCAGCGCGGTGCGGAGGCTGCTTGGCGTCGGCTTTCCCGGGGAGCCCTCCAGGGCGGACACGCTGGTGGGTGAGATGCAGGTGGCAGTGCCGCAGGAGACGGTGGCCGCCGTGGTGGCCGAAGTCCGCAAGACCCATCTGAGGTTCGGGGTCGGGCCGTTCGGGGACGATGTGTACCGCGTCGTCGTGCCCGCCGAGAAGGTGGCCGAGGACCGCTCGGTCCCGCCGACGCTTGAGGAGTTCAAGCGACAGTTGCGGGCGTACGCGGGCACCGATTTCGGTGTGCACTCACCGCGCTGGCTGTCCCGTTTCGGCGATGGCACCCGGCTGGCCGAGCGCTACCGGACCGGCCGGGTGCTGCTGGCCGGGGACGCGGCGCACATCCATCCGCCGATGGGCGGGCAGGGGCTCAATGTCGGCATTCAGGACGCGTTCAACCTCGGCTGGAAGCTGGCCGCCGAGGTGGGCGGCTGGGCGCCGGAGGGGCTGCTGGACAGCTACCACAGCGAGCGGCACCCGGTGGCCGCCGAGGTGCTGGACAACACCCGTGCGCAGGCGGAGCTGATGTCCACGGAGCCGGGGGCGCAGGCGGTACGGCGGCTGCTGGCCGAGCTGATGGACTTCGAGGAGGTGAACCGCCACCTGATCGAGAAGATCATCGCGATCGGGGTCCGCTACGACTTCGGTGAAGGGCATGAGCTGCTCGGCCGCCGGATGCGGGACGTGGCGCTGAAAGGCGGTCGCCTCTACGAGCTGATGCACGGCGGCCGTGGACTGCTGCTCGACCAGACCGGCAGGCTGTCGGTGGCGGGCTGGGCGGACCGGGTCGACCACGTCGTGGATGTCAGCGAGGAACTGGACGTGCCCGCCGTCCTGCTGCGGCCGGACGGCCACGTGGCGTGGGCGGGCGACGACCAGAAGGATCTGCTCGGCCACCTGCCCACGTGGTTCGGCGCCGCCGCCGGCTGAGCCACCGGCTCACCGCGAAGGCGCCCCGGGGCGCTATGTCTCCGTGGGTTCCTGCGGCTTCGACGTCTCGGACGGCAGGGTCCACACGGCGGCCCAGCAGCAGGCCCGCACCACGAACGCCCCGGCCACCGCCCACCACAGGCTGTCCACGCGGACGTCGGACAGCCAGGCGATCAGATACCACACCAGCGTGTCCTGGATCAGGCCGATGATCGCCAGGATGGGCAGCAGGATGCCCTGGTGCGGGTCCTTGGGGGTGGCCCAGATCGCGGTGCTGATGCCCGCGAAGAGGACGAACGCGAACATGTAGCCGAACAGCGAGGAGGTGCCGGTCTCGTCGAGGGTGATCCCGGGCAGCGTGGCGGCCAGCGCGACTCCGGGAAGCAGCCCCACCTGCTGTCTTCGTATGTCTTTCATGATCCGGACTATGACAGACGGCGTCCCGCCTGGGAATCGGCCAGCGCGGCCGAAAGCCAGTCGGCGGTCGCGGGCAGCCAGTCCGCGAGGGCGTTGCCGAGAAGGTGTTCGCCGTGCGGGACGAACAGGCAGTCGCCGCGCGGGGCCAGGCGGGCCAGCGGCTCGCCGTTGGTGACTCCCGGGATGACGTCCCGGCCGCCGTCGACCACCAGGAGCGGGCAGGCGATACGGGGTGCCAGGTCGGTCAGGTCGACGCGGGCGGTGAAGTCGCGGGCCGCTTCGGTCCCTCCGGCGCGCCGGGCGAGGAGGTCCTGGAGCGGGGGCGGGAAGGCCTGCCAGTCGAGGCGGAAGGGGCCGCTCACGGTGGCGACGGCGGCCACGCGGGGGTCGTGGGCGGCGCTTTCCGCGACGTAATAACCGCCCAGGCTCAGGCCGATCAGCCCGACCCGGTCGGCCCCGAGGGCGTCCACGACCTGGCCGATCACCTCGTGGTAGTCGGGCCGGATCGTGGTGGTGGCCGCGAGGGTGCCCTGGCCGGGGCCGTCCATGGTGAAGACGGCCAGGCCCCGGCGCAGCAGCGCCGAGGTGACCAGATGGAACTCCTCCTTGCTGGAGTCCAGGCCCGGCACGACGAGGACGGTGGCCGGGGCGTCGGCGGGCCCACGGAGCCAGCCGGCGAAGGCGGGCCCCTCCAGCCGGCGGGCGTCGGGCTCCAGGAGTTCCAAGGCACGGCCCATGGCGGCGTCGGCCTCGGCGGCGGCCGAGGCCTGGTCCGGGTGCGGGGCCAAGGTGGCGAAGTGGAACCAGCGCGCCGCCGTTTCGTAGTGCTCGCCCGCCGAGACCGGGGAGGCGGCCTGTTCCGCGCGGGCGAGGTGCTGCCGGGCGGCCCGCGTGAACGCCGGTCCCCAGTCGTCCACCGAGGTCAATCCGTCGGTGACCCGCTGGTATTCGTGGAGGTCGAGACCGGCGCCGGCGGCGCGGGTCAGGTTCTCCGCAGAGAAGGCGGCGATGGTCATGACAGCACCCCCGTGGTGACAGCCCCCGTGGTGAGGACGGCCTTGCCCCGGATCCGGCGCTCCCGCAGGTCGACCAGGGTCTCGGCGGTCTTCGCCCAGTCCTCCGTACGGTCGATCTCGGGATGGAGCCGCCCGTCGCGCACCAGCCGCACCAGGGTGGCCAGGTCGCGGTCGTACGGCGCCCCGGCGTAGTGGAAGTGGCGGATCGAGGCGCCTTCCGGGCCGCTGAAGAAGTCGAAGAAGTCGAGCGTCGCCGGGGTGCGGCTGGCCTGGCCGAACCAGATCAGCGTCCCGCCGGCGGTCAGGTGGGACAGCGCGGCCAGCAGCCCGGCGCCGCCGGTGGACTCCAGCACCACGTCGAACGGGCCTTCCGCCTTCGCCACGTCGTGCACGGCCGCCGCCGCGCCCAGGGCGAGCAGCCGCTCGGCGCGCTGCGGGGTCGCGGTCACGACGGTGACCTCCGCGCCCGCGCCGGCGGCCAGCTCGGTGAGGTAGTGGCCGACGCCGCCGGAGGCGCCGGTCAGCAGCACGCGTCTGCCCGCGACGCCGCCCGCGGTGCGCAGCAGCCGGAGGGCGGTGATGCCGGCCAGGGGCAGGGCCGCGGCGACGACGGAGCTGACGGCGTCGGGCAGTTCGGCGAGCGAGTGGGTGGGCACGGCCGCGTATTCGGCCCAGCCGCCCTTGGGCGGGTGTCCCACGACGCGGGTGCCGGCCTGAGGGCCCGAGCCGTCGGCGGCCGCCTGCACCACCAGGCCGGCGATGTCCTTGCCGGGTATCAGGCCCGGCTTCGGCCGCTCCAGGAGGAACGTCTCGCCTCGGTTCGGCGCGAACGCCTCGACGCGGATCAGCGCCTCGTCGGGGGCCGGGACGGGCGGGGCGTCCTCGGTGAACTCGACCGGGCGCGCCGGATCTCCCGTGGGGATGAGTCTCTTCATGCGGCTCATGCAACCGGCGGGGGCGCGGGACGATCCAACAACCGACCGGCCGAGCCGACAACCGATGGTTGTCTCCTATGGTGAGGGGCATGGATCTCGATCTGGCGCAGGTCCGCGCCTTTGTGCTGGCCGCCGAGGAGTCGCACTTCGGGCGGGCGGCCGAGGCGCTGTCCATCTCGCAGCAGGCGCTGTCCAAGCGGATCGCGCGCCTGGAGGCCGGGCTGGGCACCGCGCTGTTCCGGCGCACCGGGCACGGGGTCGAGCCGACCGGTGCCGGGCGCCGCTTCCTGGAGCCGGCGCGGCGGGCGCTGGCCGCCGCGGACCGGGCGGTGGCCGCGGTCCTGGACGAGCGCCGGCCGCCGCGGGTCGATGTGTGGGGGCACCTCTACGCGCCGATGCGGACGCTGGCGCAGGTGGCGGCGGGCAGCGGGGCACCGCCGCTGGAGCTGGGACACGGGCGTGACCTGCCGTCGGTGGCGGCGGCGCTGCTGCGCGGCGACATCGATGCCGCGTTCGGCCGCGTCCATCCGCCCCTGCCCGCGGGGCTGACCCACCGGCTGGTGCGGCTGGAGCCGGTGGACGCCGTCCTGAGCGCGGGCCATCCGCTCGCGGACGAGCCCGCGCTGCGGCCCGAGCGGCTGCGGGACAGCGTGCTGTGGACCCCGGCGGCGCTGCACCGGCTGGACTTCCTGCACCGCTTCGCCGAGCGGTTCGGCATCCGTCAGCATGCCGAGGGCACCAACCTGGGGCTGGACGGTTTCCTCGCCGACCTTGCCGCCGACCCGCGCCGCTTCTCGCTGATGCCGGCCGATGTGCCGCTGCCCGACGACCCCGGGATCCGGTCCGTGCCGCTGGTCGAGCCCACGCCGCTGTACGCCTGGTCGCTGCTGTGGTGCGGCGGCAACCCCCGGGTGGACGCGCTGCTGGGCGCCCTCGCGGCGGAGGCGGGGCGTAGCCGCTGGCTGGAGTACGACCCGGCCGAGGACTGGCTGCCCGAGCCCGACGGCGAGCCTGGCGGTGAGCCCGCCTGACACCCCCTGGTGCCGGGCCCGGCGCCGACCCTGCCTGACGGCGAGCCATGCGCCTTGCCCGGGGCTCAGCGCCGGTCGCGCGGGTGCCGGGCCCGGCGCTCAGCGCCGGTTGCGCGGGTGGTCGCGGGCCGTGCGCTCGTTGCCCCTGCGGTAGTTGCCGGTCCAGCGGGCCATGACCTCCTGCGGGTCGGCCGCCTCGGCCTCGGTCTCGGCGAGGAAGCGCGCCGCGCGGGTGCCGCGCAGGGTGGCCGCCGCGCGGCCGTGGTGGGTGATGACCACGCTGCCGTCGCCGCGCTGTCGGTAGGCGAAGCCGGACGGTGCGGGCATCGGCGCTCCCTTCGGCCGTTGGAGAGGGGCCCGACCGTACCGGCCCAGCGGCGCTCAGGGCGAGGGGATTTGGTCCCCGGCCAGGTTCAGGCCGGAGACCCGCTGGTGGAGCGCGGCCAGCGGGGCGGCGAGGTGGCCCGGGCCGGTGGCGGTGGAGCGCGGCGGGGTCGCGCCGGTGACGGTGAGGGCGTGGCGCCAATAGCGCGGCGCGAACGCGTCGGGACGCGTGCCGTGGCGGAACCGGGCGCGCAGGTGGGCGCGGAAGGCCGGGGTGTCGTCGTGGTCGCCGACGCGGGCGTAGGCGCGTACGAAGTGGTCGAGCGCCTCGGCGTGGCGGGCCGGGCAGCCGGTGGCCAGGGCCTCGGCGGCCAGGGCGCAGGCGTCCACGACGCCGGCGTAGAACGAGGCGACGTCGCCGACCTGGTGGCGCTGCGGTTGTCTGCGCCGGCCGTCCCCGGTGGCCAGGGCGTGGAGTTCGGCGTAGCCGAGGACGGTGGCGGCCGTGGGGGTGTCAGGCGGGGCGGGCACCGCGCCCTCGACGACGGCTCGGGCCAGCCGGGGCGGCAGGTCGGCCGGGAGCGCCCAGTGCCAGTAGCGCACCAGGCGGTCGTGGGCCTCCTCGGGCCTGCCCACCCCGGCGAGCAGGGCGAGGCGGCGCAGCCGCTCCGGGCCGGGACAGTCGTCCAGGGCCCGCAGCATTCCCTGACGCCATGTCGCCTCGCGCAGCCGCGCCTGGACGGCGTCCAGTTCGTGGGTGACGAGTTCGTCGAGCGAGCGTTCGCCGGTCATCACGGCGGCGATGGCGGCGATGGGGGTGTCCAGCGCGCGGAGGCGCTGGATCAGCCGGAGCCGGGACAGCGCATCGGCGGTGTAGCGGCGGTGGCCGCCGGGGCTGCGGCCGCTCTCGGGCAGCAGCCCGATGTCCGAGTAGTAGCGGATGGTCTTCACCGGCAGCCCGGTGCGCGCGGCCAGCTCGCCGATGCCCACCGTGTCCCCGCCTCGTGTGCCGTGTGTCACAGCTGGTTGAACCTCCACCGCGCGGGAGCCGTTAGCGTCCGCGGCGACCGCCGTTCCCGGGGTGTGCCCGGGGCCCGTGCCCGGGATGTGCCCGGGGCGTGTCCGGGGTGCGCCCGGGGCCCGTGTCCGGGGTGCGCCCGGGGCGGCACTCGCCGAGGAGGATCATCACATGCGGGTTCTGATCGTCACCGCAGGTTCGCGAGGGGATGTCGCGCCGTTCACGGGGTTGGGGCGGCGCCTTCTGGACGCCGGGCACCAGGTCGCCGTGGCGGCCCACCCGCCCTTCGCCGGGCTCGTCGCCGGCTGCGGTCTCGACCACCGGCCGCTGCCGGGTGACCCCCGGGAGCTGATCCGCGCCAGGGCCGGGGCGGCGTCGCCGGAGGAGGCGCGGGAGGTGACCCGGGCGTTCCTGGAGCGGCTCGCGGACGGGGTGGTGGCGGCCGTGGGGCGCGGCACCGATCTGGTGCTCACCGCGTTCGGCCCGGCGGCCTTCAGCCGGGCGGCCGGTGAGGCGTTCGAGGTGCCCGTGGTCGGCGCCTATCTCGCACCGGCCTTCCCGACGAGGGAGTTTCCGCTGCCCGGGGCGCCGGACGCCGGCGCCCCGGGGCCGGACGGCAACCTGGCGGCGGGGCGGGCGCTGCTGGCGGCTGCCGGGGCGCTCCAGGAGGGGGCCGTGGCCCGGCTGCGCGCCCGGCTGGGGCTGCCCGCCGCCCCGTCGGCGGCGCCGGGCGGGGACATCCGGCCGGTGTTCCACGGCTTCAGCCCGCTGGTGGTGCCGCGCCCGGCGGACTGGCCGGACCAGGTGGAGGTGGCGGGGTACTGGTGGCCCGCCCGGCCGCACGGATGGCGGCCCCCGGCCGAGCTGACCGACTTCCTGCGGGCCGGTCCGCCGCCGGTGTTCATCGGGTTCGGCAGCATGGCGCCGGGGGAGGGGGAGCGGCTGGGCGAGCTGGTGGTGGCGGCGGTGGCCCGCGCGGGGGTGCGCGCGGTGGTGCAGGCGGGGTGGGCGGGGCTGTGCGCGGCCGGCGACGACGTGCTGGCGATCGGGAATGTGCCGCACGACTGGCTGTTCCCCCGCACGGCCGCCGTGGTCCACCACGCGGGAGCGGGCACCACCGCCGCCGGGCTGCGCGCGGGGGTGCCCGCGGTGCCGGTGCCCGTCATGGCCGACCAGCCGTTCTGGGCGGCCCGGCTGCACCGGCTCGGGGCCGCTCCCGCCCCGCTGCCCTTCCAGACGCTCACCGCCGGGTCCCTCGCCGCGGCGATCACGGCCTGCGTGGCCGAGCCGGCCCACCGGCGGCGGGCGGCCGCCCTCGCGCGCCGTATCGCCGCGGAGGACGGTGCCGCGGCGGTGCTCGCGCGCGTCGGCGTGGCGCGCGAGGGGTGACGGCCGCGCGCGGGCGGCCGCCGTCCTGCGGTGGTGCTCTCCCCGTACGCCGCCCCCGCTCGCTTCCACGGGCTCATCGCCGGGCCCCTCGCCGCGGCGATCACGGCCTGCGTGGCCGAGCCCGCGCACCGGCGGCGGGCGGCCGCCTTCGCGCGTCGCCTGGCCGCGGAGGACGGCGCCGCGGCGGTGCCGGCGTGCCTCGGCGTGGCGTCCGGGTCGGCGCAGCGCCCGCCCAGGCTTAGCGCGCGCGACGGGTGACGGGGCCTCTCCCCGTACGCGTCAGTCGGGAAGTGGCGACGAGGTCGTGCGGCCGGGTTTCACGCCCTCCGGCGGGTAGTCGCAGTCGATGCTGGTCACCTCGCGGTCGCCGTCCTCCGAGTCCACGACCACCACTCCGGTGCAAGCCCTGCCGTGTTCATCGGTCCAGGTGAAGATCTCGCTCTTGTCCGGGTCGGCACATCCCGTGAGCACGGCGAGGGCCACCAGCGACCCGATGACCCCTGCCGACCAACGCACGCTCATACGTCCCCCTGTCGCCCATTCGTGGCCACCGGTCCCGAGGGTATGACACGTCAGTGCGGCCAGATGGGCGGATTGGTGCAGAAGTGGCCGCCGAGGTAGGCGTGGTCGGGGTTGCCGGGGTCGAGCTCGCCCTGTTCGGCGATGAGCTTCGCGGCGTACGGCTCCGAGTCGTCCTGCGGTTCGTAGCCCAGGGCGCGGGCGGAGCCGAGGTCCCACCACAGGCGGGTGTTGGCCGAGCTGCCGTACACCACCGTGCAGCCGACGTCCTCGGCGGTGAGGGCGGCGTGGAGGAGCCGGGCGCCGTCGGCCGGGCTCATCCAGACCGAGAGCATGCGCACCGACGTGGGCTCGGGGAAGCAGGAGCCGATGCGGATGGCGACGGTCTCGATGCCGTGCTTGTCCCAGTAGAGGGACGCCAGGTCCTCGCCGAAGGACTTGGACAGGCCGTAGAAGGTGTCCGGGCGGCGCGGGGTGTCGATGGGGATGAGCGCTTCGGCGGGCACCGGGGTGGTGGCCGGGCGCGGGGTGAAGCCGACGGCGTGGTTGCTGGAGGCGAAGACGATCCGGCGGACCCCCGCCTCGCGGGCCGCCTCGTAGAGGTTGTAGGTGCCCTCGATGTTGGCCCGCAGGATCTTCTCGAACGGGGCTTCCAGGGAGATGCCCGCGAGGTGGATGATCGCGTCGACGCCCCGCACGGCCTCCCGCAGCGCCTCCTTGTCGGCGAGGTCCGCGGTGATGGCGTCCGGCTCCCCGTCGATGGGCAGGAGGTCGAGGAGGCGCAGCCGGTAGCCGTAGGTCGCGGGCAGCAGCTCCCGCATCAGGGTGCCCATGCCGCCGGCGGCGCCGGTGAGGAGAACGGTGCGGGGAGCGGGCATGTGGGGATCTCCTCCGTCAAGGATGGAAATTCATGCGGAGACGCTGTTCATAAACATGGACACGCTAGGGAGGGGGCGGGGGTGAGTCAAGGGGTGCGTGAGGCGGTGTCGGGCGGGTGTCCGACACGTCTAGACGGCGGTGCGCGCGCCTTGACCGGCGCGGCCGGGCTGCCCTACCGTGGCAGCGTTCAAGAATATGGATGACGATCAGAAACGTGTACGCGCCGGTGAGTTGACGGCACGTCGGCACACAGGACAGGGAGAGCCCGTGACCTCAGCCTCACTCGCCGAGCGCCTTGACGGCCTGCTGTTCTTCCCCGTGACCGCCTACGGGCCCGACGGCGCCCTGGACCTCGACACCTACCGCGCGCATGTGCGCGGCGGGATCGAGGCGGGGGCGGCCGCCGTGTTCGCGTGCTGCGGCACCGGTGAGTTCCACGCGCTCACCCCCGAGGAGTTCCGCGCCGCCGTCGCCGCCGCCGTGGAGGAGGCCGCCGGGCGCGTACCGGTGGTCGCCGGGGCGGGCTACGGCACCGCGCTCGCCATCCGGTACGCGCGGCTCGCCGAGGAGGCCGGGGCCGACGGGCTGCTCGCCATGCCCCCGTACCTGGTCGTCGCCTCCCAGGAGGGGCTGCTGCGGCACTACACCGCGCTCGCGGGCGCGACGGATCTCGACGTCATCGTCTACCAGCGCGACAACGTCGTCCTCACCCCGCCGACTGTGGTCGAACTCGCCAAGGTGCCCGGCATCATCGGGCTCAAGGACGGCCTCGGCGACCTGGACCTGCTCCAGCGCATCGTCAGCGCGGTGCGCGCCGAGGACCCCGAGGGGAAGTTCCTCTACTTCAACGGGCTGCCCACCGCCGAGCTGACCGGCCTCGCCTACCGCGGCATCGGCGTGCTGCTGTACTCCTCCGCGGTCTTCTGCTTCGCCCCCGAGATCGCCCTCGCCTTCCACAAGGCCCTCACCACCGGCGACGACGCGACGTGCAACGCGCTGCTCGACGGCTTCTACCGGCCGCTGGTGGAGCTGCGCAACCAAGGGCGCGGCTATGCCGTCTCGCTGGTCAAGGCGGGGGTGCGGCTGCGCGGCCTGGACGTCGGCGAGGTGCGCCCGCCGCTGTCCGAGCCCAGCCCCGCCCACCTCAAGGAACTGGCCGAGCTGATCGAGCGCGGGCTGGCCCTGGTCCCCACCTCCGAAGCCTGACCACCCCGAGGGGGAAACCGCGTTGAAAGCCTCCGCCTTCGTCTACCCCTGGGACGTCGTCGGCGACCCGGACGCCGCCCGCCGCATCGCCGACCTCGGCGTCCAGCAGGTCACCCTCGCCTCCGCCTACCACTCCACCCGCGCGCTGACGCCGCGCCACCCGCGCCACCGCATCGTCACCGCCCGGCACGCCGCCGTCCTCTACCCGCCGGACCCCGAGCGCTGGGCGGACCGCCCGCTGCGCCCGTACCGGCAGTCCTGGGTGGAGGGCGCCGACCCGTACGGCGAGGCGGCCCGCGCGCTGGCCGACGCCGGGCTCGAGGTGCACTCCTGGGTGGTCCTCGCGCACAACTCCCGCCTGGGCGACGAGCATCCGCGCACCTCCGTGCGCAACGCCTACGGCGACCACTACCCCTGGGCGCCGTGCGTCGCCCGCCCCGAGGTGCGCTCGTACGTGGTCGACCTGGCCGCCGAGGCGGCGGCGCGGCCCGGCACCCGCGGCACCGAGCTGGAGTCCTGCGGCTGGTACGGGGTCGCCCACCTGCACGCGCACGACAAGATCGGCGGGGTTCCGCTCGGCGGCGCGGCCCAGTACCTGATGTCGCTGTGCTTCTGCGACAGCTGCCACGCCGGCTACGCCTCGCTCGGCGCCGACCCGGAGGAGCTGCGGCGGGCCGTGCTGCGGGCCCTGAGGCCGGTCTGGGCGGGCCAAAGGGGCGCGCCGCTGTCGAAAGGGAGAGCGCGCGGAGGCCCTGAGGAACGAAGGGCCGAGCACGGTCGACCGTCGACAGGGGCTGAGGCGCCCCGGAGGCCAAAAGAGCAGCAAGCGGAGACGGTCCAGGGCGGCGGGGGCCGGGCCGCCGAGTGGGCCGAGGTGGAGAAGCTGCTCGGCGGCGACCACGCGGCCACCTTCGCGGCCTGGCGCGACCGGGTCGCGGCCGAGCTGCAGCGGGACGCCGTCGCGGCCGTACGGGAGGCGGCAGGCGGCCCGTTCCAGGTGCTGCTGCACGCCGACCCGGCGCCCCACCGCCTCGGGGCCAACGTCGGGGTGGACCCGGCGGGCATCCTCCGCCACGCCGACGGGGTGGTGCTGCCCTGCACCGGGAGCGACGCGGCGCGGACCGATGTGCTCACCCCCTTCGTGCCGCACAGGACCGAACGCACCACCCTGGCCGCGAACTTCACGGTCGTGGCCGGCATGGGCGGCAGCCCCGCCACCCTGGAGGCCGACGCCACGCACGCGGCCGGGCTCGGCGCGGACGAGATCCGCCTCTACCACGCGGGACTGGCCTCCGACGCGGACCTCGCGGCGGTGCGCACCGCGCTCGAACGCCTGTCCTGACACGCCCTCAACTCGCCAGGGCCGCCCGGGGACCGAATCGCAGCAAGCGTTTTCTGTCAGAACCGTTGACGAACCCCCCGGGCGGCCCTAATTTCATCGCGTCGTACTTCGTACGTCATATATGAGACGCGATATGTGAGATCTGAGAGCCCCATGGACATGACGCCGAGCCCGGTCCCCTCCCGTACGCAGTATGTACTGGAGGCGGTCAAGCACGCGATCCTCACCGGACGGCTGCGGCCCGGCCAGCCCCTCGTCGAGACCGAGCTCGCCGCCCAGTTCGGCGTCTCCAAGACCCCGGTCCGGGAGGCCCTCAAGACCCTCGCCGGCCGGGGGCTCGTCGTGATGAGCGAGTACAAGGGCGCGACCGTGCGCACCGTCGACACCGCCATGGCGCAGGCCGTCTACGACGTCCGGCTGCTGCTGGAGCCCGAGGCGCTGCGCCGCACCGTCACCACGCGCGCCGACCTGGCCGGCGCGAGCGCCGCGCTGGAGCGCTCCGACGCCGCCGCCGACCCGGCCGGGCGCTCGCTGGCCAACCGCGACTTCCACCGCGCGCTCTACCTGCCCTGCGGCAACCCGCTGCTGACCGGGATCCTCGACGAGCTGCGCGACCAGGCCGCCCTGGTCTCCGCCGTCGCCTGGCAGGCGGTCCCGTCCTGGGAGCGGGAGGCGCGCGAGCACCGCGAGATCCTGGCCCGCGCGCTCGACGGCGACGCGGACGGCGCCGCCGAGGCGCTGCGGGACCACATCGCCTCCTTCGTCCGGCGCGCCTTCCCCGAGGCCGAGGCCGCGGGCGAGGGCCCGGTCGCGGGTGCCGGAAGCCGGGCCGCCGAGGCGGCTACCTAGACCGCGTGGGCGCGTGCGTCGAGGGGACGGTCCCGCACGCGCCCACGCGCCCCACCCCCGCACTGCCCCCGTTCCACCCCGCACCGCCCCCGTACCGGCCCCGCTCCACCGACGACCGTCACCGGCCAGAAAAGTCCCACCGGCCAGACCAGCCCCACCAGCCCGACCGGCCAGGCCGGCCCGGCCGGCTCGACCAGAAGGGAAAGGCTCCGTATGGACTACTCGCCACTGAGGGCGGCGCTCGCGGATGTCGTGGCGATCCCGGTGACTCCGTACGATGCCGAGGGCGCCGTGGACCAGGACACCTACCGGGCCCTGCTGCGCCGGCTCCTGGACAGCGGCGTCAAGGCCGTCACGCCCAACGGCAACACCGGCGAGTTCTACGCCCTCACCCTCGCCGAGCGCCGCCTGGTCACCGAGCTGACCGTGGCGGAGGCCGGCGACCGGGCCGCCGTCCTCGTCGGCGTGGGGCACGACGTGGCCACTGCCGTCGAGGCCGCGCGCCACGCCCGCGAGGCGGGCGCCGGGATGGTGATGGTGCACCAGCCGGTCCATCCGTACGTCTCCCAGGACGGCTGGGTCGACTACCACCGCGCCATCGCCGAGGCCGTGCCCGAGCTGGGGGTGGTGCCGTATCTGCGCAACCCGCTGATCGAGGGGTCCGCGATCGCCCGGCTCGGCGAGGCCTGCCCCAATGTGATCGGGGTCAAGTACGCGGTGCCCGACGCCGCGCGCTTCGCCGCCGTCGCCCGCGACGCGGGGCTCGACCGCTTCGTGTGGGTGGCCGGTCTTGCCGAGCTGTACGCGCCCTCGTACTGGGCCGTCGGCGCCATCGGATTCACCTCCGGCCTGGTCAACGTCGCCCCGAAGGTCTCGCTCGACATGCTGGGCGCGCTGCGCGCCGGGGACTACCCGGCCGCCATGAAGGTGTGGGAGCAGATCCGGCGGTTCGAGGACCTGCGCGCCGCACAGCAGTCGGCCCACAACGTCAGCGTCGTGAAGGAAGCGCTTGCCGCGCTCGGCCTGTGCCGCCGCGACATCCGCCCGCCCAGCAGCGCGCTGCCCGAGCCGCAGCGCGCCGAAGTCGCCGCGCTGATCCAGGGGTGGGCGATATGACGCCCCCAGCGACCCCCGAGTCCTCCGCGGCCCCTGAGACCTCCGTGACCCCCGAGCCCCCCGCGACCCCCCGGAGAAAGAAGCCGGAGGAGCTGCGCAGCCACCAGTGGTACGGCACCGAGGGGCTGCGCTCCTTCAGCCACCGGGCCCGCACCCGCCAGCTCGGCTACCTCCCCGAGGAGCACCTCGGCAAGCCGGTCATCGCGATCCTCAACACCTGGAGCGACATCAACCCCTGCCACGCGCACCTGCGGGACCGCGCCCAGGCGGTCAAGCGCGGGGTGTGGCAGGCCGGCGGATTCCCGCTGGAATTCCCGGTGTCGACGCTCTCGGAGACGTTCCAGAAGCCGACGCCCATGCTCTACCGCAATCTGCTGGCCATGGAGACCGAGGAGTTGCTGCGCTCCTACCCGGTGGACGGCGCGGTCCTCATGGGCGGCTGCGACAAGAGCACCCCCGCGCTGCTGATGGGGGCCGCCACCGCCGACCTGCCGACGGTCTTCGTGCCGGCCGGGCCGATGCTGCCGGGCCACTGGCGCGACGAGGTCCTGGGCTCGGGTACCGACATGTGGAAGTACTGGGACGACAAGCGGGCCGGGCTGATCGGCGACTGCGAGATGTCCGAGCTGGAGAGCGGCCTGGCCCGCTCGCCCGGCCACTGCATGACCATGGGCACCGCCTCGACGCTGACGGCCGCCGCGGAGACGCTGGGGGTCACGGTCCCCGGCGCCTCCTCCATCCCGGCCGTCGACTCCGGGCACGACCGGATGGCCGCGGCCTCCGGGCTGCGCGTCGTCGAACTGGTCTGGCAGGACCTCAAGTTATCCGAGATCCTCACCCGGGAGGCGTACGAGGACGCGGTCGCCACCGTGCTGGCGCTCGGCGGTTCCACCAACGCCGTGATCCACCTGATCGCCATGGCCGGACGGTCCGGGGTGCGGCTCACCCTCGACGACTTCGACCGGATCGCCCGCACCGTGCCCGTGCTGGCCGACCTGCGCCCCGGCGGCCGCTACCTCATGGAGGACTTCTACTTCGCGGGCGGCCTGCCCGGCTTCCTGGCCCGGCTGGGGGACACCCTGCACCTGGACCGCCCGACCGTCGCCCACGCGTCCCTGCGCGAACAGCTCGACGGCGCCCTGGTCCACAACCCGGAGGTCATCCGCACGCTCGACAACCCGCTGGCGAGCGAGGGGGGAGTGGCGGTGCTGCGCGGCAACCTGTGCCCCGACGGCGCGGTGATCAAGCACATCGCCTGCGAGCGCCACCTGCTCAGGCACACCGGCCCCGCCGTCGTCTTCGACGACTACAAGTCGATGCAGGCCACCATCAACGACCCCGCGCTCGGCATCACCGAGGACAGCGTGCTGGTGCTGCGCAACGCCGGCCCGCTCGGCGGCCCCGGGATGCCCGAGTACGGCATGCTGCCGATCCCCGACCACCTCCTCAAGAAGGGGGTGCGGGACATGGTGCGGATCTCCGACGCGCGGATGAGCGGCACCAGCTACGGCGCCTGTGTGCTGCACATCGCGCCCGAGTCGTACGTCGGCGGCCCGCTCGCCCTGGTCCGCACCGGCGACCTGATCACCCTCGACGTCGAGGCGCGCACGCTGCGCCTGGAGGTCGACGACGCCGAGCTGGAGCGGCGCCGGGCGGCCTGGACCCCGCCCCCGCCCCGGTACACCCGCGGCTACGGCGCCCTGTACCAGGAACAGATGACCCAGGCCGACACCGGCTGCGACTTCCGCTTCCTCGCCGCCCCCGGTGCGGACCCCGAGCCCTACGCGGGCTGACCACCTGTCGGCTCACCTTTTGCACGAGATGCCGAACGGCATTCGGTAAGCGCTTCACCCGCCCGACCGCGCACTTCTCGCACCTCCGCCCGACCGCGCACTTCTCGCACCTCCGCCCGACCGTGCACCCCTCGCACCTCCGCCCGACCGCGCACCCCGCGCACCCCCGCGCCCCCCTGAGAACGGAGAAGCAGTCATGGCCGACGCCGTGGCGAAACAACCCCGGGTCCCCCGGCGCCGTACGGGAGGCTCCACCCGCCGCCTCCCGTATCTGCTGATCGCCCCCGCCGGGCTGCTGATGCTGGGCTTCATCGCCTATCCGATGCTCAGCGTCCTCTACTACAGCCTGCAGAACTACAACGTCACCAAGCCCTGGCGGAACGGCTTCGCGGGCCTGGACAACTTCACCCGGATCTTCACCGACGACCCGCAGTTCTGGGACACCCTCGCCTTCAGCGGCAAGTGGGTCGTCACCGAGGTGCTGCTGCAACTGGTCCTCGGCCTGGTCCTCGCCCTGCTGGTCAACCAGACCTTCATCGGCCGCGGCATCGCCCGCGCCCTGGTCTTCTCGCCGTGGGCCGTCTCCGGGGTGCTGACCACCACCATCTGGATGCTGCTCTACAACCCCTCCACCGGCATCAGCCGCTACCTGGCGGACGCGGGCATCGGCAGCTACGGCACCTCGGTGCTCTCCGACCCCGACACCGTCTTCTGGGCGGCCGTCCTCGCCGAACTGTGGCGCGGTGTCCCGTTCTTCGCCATCCTCATCCTCGCCGATCTGCAGTCCATCCCGAAGGACCTGTACGAGGCGGCCTCGGTCGACGGCGCGGGGCGGGCCCGGCAGTTCTTCCACATCACCCTGCCGCACCTGAAGGACGCGATCATCCTCTCCACGCTGCTGCGCGGGGTGTGGGAGTTCAACAACGTCGACCTGCTCTACACCCTCACCGGCGGCGGCCCGGCCGGACAGACCACCACCCTCCCGCTGTACGTCGCCAACACCGGCATCGACGGCCACGACTTCGGCTACGCGTCCGCGCTCACCACCGTCGCCTTCGTGATCCTTCTCTTCTGCTCGATCCTCTATCTGCGCCTGAGCAAGTTCGGAGGCGACAACAAGTGACCACCGCACTCGCGGAGAAGGGCCTCGCGCCCGCCCCCGCCGCCGCCCCCGCCGCCGACCGGCGCGGAAAGCGCGGGCGCGGGCTCGACGACGGCGTGCCGCGCCGGCAGATCTACCTCCCGCTGGCCCTGTACCTGCTGTTCACCCTGATCCCGTTCTACTGGATGCTGCTGTTCGCGCTGCGCCCGGCCGGCTCCACCTCGCTGGTGCCCTGGCCGATGACCGGCGAGCACTTCGCCAAGGTCTGGAATGAGCGAAGCTTCGGCACGTTCTTCCAGAACAGCATGATCGTCGGGGTCTCGTCGCTGGTGATGACCACGGTGGTCGCCCTGGCCGGCGGCTACGCCCTGGCGCGCTTCGACTTCCGGATCAAAAAGGGCTTCATGCTCGCGCTGCTGGCCTCGCAGTTCATCCCCGGCGCGCTGATGCTGGTCCCGCTCTTCGAGATCTTCAAGAACCTCCAGATGATCAACTCGCTGGGGAGCGTGGTCATCGCGGAGACGGTCTTCCAGCTCCCGCTGTCCATGATCCTCATCAGCGGGTTCATCAGGAATGTGCCGGTGTCCCTGGAGGAACAGGCCTGGGTGGACGGCTGCGGACGCTTCCGCGCCTTCCGCGCCGTGGTGCTGCCGCTGCTGCGGCCCGGGCTGATCGCGGTGGGCTCCTTCGCCTTCGTCCACAGCTGGAACCACTTCCTGTTCGCCCTGATGTTCCTCAGCTCCCAGGACAAGCAGACCATCCCGGTCGGCCTCAACACGCTCATCGGGGCCGACAGCGTCGACCTGGGAGCCCTCGCGGCGGGCGGCGTGATCGCCGCCGTGCCGGTCGTCATCGTGTTCGCCTTCATCCAGAAGTGGCTGATCACCGGCTTCAGCGCGGGCGCGGTCAAGGGCTAGCCATGGAACCCACACCCACACCCCTCGTCCTCGCCGGCGCCCGCGGCCACGGCCGCTGGCACCTGGAGAACATCCGGCGGCTCACCGCCCAGGGCCTGGTCCGGCTCGCCGGGGTCTGCGAACTGTCCCCGCTGAGCGCCGAAGAGCTGGGCGACGGCCTCGGCACGCCCGAGCAGTCCACCGACCTCGCCGACCTCATCACCCGCACCGGCGCGCGGATCGCCATCGTCTGCACCCCCATCCACACCCACGCCGACCTCGCCCTCGCCGCCGCCGGGCGCGGCGCCCACCTGCTGCTGGAGAAGCCGCCCGCCCCCTCCTACGCCGAGTTCACCCGCATGGCCGAGGGCCTGCGGGCGCGCGGCACCGCCTGCCAGATCGGCTTCCAGTCGCTCGGCTCCCACGCCCTCACCGCGATCGGGAAGCTCGTCTCCGAGGGCGCCATCGGGCAGGTCACGGGCATCGGCGCGGCCGGGGCCTGGGCGCGCGACGAGGCGTACTACACCCGCGCCGCCTGGGCCGGGCACCGCAGGCTCGACGGCCGCGACGTCATCGACGGGGTACTCACCAACCCCCTCGCCCATGCCGTCGCCACCGCCCTGCGCATCGACGGCGCCGACCGCGCCGAGGACATCGCGTCCATCGAGCCGGAGCTGTTCCGGGCCAACGACATCGAGGCAGACGACACCTCCTGCGTACGGATCCGCACCACCCGCGCCACCACCGTCACCGTCGCCGCCACCCTGTGCGCCGAGCGGCCCGGCGAGCCGTACGTCCTGGTCCACGGCGACCGGGGCCGGATCACCTTCTGGTACAAGCAGGACCGGGTGCTCCTGGAGCGCCCGGGACACGAACCCGAGGCCACCGACCACCCCCGCACCGACCTCCTGGAGAACCTGGTCGCGCATCTGCGCGACGGCACCGAGCTGCTCGTCCCCCCACCCCGCACCGGCGCGTTCATGCGCGTCGTCGAAGCCATCCGCACCGCCCCCGACCCGGTCCGGCTCCCCGCGGACGCCTGGCGCACCGAGCCGGGCGTCGGCGCGGCGCCCTCGGCGAAGCGCCGCGTCGTGCCGGGCATCGACCGCCTGGTCGCCGCCGGCGCGGAACGCCTCGCCCTCTACTCCGAACTGCGCGCCCCCTGGGCCGCACCCCCCGCGGAGGTCCCCCACCCATGAACGGTTCCCTGACCAACCGGCCCCCCTGCACCGTGCTGCGCTGCGCCGGACGGCCCGTCGGCACCTACACCCACCGCCCGCAGCTGCCCCGCACCCTCTCCCCCCGCCCTCACCTGCACCCCGTACGCACCCTGGCGGGCATCACCGTCACCGAGTCACGCCCCGCCGACCACCCGCACCACCTGGGCGTCGGCGTGGCCGTCCCCGACGTGGCCGGGCGCAACTTCTGGGGCGGCCGCACCTACGTACGCGGCCAGGGCCCCACCGAGCTGGACAACCACGGCTCCCAGCGCCACCTGGGCTGGCTGCTGCGCGACCCGGACGGCTTCGTGGAGGAGCTGTCCTGGGTCGCGGGCGGCCGGCAGATCCTGCTGGAGCGGCGCACGGTCGCGGTGCGCACCGTCTCCCACGGCGCCGACGGCTGCTGGGCGCTCGACTTCACCACCGCGCTCACCAATGTGACGGGGGAGACCGTCACCCTCGGCAGCCCGGCCACGGGCGGCCGCCCCGGCGCGGGCTACGGCGGCTTCTTCTGGCGCGCGCCGCGCTGCCCCGAGCCGCCGCGGGTCTTCAGCGCCGACGGCGAGGGCGAGGCCGCCGTGCACGGCCGGGCCGCCGACTGGCTGGCGCTCGCGGCCGAGGACTGGACGCTGGTGTTCGCCGGCGCCACGGGCGAGACCCGGGCCGACCCCTGGTTCGTCCGCACCGGCGACTACCCCGGCGTCGGCTCGGCCCTCGCCTGGGACCGGCGGCTGGCCATCGCCCCCGCCGACACCGTCACCCGGCGCATCGTCACCGCGGTCGCCGACGGCCGCCTCGACCGCGAGGCGGCGGCCCGTATCGGGGCGCAGCTGTCCGACAAGGGGGCGACCGTATGAGCCCGGCCGCGAGCGGGCCGGTGTGGCGGGCCGACCGGGGCGACGGCACCTACCGCAACCCCGTGCTGAACGCCGACTGGTCCGACCCCGACGTGATCCGGGTCGGCGACGACTACTACCTCACCGCCTCCAGCTTCGGCCGCGCCCCCGGGCTGCCCCTCCTCCACTCCCGCGACCTGGTCAACTGGCGGCTGATCGGGCACGCCCTGGAACGCCTCGAACCCGAGGAGGCCTTCGCCGCCCCCCGCCACGACTGCGGGGTGTGGGCGCCCAGCATCCGCCACCACGACGGCCGCTTCTGGATCTTCTGGGGCGACCCCGACACCGGCGTGTACCAGGTCAACGCCGCCGACCCGCGCGGCCCGTGGACCAGGCCGCACCTGCTCAAGGCGGGCAAGGGCCTGATCGACCCCTGCCCGCTGTGGGACGAGGACGGCTCGGCCTACCTGGTCCACGCCTGGGCCAAGTCCCGCGCCGGGGTCAAGAACCGGCTCACCGGCCACCGGATGAGCCCCGACGGCACGGCCCTGCTGGACGAGGGCCGGCTGATCGTCGACGCGGACACCATCCCCGGCTGGTTCACCCTGGAGGGGCCCAAGCTCTACCGGCGGGACGGCTGGTACTGGATCCTCGCCCCGGCCGGGGGAGTGGAGACCGGCTGGCAGGGGGCGCTGCGCTCGCGGGACTTCTTCGGCCCGTACGAACACCGGATCGTGCTGGCTCAGGGCGGTACCGACGTCAACGGCCCGCACCAGGGCGGGTGGGTGGACACCCCGGCGGGCGAGGACTGGTTCCTCCACTTCCAGCAGCGGGGCGCGTACGGGCGCGTGGTGCATCTGCAACCCATGGAGTGGGCCGAGGACGGCTGGCCCGTCCTGGGCGACCGGGGCGAGCCCGTCGCCTCGTACCGCAAGCCCAAGGCGGAGCCGCAGCCCCCCGAGGCCCCGGCGACGGACGACGGCTTCCCCGGCGGGCGGTTCGGCCGCCAGTGGTCGTGGGCCGCCAACCCCGCCCCGGGCTGGACCACCACCCACGGGGGCGACGGGCTGCGGCTGACCTGCCGCCGCACCGCCGACGCCCACGACCTGCGGCGGTTGCCCAATGTGCTGGTGCAGCGGCTGCCCGCCGAGGAGTTCACGGTGACGGTCGGGCTGTCCCTGCACAGCGAGGTGCCGGGCGCCAAGGCCGGACTGGCCGTCCTCGGCGACGCGTTCGGCTGGATCGGCCTGGAGCGGACGGCGGACGGCACCCGCCTCGTCCACCGCTTCGCCGACGTCGCCACCGAACGGGAGCGCGACGCCGAGCACCCGCGCGAGGCACCCGGCGGGCGGGCCCGGCTCCGGATCGAGGTCGCCCGGGGCGCCCGCTGCCGCTTCCTCGCCGACACCGGCGACGGCCGGCAGCCCTCGGGCCCCGTCTTCGCCGCCGCGCCATGGCGCTGGGTCGGCGCGCTCCTGGGCCTCTTCGCCACGGCCCCCGAGGGGCAGGGCCCGCCCGGGCACGCCGAGTTGACGGATTTCCGCACGGTTCACTAGGAGATGCGCACGATGAGAACACATGCGATACCAGCGATGTCCCGCAAGGGCGGCAAGGCCGTACGCGGCGCCGCGGCCGTGGCCGTGACGCTCGCCCTCGCCCTGTCCGCCACCGCGTGCGGGGACGACGGGTCGAACTCCGGGTCGGAAGGGTCCGGCAAGGGCAAGATCGTCTTCTGGGACAACAACGGCGGCCCGCGCACCGCGATCTGGAAGCAGATCATCGCCAAGTTCGAGAAGAAGCACCCGGACATCGAGGTCGAGTACGTGCCGATCCCGATCGCCGACGTCCAGTCGAAGTACGACACGGCCATCCAGGCCGGTGGCGACAGCCTGCCCGACGTGGGCGGCGTGGGCACCGCGTACCTGGCCAACCTCGTCGCCCAGGACGCCCTGGAGCCGGTCACCGACCGCATCCAGGACAGCCCCCTCAAGGGCAAGCTGGTCAAGAACATGGTGGACAGCGTCCGGTCGGCCGGCGGCGACGACAAGGAGATGTTCTCCGTCCCGACCTCCGCCAACCAGGGAACCCTGTGGTACCGCACCGACCTGTTCCAGGCCAAGGGCCTGGACGCGCCGACCAGCTGGGACAACTTCTACCAGGCCGCCGAGGAGCTGACCGACAAGGGCGGGAACGAGTTCGGCTTCACCCTGCGCGGCGGGGCCGGGTCCATCGCCCAGGCGATGGAGATGATGTACGCCCAGTCCGGCATCACCACCTTCTGGGACGGCGACAGGACCACCCTCAACGACCCCAGGAACGTGGCCGCGCTCGAGAAGTACGTCGGCCTCTACAAGAAGGTCACCCCGGCCGCCGACCTGAACAACGACTTCACCAAGATGGTGGCCCAGTTCGACCAGGGCGACATCGGGATGCTCCAGCACAACCTGGGCAGCTACACCGACCATCTGAAGGCGTTCGGCAAGGACAAGATCGCGGGCGTGCCGATGCCGCCGTCCGCCGACGGACAGCCGCGCACCATCGTCTCCAACCCGGTCGACGGCCTCGGCCTGTTCAAGGCGAGCGAGAACAAGGCGGCGGCCTGGACGTTCATCGAGTTCGCCGCCTCCGCGGAGATGAACAGCCTCTGGAACCAGGACGTCGGCGCCATCCCGGCCAACGTGGACGCCGCGGACGACGCCTGGATCAAGCAGGCCCCGCCGACCAAGGCGGCGCTGGAGTCGCTCAGCGACCCGCGGACCAAGGTGGTGCAGCTGCCGTACTACCTGCCGGACTGGAACACCATCAGCAAGGCGGACAACGAGCCCAACTTCCAGAAGGTGCTGCTCGGCAAGATGACCGCCAAGGAGTTCTGCGACAAGGTCGCGGACGAGCTCAACAAGGCCCAGGCGGACTGGAAGAAGCACAACTGACGCGCGATCGCGCCGTGGGGCGGCCGCCGCGCCGGCGGCCGCCCCACGCCCCAGCCCCACCCGTCCCTCCCACGTCCGCAAGGAGCCGGAACATGCGCACACTCGGATGTCATGCCCGCGTCGCCTCGCTCGTCTCGGTGCTCTGCTGCGCCTCCCTGGCGCTCGCCGCCGCCCCCGCCACCGCGGCCCCCTCCGCGCACCTACGGGGCACCCTCCCGGCGGGCGACGGCTGGGCCTCCGCCGACGGCGGCACCACCGGCGGCGCCGGGGCCGACAGGGCCCACACCTTCACCGTCACCAACCGGGCCCAGCTCGCCAAGGCCCTGGACGGCGCCGACGGCAGCCCCAGGACCATCTACGTCAAGGGCACCATCGACGCCAACACCGACGACTCCGGCAAGCCCCTGTCCTGCGCCGACTACGCCACCGACGGCTACACCCTGGACGCCTACCTCGCCGCCTACGACCCGGCCACCTGGGGCGACGCCCAGCCGTCGGGGCCGCTGGAGGACGCCCGCGCCGCCTCGGCCGCGAAGCAGGCGAAGCGCGTCAAGCTGGCCGTGCCCTCCCGCACCACCATCGTCGGCGTCGGCCGGGACGCCCGGCTGCTGGGCGCGAGCCTCCAGGTCACCGGCGCGGACAACGTCATCGTCCGCAACCTCACCTTCGAGGACGCCTTCGACTGCTTCCCGGCGTGGGACCCGACCGACGGCGTGGACGGCGCCTGGAACTCCGAGTACGACAACCTCGTCGTGTACGGCTCCACCCACGTCTGGGTCGACCACAACACCTTCACCGACGGCCGCCGCCCCGACAGCGCGCAGCCCCGCTACTACGGGCAGCTCTACCAGCAGCACGACGGCGAACTGGACGTGGTGCGCGGCGCCGACCTCGTCACCGCCTCCTGGAACGTCTTCGCCGACCACGACAAGACGCTGATGATCGGCAACAGCGACAGCGCGGGCGCCACCGACCGGGGCAAGCTCCGCGTCACCCTCCACCACAACGTCTTCGAGAACATCGTCGAGCGCGCCCCGCGCGTCCGCTTCGGCAAGGTCGACGTCTACGACAACCACTACATCGCCCCCGCCGACGGCTACTCCTACAGCTGGGGCGTCGGCGTCGAGTCCCAGCTGTACGCCGAGGCCAACGCCTTCACCCTGCCCGGCTCGGCCGACCCGGCCAAGGTCATCAAGAAGTGGAAGGGCACGGCGCTGACCGAGAAGAACAACTACGTCGGCGGCAAGCCGCTCGACCTCCTCGCCGCCCACAACGCGGGCGTCCCCGGCGAGCAGCTGGGCGACGACGCGGGCTGGACGCCCACGCTGCGCACCCGCGTCGACGCGCCGGGCGCGGTGCCCGGCGTCGTGGACCGGCGCGCGGGCGCGGGCCGCCTCTGAGGAACCGCCACCCCCCAAGCGGGGAGGCCGGCCTCGTCAGAGTGAGTGCAGTCCACCGCTCCAGACCGCCACCCCCCAAGCGGGGAGGCCGGGCGTCACCTGGCCCCGCCCGGCCTCCCCTCCTCGCGTCACCGGGATCGGGGGCGGGTCGCGGCGCGCAGGACGTGGGCCGTCGAGCGGCGTGGGCGCCCGTCCGGGGCGCCGCCGGTGTGCTCGTCGGCGCGCTCGCCGGTGTAACGGGCCAGCAGCCGGAGCGCGTCCACGTCCTCCAGCGCGGCGAAGCCCACCCGCCGCAGGTCCGCCGCCAGTTCCTCGGGCGCGAAGTAGCTCAGGAAGGGCTCGCCGACCGCGGCAACGCGCGCCGCGCGGGCGCGGTGGGCGGCGCGGGCGCGCGGCGTCATGGCGCTCGGCGGCTCGCTGTAGTCGAAGACCGCCTCCGCGCCGCCGGGCAGGCCGGCGAGGTATCCGAGCGTGCCGAACACCGCGTCGCGGGTCAGATACGGCACCACGCCCAGCCAGCTGAAGAACGCCGGTCGCGCGGGGTCGAATCCGGCCGCCGCCAGGCCGTCGCCCAGGCTCTCCCGTTCGAAGTCGACCGGCGCGAAGGTCAGCGACGGGGGCAGCGGGATGCCGGCGCGGGACAGGCGTTCGCGCTTCCACTGCTGGGTGGCCGGGTGGTCCACCTCGAAGACCGCGAGACCGGCCGCCTCGTGCGGATTGCGGTAGGCGAAGGTGTCCAGCCCGGCGCCCAGCACCACGAGTTGGCGCACACCGCGCGCCACGGCGGCGGCCAGATGGTCCTCGGCGAAGCGCGAGCGGGCGGCGATGAACAGCCGGAAGGCCCGACGCTCGGGCGCGGTGGGGCCATGGTCCGGTTCGCCGAGCAGTTCCTCGGCGTCCGCGTCGAGCAGGCGGACGGCCAGCGGATCACGGAACAGGCGGCCGTGGTCCAGTGTCTGGTGGGCCGCGCGGAGCGCGGCGACCCGCCGGGCGGTGCGGCTGGGGCTGCGCGGCTGCATCTCGGGCCTCCCGTGGCCTCGATCGGAGAACTAGTTGCCTGAGGCTATCGCATCCGGATTCTGTCCGTGCCGCCCTACGGTCCGGCGTGAGCCGTCCCATGCGCAGTCTGGCCGCGTGAGCCGTCCCATGCGCAGTCTGACCGCCTTCGACCGGTGAGGAGGCCTCTCCGGCCACGAAATGATCAAGGTTTGACCCGGGCCCTCCTGCGGCCATCCCGATTTCGTAATCTAAGAATTCGCGAGTGCGCGGCAACCTAAGCTGAGGTTGGCGGCAACTACGGCTTGGAATGGGTCGGACCAGGATCCCCCGGCCCATTCCCTGGACGCGGAACAGGAGTTGCCATGGGGCTGAGGCGCAAGCGCGGTCGCCACCGCCGCCGTAAGGACCGCACGCTGCCGCTGGGCAGCGCCGTCATCGTGGCGTCGGCGGTGGCAGGGGTCTATCTGACGGCCGCGCCCGAGGGCGCGAGCGCGGTGGCGTCGAGCGTGTACGTCTCGCCCCGGGGCGACGACCGGGACGCGGGCACCCTCGAATCCCCCTTCCGCACGCTGGAGAAGGCCTTCTCGGTCGCGAAGGCGGGCACGGTCATCGAGGTGCGCGGCGGCACCTACTACCCCGCCCGGACCCTCCACAGCTCGGTGGACGGCACCGCCCGCGACCGCGTCGAGCTGCGGCCGTACCGCGCCGAGCAGGTCCGGGTCGACGGCTCGCGGCTCAGGCCCGGCTCCGCGCTGCTCGCGCTCAGCGCCGACAACTGGACCGTCACCGGCATCGAGTTCCGCAACGCCCCCGGCGGCGGCCTGGTCTGCACCTCCTGCGCGGGCACCGTCTTCACCAACCTCTCCACCCACGGCAACGGCGACACCGGACTCACCCTGCGCGGCAGCGGCAGCGACCACAACGTGATCCGCAACCTGGACTCGTACGACAACCACGACGACGCCACCGGCGGCAAGCAGGCGGACGGCATAGCCATCACCCACGGCTCCGGCCGGGGCAACCTGATCACCGGGGTCCGGGCGTTCAACAACAGCGACGACGGCGTGGACCTGTGGAGATGGGCCGGCCCGGTCACCATCGAGCACACCTGGTCCTTCGGGAACGGCGAGAACCGCTGGCACATCCCCCACTTCCGGGGCGACGGCAGCGGATTCCAGCTCGGCGGCGACGCCCCGACCCCGTCGCCCGCCCATGTCGTACGGAACTCCGCCGCCTGGGGCAACACCCAGTACGGCTTCGCGGCGCTGGGCAACACCGGCGCGATCCGGGTCCGGCGCACCACGGCGTACGGCAACCAGGCCGCGGGCTACTCCTTCCCCGGCGCCCGCGCCCGGCTGGAGCGCAACCTCGCCGTCTCCAACGGCCGGGCCAAGGCCGACGCGGGGGCCACGGCCGTCTCCCGGGGCAGCCACTGGACC
The DNA here is from genome assembly GCF_039532705.1 of Streptomyces sparsogenes subsp. cuspidosporus. Classification (NCBI taxonomy): domain Bacteria; kingdom Bacillati; phylum Actinomycetota; class Actinomycetes; order Kitasatosporales; family Streptomycetaceae; genus Streptomyces; species Streptomyces sparsogenes. The sequence goes on along the minus strand of NZ_BAAASD010000011.1, from coordinate 22,495 downwards.
CCGGGCCGGAGCAGCGGCTGGAACCCCGGCGCGGCCACCCCGCCCTTCGTCACCACCGACCCCGTCACGGCCCGCGGCGCCCGGCGGCAGGACGGCTCACTGCCCGTGACCAGCTTCCTGGTCGTGGCCGACGGCTCCGAGGTCGGCTCGACGATGGAGTGACGCCGGGCCCGTCCTCCGGGCGCGCACCGCGCGTGCCAGCGTCCCGTCAGTGGTGACCCATGATGGGGCGCGGGCGGTAGGGCGCCTCCAGGCGGGCCACTTCCTCCTCGTCGAGGGCCACCTCGACCGCGGCGACCGCGTCCTCCACATGGCCGACCTTGGTCGCGCCCACGATCGGCGCGGTCACCGCGGGCTTGCCGAGCAGCCACGCGAGCGCGATCCGCGCGGGGGGCAGCCCGCGCTCCTCGGCCACGGCGCGGGTGGCGTCCACGATGTCGAACTCGGCCTCGCCGTACCAGGTCTCCACCAGCGGGTCGTCGCTCGCCCTGGCCGTCCGCCCGGTGCGGTTGCGGTCGCGGGTGCCGGTCAGCAGCCCGCGGGCCAGCGGGCTCCAGGGGATCACCCCCACCCCCTGGTCCAGGCAGAACGGGTTCATCTCCCGCTCCTCCTCCCGGTACAGCAGGTTGTAGTGGTTCTGCATCGACACGAACCGGGTCCAGCCCGCCGCCGCGGCCGTGTACTGCGCCTTGGCCAACTGCCAGGCGAACATGGACGACGCGCCGATGTAGCGGGCCTTGCCCGCCCGCACCACGTCGTGCAACGCCTCCATGGTCTCCTCGACGGGCGTCTCCGGGTCCCACCGGTGGATCTGGTAGAGGTCCACGTGGTCGGTGCCCAGCCGCCGCAGCGAGGCGTCGATGCCCGCCATGATGTGCTTCCGGGACAGCCCGCGGTCGTTGGGGCCCGGCCCCATCGGCGAGTACACCTTGGTGGCCAGGACGTAGTCGTCACGGCTGGGGAAGAACTCCCGCAGCAGCTCGCCCGTGATCTCCTCGCTCCGGCCCTTGGAGTACATGTCGGCGGTGTCGAAGAACGTCACGCCGCCTTCGACCGCCCGCCGCACGATGGGCCGGGCGGCGTCGATGTCCAACTGCCACTTCCGGTGCTCGGGGTCGCCGTAGCTCATCATCCCCAGGCAGATCCGCGAGACCTTGATGCCGGACCGCCCCAGGCGCGCGTACTCCATGCGTCCCACCTTTCACTCGACCGCTCACAGCAGACCACCGACGCGCCCGTGTGTCAGCCCGGCGTGACGAAACCGCACTCGTATGCCGCGATGACCGCCTGGGTGCGGTCGCGCACGCCGAGCTTGGCGAGCACCGCGGCCACATGGGTCTTGACCGTGGCGGCGCCCACCGTGAGCCGCCCGGCGATCTCCGCGTTGGACAGCCCCGCGGCCATCAGCCGCAGCACCTCCGCCTCACGCTCCGAGAGCCGGCCGCGCAGCGCCCGCGCCGAGGCGGCCTGTCGCCTCCCGTCCGCGTGGGCCGCGGCGAGCGCCCGTACCGCGGCGGGGAACAGCAGCGAGTCGCTGCGCGCCACCAGCCGCACCGCCTGCACCAGTTCGTCCGCCCCGGCCCGCTTGAGCAGGAAGCCGCTGGCCCCCGCGCGCAGCGCGTCGTACACATGGCTGTCGTTCTCGAAGGTCGTCACGACGATCACGCGCGGCGGCTGGGGCAGGGTGGCCAGGATCTGCTCGGTGGCGCGGATGCCGTCGATCTCGGGCATGCGGACGTCCATCAGCACGATGTCCGGGCGCAGCTCGCGCACCAGCGGGACGGCCTCGGCTCCGGTGCCCGCCTCGCCGACGACCTCCAGGTCCGGCTCGGCGGTCAGGATGGCGCGCAGCGCGGTGCGCACCATCCGCTCGTCGTCGGCGATCACCACGCGCAGGGGAGGCGACGCCGGGACGGGAGCCGGCGCGCTCACCGGGCCGTCCCCAGGGGGAGCCGGACCGTCAGCCGCCACCGGTCACCGGCCGGGCCCCAGGCGCAGCTTCCGCGCAGCAGCGCCGCGCGCTCGGCGATCCCGCGCAGGCCGCGGCCGCCGCCGGTGCGACGCCACCGCGCGGCCCCGCTCACCGGGTTGTCCATCACGATCTCCAACTCGTCTTCTCCGTCGATGCGTTCGGTGATCAGCAGATGTACCGGCACCCGGCCCGCGTGGCGCAGCACGTTGCTGAGCCCCTCCTGCACGATGCGGTACGCCTCGCGGGACACCACGGGCGGCAGCCGGTCCAGCGGGCCCGAGGCCGTCAGGTGGACGGCGACGCCCGCCGCCCGGGTCCGGGCCAGCAGCCCGTCCAGATCGGCGAGGGTGGGGGCCGGGGCGGGGCGGCCCCCGCCGGCCGCCGCTTCCTCGCCCTCCCGCAACAGGCCGAGCACGCTGTCGAGTTCCCCGACCGCCCCGCGCGTGGCCTCCTCGATGGCGGCCAGCGCCTGCCGGGCGAACTCCGGATCCGTGTCCAGGACCTTGCGCGCCGCGCTCGCCTGCAAGGTCACCGCGCTCAGCGCGTGCCCGACCGAGTCGTGCAGCTCGCGGGCCAGCCGGTTGCGGGAGGCGAGGCGGGCGGCCCGCTCCTCCGCGGCCGCGAGCCGGTCGGCGGGTGTGGGTCCGAGCAGCGCGGGCGCGCAGCGGGCCAGCAGCGCCCCGGCGCCCGCGGCCACCGCTGCCAGGGCCGCCAGCAGCAGGACGCCGGCGGCGGGGGCGAGCGCGCGGGCGCCGTCGAAGAGGGCCGGCCAGCCCAGGCCCCTGGCGTACGAACCGTCGGTGAACGGCAGCGCGACCAGCAGCGCCGCGGCGGGCGGCAGGGCGAGAGTCATCCCGCTGACCAGGCCGCCGAGCGCCAGGTGCAGCCCGTACCACACGGCCGTGCGGCTGCGCGCGTCCCAGGAGGTGGCGGGTCCGGGCCCGAGTTCGGCGGAGGCGGGGAGCCCGCACAGCGAGCGGGCCGCGGTGGCCTCCAGGGGGCGTACGAGCGGGAAGAGCGCGGTCGGCACGGCCAGCGGCACGGCCACGGCGTACGTGGCGAGCTGCCACCACAGCGACTCGAGGGGCCGGGCGCCCGGCACGACCGCCACCAGGACGGCGCCGGTCAGCAGGTAGTACGGCATCAGCAGCGCCCCGCCGAGCACCAGGTGCACCCAGCGCAGTCGGGCCCGCCGCCACCGCACCGGGATCACATCACCCGGCACGGCGCGGCGCGCTCGCCGAAGAAGCAGGCACCGGCCACCAGAACGAGCAACCCGACGATCACCTGGACAGAGTAAGTCACGTTCATCAGCCCGGTGGTGGCCCGCGCCGCGCGGGGGAGCCGCTCCGGCCGGTGAAGGGGGCAGGGGCGCGGGAGCAAGGGCGCGGGTCAGAGACGGCGGGTCGCGAGGGTGAGGCGGTCGCGGGCGTCGAAGAGGGCGTCCTTGATCATCTGCTCATGGGTGGGGGTGAGCCGGGCCACCGGCACCGAGCAGCTGATCGCGTCCCGCGAGGGCGTGCGGTAGGGGATCGCGACGCCGAAGCAGCGCAGCCCCAGCGTGTTCTCCTCGCGGTCCACCGCGTAGCCCTGCTCGCGGATGACGTGCAGCTCCTCGATGAGCTTCTCGCGGTCGGTGATGGTGTGCTCGGTGAGCGCGCCGAGGGTCTCCGGCAGCATCTTGCGCACCTGCTCGTCGGGGTAGGTGGCCAGCAGGGCCTTGCCCAGCGAGGTGGAGTGGGCCGGCAGCCTGCGGCCGACGCGGGTGAAGGGGCGCAGATAGTGCTGGGACTGCCGGGTGGCGAGGTAGACCACGTTGGTGCCGTCGAGGCGGGCGAGGTGGATGGTCTCGGTGGTGTCGTCCGAGAGCCGGTCCAGGGTGGGCCGGGCGGCGGCCACGACCTCGTCGCCGTCGATGTAGGAGGTGCCCACCAGCAGGGCGCGCACCCCGATGCCGTAGCGGGTGCCGGTCGCGTCGGTCTCCACCCAGCCGAGCTCCACCAGGGTGCGCAGCAGCATGTAGAGAGAGGACTTGGGATAGCCCACGGCCTCCTGGACGGCGGCCAGGCTGTGCATGCCGGGCCGGCCGGCGAAGAATTCCAGCAGCTCGACCGTGCGGACCGCCGATTTGACCTGGGCCCCACCCGTCTCGGCAGTTGACATCGCCTTGACCCCTTTGTTCGAACAGCCATAGAGTCCCGACAGAATTCACCATCAGGGACAGCGTTCAGCATATCGAACAACAGCCGAGGTGCGGGACGCAAGCAGCGCCAACTCAGCAGGAGGAATCCCCGGTGTCAGCACCAGTGTGGAGCGTCGACCCCCGAACCGGGAAGCAGCGCGAGCAGGTCGCGGTCGAAGCCACCGCCGAGGAGATCGACCGCGTGGTGCGGGCGGCCCACGCGGCGCGCGAATCCCTGGCCGACCGGACGGTGCGCGCCGCCTTCCTGCGCACCGCCGCCGACCGGCTCGACGAGGCGAAGGACCGGATCGTCGAGGCGGCCGACGCCGAGACCGCCCTGGGCCCCGTCCGGCTCACCGGCGAGCTCGCCCGCACCACCTACCAGCTGCGGGCCTTCGCCGACATCGTGGACGAGGGCGCCTTCCTCGACGTACGCGTGGACCACGCCGACGCCACCCAGACCCCGCCCTGGCCCGACCTGCGCCGCTACAAGGTGCCGCTCGGCGTCGTCGCCGTCTACTCCGCGAGCAACTTCCCGCTCGCCTTCTCCGTGCCCGGCGGCGACACCGCCAGCGCGCTCGCCGCCGGCTGCCCGGTCGTCGTCAAGGCGCACCCCGACCACCCCGCCACCTCCGAGGTGGCCGCCTCCGTGCTGCGCCGCGCCGCCGAGGAGTCCGGGCTGCCCGCCGACGTGATCTCGGTGGTCCACGGCTTCCAGGCCGGCGTCGAGCTGGTCAAGCACCCGCTGGTGGCCGCCGCCGGCTTCACCGGCTCGATCCGGGGCGGCCGCGCCCTGTTCGACGCCGCGGCCGCCCGGCCGGTGCCGATCCCCTTCCACGGCGAGCTGGGCAGCCTCAACCCGGTCGTGGTCACCGAGGCCGCGGCCGCCGAGCGCGCCGAGCAGATCGGCTCGGGTCTCGGCGGGTCGATGACCCTGGGCATGGGCCAGTTCTGCACCAAGCCCGGCTTCGTCCTGGCGCCCGCGGGCGAGGCGGGCGACCGCCTGGTGAAGTCCCTCACCGAGGCGGTCAGCAACAGCGAGGCCGGCGTGCTGCTCGACCACCGCATGCGCGACAACTTCGTCGCCGGTGTCAAGGAGCGGGCCGAACTCCCCGAGGTGGACGCCCCGGTCACCCCCGGCTCCGGCGGCGAGCACACCGTCAGTGCCGGCTTCCTCACCGTCCCCGCCCGGCTGCTCGCCGAGGAGGGGCCGCACGACGTGCTGCTCGAGGAGTGCTTCGGCCCGGTGACCGTGCTCGCCCGCTACGAGAGCGACGAGGACATCAAGTCCGTGCTCGGGCGGCTGCCGGGCAACCTCACCGCCACCGTCCACCTCTCCGAGGCCGAGGGCGCGGGCACCGAGGGCCGGGCCGGCGAGCTGCTCGCCGAGCTCACCCCGCTCGCGGGCCGCGTCCTGGTCAACGGCTGGCCGACCGGCGTCGCCGTCGCCCCGGCCCAGCACCACGGCGGCCCCTACCCGGCGACCACCTCCACCTCCACCTCGGTCGGCGGCACCGCCATCGAGCGCTGGCTGCGGCCGGTCACCTACCAGGACGCCCCGGCCGCGCTGCTGCCGCCGGAGCTGCGCGACGAGAACCCGCTGGGGCTGCCCCGCCGGGTGAACGGGCGCCGCGAGGCCTGAGCCCCGGAGCCTGTCGTACGACGCGCGCCGTACGACAGGGTCCGTACGACACGCGCCGCGGCACACCGTGGGGCGGGACCGGCCGGTCCCGCCCCACGGTCGGTGCCCCACAGGTCGGCCCCCCGGGGCGTACGCGCCCGGCGAGCGCGGCGCTCAGCCGGCCGCCGTCCCGTCCGCCGGCCCCTCCGCAGCGCCTTCCGCCGTTCCGTCCGCCGTCCCCTCCGTGGTCCAGGCGCGCAGCGCGCGGGCGATGTCGCGCAGCGGGATCCCCGGGCCCGCGATGTCGCGCATCAGCGCCAGGACCTCCGAGCCCTTGACGTCCCGGGCGAGGGTCAGGCCGTTTATCGTCAGCACCGCCCGGGTCGCGGCCCACGCCGCGTCGGCCTGGGAGTGCTCCAGCCAGGGATGGCGCAGCAGCGTGTCCAGGACCGCGGCCGCCTTCAGGTGGGCGCCCCAGTACACGTCCTGGTTCAGCATGTGCGCGCCGTGCCGGTGGACGGCCGCCAGCGGCACGCCGTAGTCGTCTATGGCGGGCGAGCCGGGGATGTCCGCGGTCGCCTGGAGCAGGGTGGGGAAGTCGATCGGATGCCCCGGCGACGGGGTCAACACGCGTCCTTCAGGCACGTGGCCGGGTCGAACCCCATCTCCTTGCTGGTGCTGCGGGGCCGGGCCGCCAGCTCCTCGTTGAGCTCGTCGAACTCGCCCCTCCAGCGGTGCAGCGAATCCCGGAACGCGGCCAGGAAGGCCTCCCGCGTCTCGTCCCGGTCCAGCGCGAGCCGCGCCCGCCCGTACGCCTGCGGCGTCATGCCGACGGCCGCCGCACGGCGCCGGATCTCCTCGTGTTCTTCTTCGGTGAGCCGGAGGATGAGGTTGGCCATGCTGGGGAGACAATCACCCCGAATCAGGTGATCGCAATCCCCGGGGGGAATGAACCGGGGCCCTCAGTGGTTGACCCGCTCCATGCGCGTAGAGATCTGGTCCGACATCGTCTGCCCCTGGTGTTACATCGGGAAGGCCCGTTTCGAGGAGGGCCTGGCCGCCTTCGACCACCGCGACCGGGTCGAGGTGGTCCACCGCTCCTTCGAACTCGACCCCGACCGCCCCAAGGGCGACACCGTGCCGGTGCTCGACATGCTGACGGCCAAGTACCGGGTCCCGCGCGAGCAGGCCCAGGCCATGGAGGCCCGGGTCGCCGAGGCCGCGGCCGACGCCGGCCTCGGCTACCGCGCGGACCGCGACCACGGCAACACCTTCGACCTCCACCGGCTGCTGCACCTCGCCAAGGCCCGCGGCCGCCAGGGCGAGCTGCTCGACCTGCTCTACGCCGCGAACTTCGCCGAGGAACGATCCGTCTTCGACCCCGCGACGCTGCTCTCCCTCGCCGCCGAGGCCGGGCTCGACCCCGACGAGGCCCGCGCGGTGCTCGACGACGACAGCGCCTACGCCGACGCCGTACGCGCCGACGAGCGCGAGGCCGCCGAGCTGGGCGCCACCGCCGTGCCCTTCTTCGTCCTCGACCGCCGCTTCGGCGTCTCGGGCGGCCAACCGGCTGAGATCTTCACCCAGGCGCTGCGCCAGGCCTGGGAGGCCTCGCAGGTCAGCGAGGGTGCAAAATAACTCGATTGCGCACTGCGTGATCGATCTGCAACACTCGGTATGCGCCGTGAGGCGCCGGTCAGGGCTTGGCCGTCATGAAGTCGCCACGGCGGCTGAGTGAGAAGCCCCTCTTTCGGGAGGGGAGGAGTCACAGTGGGTGGGCATGGAGACCAGAAACCACCCAGGAGGCGCGGAATTCGCGCCGCAGGCGACGTACCTCAACACCTCCTCCACCGGTCTGACCCCCGCCCGGGCCGTGGCCGCGATGAAGGAAGCCCTCGACGCCACGGCCGGCGGAGCACCCGCCGCCGACCTGGCCTGGGAGGCGGTGGAGGAGGCGCGCGCCGCCTTCGCCCGGCTGACCGGGGTGCCGGCGCGGCGGGTCGCCGCGGGCGCCTCGGTCGCCGTGTACGCCGCGCTGGTGGCGGCCTCGCTGCCCGCCGGGGCCGAAGTCCTGTGCGCCGAGCGCGACTTCAGCTCCCTGGTGAACCCCTTCACCATGCGCCGCGACCTCAAGCCGCGCGCCGTGCCGCTGGAGGAGCTGGCGGACGCGGTGCGCCCCGGCACCGCCCTGGTCGCCGTCAGCGCCGTGCAGTCGGCGGACGGCCGGATCGCCGACCTGGACGCCATCCGCGCGGCCGCCCGCGCCCACGGCGCGCGGCTCCTGGTGGACGGCAGCCAGGGCGCCGGGTGGCTGCCGATGGACGCCGACGAGGCCGACTACACCGTGTGCGTCGGCTACAAGTGGCTCCTGTGCCCGCGCGGCGTCGCGTTCCTGACCGTCCCCGAGGACCTCGGCGGGCTCACCCCGGTCTTCGCCGGCTGGGCGGCCGGCGAGAAACCCTGGGACAGCTGCTACGGGCCGGTCGAGGAACTCGCCCACTCCGCCCGCCGCTTCGACCAGAGCCCCAGCCTGCTGTCGTACGTGGGCGCCGCGCCCGCCCTCGCGCTCGTCGAGGAGCTGGGCGTCGAGGCCATCGGCGCCCACGACCGCGCCCTCGCCGACCGCTTCCGGGCCGGGCTCGCCCAGCTGGGACACCGGTGGGTGGACGCCCCGGGCTCGGCCATCGTGTCCGTGCCGGGGCTCGGCCACGCCGCGCCCCGCCTCGCCGAGGCCAACGTCGTCGTCTCGGCCCGCGCGGGGAATCTGCGCGCCTCGTTCCACCTCTACAACTCCGCGGCCGATGTGGACCGGCTGCTCGACGTGGTCTCCGTCCTGTCGGCCACGGCGTAGGGGGAGACACCCTCTGACCACCCCTGGCCGGGGGCGGGCCCGGTGGTCCGGGCCCGCCCCCGGCCAGGGGGCCGGGTCACCGTACGGCAGGCCGGGTCACCGTACGGGGGTGAAGTCCCGCGCCCCGATGAACTCCGGCCGCCGGACCGGCGCCGCGAAGGGCTCGACCGCCGTGTTCTCCACGCTGTTGAAGACGATGAAGACATTGCTGCGCGGGTACGGCGTGATGTTGTCGCCCGACCCGTGCATGCAGTTGCAGTCGAACCAGGTCGCCGACCCCGCCTTGCCGGTGAACAGCTTGATGCCGTGCGCGTCGGCGAGCTTGGTCAGCGCCTCGTCCGAGGGGGTGCCCGCGTCCTGCATCTGCAGCGACTTCTTGTAGTTGTCCTTGGGCGTCGCGCCCGCGCAGCCCAGGAACGTGCGGTGCGACCCCGGCATGATCATCAGGCCGCCGTTGGTGTCGTAGTTCTCGGTCAGCGCGATCGAGACGGACACCGTCCGCATGTTCGGCAGCCCGTCCTCGGCGTGCCAGGTCTCGAAGTCCGAGTGCCAGTAGAAGCCGGAGGCGCCGAAGCCCGGCTTCACGTTGATCCGGCTCTGGTGGACGTACACGTCGGAACCGAGGATCTGACGGGCCCGGCCCACCACCCGCGGGTCGCGGACCAGGTTCGCGAAGACCTCGCTGATCCGGTGCACCTCGAACACCGACCGCACGTCCTGCGACTTCGGCTCGATGATCGAGCGCTCGTCGGCCCGCACCTCGGGATCGGAGATCAGCCGGTCCAGTTCGGCGCGGTAGACCGCGACCTCGTCCGGGGTGATCAGCTCCTCGATCGCCAGGAAGCCGTCGCGGTCGAAGTCGCTCAGCTCGGACGGCCGCATCGGGCCGGGCGCCCCGGGCTCCGACCACACCACCGGGTCCACCCGCGGGGTGACCGTCTCGGAGCTGCCTCGCGTCGGGTACAGGTCTGCGACCGTGGTGGTCATCCGGATCAAACCTCCTCCGGCTCGGTGATCAGGGGGTACACGCCGTTCTCGTCGTGGTCCTCCCGCCCGGTGATCGGCGGGTTGAAGACGCAGACGCAACGGAAGTCGGTCTTCGGGCGCATCGTGTGCTTCTCGTGCCCGTCCAGCAGATACATGGTGCCGGGGGTGATCCAGTGCTTCTCGCCGGTCTCGTCGTTGGTGAGCTCGGCCTCACCCTCCACGCACAGCACGGCCTCGATGTGGTTGGCGTACCACATCGACGTCTCGGTGCCCGCGTAGAGCGTGGTCTCGTGCAGCGAGAAGCCCACCCGCTCCCTCGCGAGGACGATGCGCTTGCTCTCCCAGGTGCCCGATTTGGCCTTCACATGCCGCTCGGTGCCCTCGATGTCCTTGAAGGATCGGACGATCACGGTGGATGGTCGCCTTTCTGTTCGTGATCCGGTGGGGGATCCGGTGTGGGATGAGATGGATGGGATGTGGGGGTGCCGGGTGTGACGGGGGTGACGCGGGCGCCCCGGGGAACGCCTCAGGCGGTCTCGCGCACCGCGCGGGCGAGGGTCCGCAGCCCCTCGTCCAGTTCCTCGGGGGAGACGGTCAGCGGCGGCAGCAGCTTGACGACCTCGCTCTCCGGGCCCGAGGTCTCCACCAGCAGGCCGAGCTCGAAGGCGCGGGCGCACACCGCCGAGGCGCGCGAGCGGTCGGTGAACTCCAGGCCCCAGACCAGCCCGCGGCCGCGGTACTCGGCGCCCAGCCGGACGTGCTCCTCGCAGATCGCGCGCAGCGCCTGCTCGACCTGCTCGCCGCGGGCCAGCGTCTGCTTCTCCATCTGGCCGTCCGCCCAGTACGTGTTCAGGGCGGCGGCGGCGGTGACAAAGGCCGGGTTGTTGCCGCGGAAGGTGCCGTTGTGCTCGCCCGGCTCCCAGACGTCCAGCTCGGGGCGGAACAGCGCCAGCGACATGGGCAGCCCGTAGCCGCCGATGGACTTGGAGAGGGTGACGATGTCCGGGGTGATGCCCGCCTCCTCGAAGGAGAAGAACGGGCCGGTGCGGCCGCAGCCCATCTGGATGTCGTCGACGATCAGCAGCATGTCGCGGCGCTTGCACAGCTCGGCCAGGCCGCGCAGCCACTCGGCGCGCGCCACGTTGATGCCGCCCTCGCCCTGCACCGTCTCGACGATGACGGCGGCGGGCTGGTTGAGGCCGGAGCCCTGGTCCTCCAGCAGCCGCTCGAACCACAGGAAGTCGGGCACCCGCCCGTCCAGGTAGTTGTCGAACGGCATCGGGGTGCCGTGGACCAGCGGGATGCCCGCGCCGGCCCGTTTGAAGGCGTTGCCGGTCACGGCGAGCGCGCCCAGCGACATCCCGTGGAAGGCGTTGGTGAAGGACACGATGGACTCGCGCCCCTTGACCTTGCGGGCCAGCTTCAGGGCCGCCTCCACGGCGTTGGTGCCCGTCGGCCCCGGGAACATGACCTTGTACGGCAGGTCGCGCGGGCGCAGCACGTTGTTCTGGAAGGACTCCAGGAAGGCGCGCTTGGCGGTGGTGCCCATGTCCAGACCGTGGGTGACGCCGTCGCGCTCGATGTAGTCCAGCAGCGCGCGTTTGAGGACCGGATTGTTGTGGCCGTAGTTGAGTGCTCCGGCCCCGGCGAAGAAGTCGAGGTAGGTGTGGCCGTCCTCGTCGTACATGTAGCTGCCCTGGGCGCGGTCGAAGACGGCGGGCCAGCCGCGGCAGTAGCTGCGCACCTCCGACTCCAGGGCCTCGAAGACGCTCAGGGCGGGCGGGGTGATGGTCACAGCGATCTCCTGGGAGAGGGGTGTGAGGGGTGAGGAAGTCTTGGGCGGGGGCTCGGGACGAGGGGTGGGGCCTCAGGTGCCGGCGGCGAGCGGGCCGATGCGGTACAGCACCTCCGGCTCGTGGCCGCCGTCGGGGAACAGCCCGCCGTCGAACAGCACCTCATGCTCGACGGGCGCGCCGTGCCGTTCGGCGAAGGAGGTGAACAGCCGGTTGGAGGCGGTGTTGTCCGGGGTGATCGTGGTCTCGACGCCGTGGATGTCCGACTGCTCGGCGACGCGCGCGGTCAGCCCGTCCAGCAGGGCGGCGGCCAGCCCCCGGCCACGCCACGCCCGGTCCACGGCGACCTGCCAGACCACCAGGGTCCGGGGGCGCTGCGGGCGGAGGTAACCGGTGACGAAGCCGACCGGTTTCCCCTGCGCGTTCCGGGCCACCACGGAGGTGGCGGCGAAGTCGCGACACCACAGCAGATAGCTGTAGGAGGAGTTCAGGTCCAACGTCCCCGAGTCGCGGGCGATGCGCCAGATAGCGGCTCCGTCCTCGATGCGGGGGGCCTCGAGTGTCAGTCCTTCCGGCATTTCTCTTCGGGCACCTGCAAGGTCTGCTTGTGCGGCGGTCATGCGGATTGAATTTACCCAGCACAATCTGAAATTGCATCGAGGTGAGGGGTTACCCGAAGAGGGGTGGGTGTGATATCGCGCGGGGACGCGCGTGCGCACGAGGGGGTTGTTGAAAAGTATTGTTTTGTCAGGGAGTTACCGGGGCGAAACGGTCGGCGTGTGGAGTGTGTCACATTCGCGTAACGGCCGGGTGACGCCCTCGAATTGCAGCGCTTCCGGGTTACGAAATCTCGGCGTTTAGGAGTCCGGAAAGCGGGCAAACGAAGATGGGAACCTGTATTCAAAAAGGTGCTCTCTTTATATCCCGACGAGCCATCGGGAATTCACCTGGGTTCCCCCGGATTCCCTCGCCTCACCTGGTTGGGCGGGCTTTGTGGAATCCGCCCCGGACGGCGAAGGCGCCCGAGGGGCCGTAGCCGCTGGCCGAGTAGCGGTCCCCTGTGATCTCCCGGTCGCCCTCGGCGTGGTTGTACTGCCCGGCGAAGACATGCCGCCCCGCGGGCACCGTGGCCCCGTCCTTCAGCGCCCAGCGGTACACCAGCGCGCCGCCCTCGTCGCGCACCGAGACCTCGAGGTCGCCCTTGGGCAGCGTGCTCCAGGAGCCGGTGGTGAGCACCCCTCCGGTGTGCGCGACCCGCAGCTCGACCGTCAGCGAGGTCAGCGGCTTGCCGTTCGTCACGATCACATCGCTCTGCGCCCAGTACGGATTGGACCCCGGATCGATCTCGCCGCTCGACCGCACCACGGGGTCGGCGAGGTGGTTTGGACCGACCGCGGTGGGGGAGGCGGTCGGAGTGTGGCGCTGTGACCCGTCCTCCGTCTCCTGCCCCGTCCCGCCCCGCCCCGCGTGGGCCGGCGGCGCGGCGGGCTCGCTCGACGTCCGCACGGTCTGCGGCCGCTGCGCCGGCTCCGTGGCCAGCATCACGATCCCGGCGGCCGCGACGGCCGCCGCGAGCCCGGCGACCGGGCCCGCCACACGCGTCCACCCGCGCCCGGGGCGCCCCCGGCCACCCGGCGCCATCCCCGCGCTCACCCGGGCCAGCATGCGCGCCCGGTCCGGCCGGTGCGACCGGGCGGCGGCGCGCAGTTCGGCGGCGACATCGATCCGGCCGTGCCGCTCGCGGTGGTCGATCATCGACCGTTCCCTCCCGCATGACCAGGGTGGAGTTTCCGTACGGTCTCCTGCGGACCCGGGGCGGGCGGCCGCTCGCCGCCGTGCGCCGAGCCCAGCAGCCGCTCCAGCTCCGCGATGCCCCGGGAGGTCTGGCTCTTGACCGTGCCCACCGAGATGCCGAGCGTACGCGCGGTCTCCCGCTCCGACAGGTCGAAGGCGTGCCGCAGCACCACGCAGGCGCGCTTGCGGAACGGCAGCCGCACCAGCGCCGCCTGCACGTCCACCACGGCGGAGACGTCCGGGTCGTCGACGTGGTCGGCGCGCTGGGAGGAGAAGAGTGCCACCCGGCGGCGCTCGCGGACCAGGCTGCGGATCCTGGAGCGCGCCAGATTGGTCACCACGCCCCGGGCGTACGCGGCCGGGTGCTCGGCGGCCCGCACCCGGTCCCACTGGTGCCACACCGCGACCAGCGCGTCGGCGGCGAGGTCGTCCGCGCCGTCCGAGCTGCCGAGCAGCAGATGCGCGAGGCGGGCCAGTTCGGCGTGGTGCCGTTCGAAGAACTCCCGGAACTCCGCCTGTGCGTCCTGTGCGTCCTGGGCATCCGCCGGCGCGACGGGGGCCGATCCGGGCGGGGGGCCGGCCGCGGGCGGGAGATCGGCAGCGGAAGGGGGGCCGGCCGGGGGCGGGGGTTCCGGATCGGGCGCCGGTAAGTCCGGCGGGGGGCGGCTCCCAGCGGCAGCCGGGGGCGGGTTCTCCGTCGACTCGGGCAGGGCCGCCGGTGCAGGGCGTACGGCGGCCGGGTCATCGGTGGGAGCGCTCACACGGGCCTCCTCACTTCCCCTCGTCCGGTGGGTTGCGTGAGCGTAGCAGCGCTCTTCGTGTTGTACGAGTGGCGCCGTTTTCGCCCTGGGGAACTGGCCGGTCAGGGCGTCGGCGAAGTCTCGTACAGTGCGAGGCATGAGGGATAGCGCGGTGCTGCACATCAAGGGCAGGGTGCTCGTCGGGCCGGACGCCGGGGGCCTCGCCGAGGACATCCGGGACGAGTTGTGGGTCGTGGACGGGAGGATCACCTACGAGCGGCCGGTCGCCGCCCGGGACGTCAGGACCATCGAGGGGTGGGTGCTGCCCGGGCTCGTGGACGCGCACTGCCACGTGGGGCTCGACACCCATGGCGCCGTCGACGACTCGACCAGCGAGAAGCAGGCGCTGACCGAGCGGGAGGCCGGTGCGCTGCTGCTGCGGGACGCCGGCTCGCCCGCCGACACGCGCTGGATAGACGACCGCGAGGACCTGCCCCGGATCATCCGGGCGGGCCGCCACATCGCCCGGACCAAGCGCTACATCCGCAACTACGCCCACGAGATCGAGCCCGAGGAGCTGGTGGCGTACGTGGCGCGGGAGGCGCGGCGCGGGGACGGCTGGGTCAAGCTGGTCGGCGACTGGATCGACCGGGAGGTCGGGGACCTGGCGGCCTGCTGGCCGCGCGCGCAGGCCGAGGCGGCCATCGCCGAGGCCCACCGTCTCGGCGCGCGGGTCACCGCGCACTGCTTCGCGGAGGAGACCCTGGCCCCGCTGGTGGAGGCGGGGATCGACTGCGTCGAGCACGCCACGGGACTGACCGAGGAGACCATCCCGCTCTTCGCGGAGCGCGGCGTCGCGATCGTCCCGACCCTGGTCAACATCGCCACCTTCCCCGACCTGGCGAAGGGCGGGGAGAAGAAGTTCCCGCGCTGGGCGGACCACATGCGGCGGCTGCACGAGCGCCGCTACGACACCGTGCGCGCGGCCTACGACGCGGGCGTGCCCATCTACACCGGCACGGACGCGGGCGGTTCGCTCCCGCACGGCCTGGTCGGCCTCGAGGTCGCCGAGCTGGTCAAGGCCGGCATCCCGGCGACGGCCGCGCTGTCGGCGGCGACCTGGGGCGCGCGGGCCTGGCTCGGGCGGCCCGGGCTCACCGAGGGCGCGCCCGCGGACCTGGTCGTGTACGAGTCCGACCCGCGGGCGGATGTGCGTGTGCTGACGGCGCCGCGGCGGGTGGTGCTGCGCGGGCGGGTGGTCGGCTGAGCGGGGGTCTGCGGGGGTCTGCTGAGCGGGGGCCTGCCGCGCGGGTCGTCTGCTGCGCGGGTGGTCTGCCGCGTGGTGGGACCCCGGGAAGACACGGGACCGAACACACCGGCGAATTGCACTCGTTGGGATGAACTGATCCCGCAAACCTGCGAGTTGGCCTTGCATGCCGCAAATATTGCGGGGTCGATGCCGTCGGCGCCCGTGATGTCCCCCCGTGGCGAGTCGCCGGCGGCTCCATGTTCTCCTGTGGGGGTCAACTCACGTGTCCTGTTCCACCAACAACTACTCCGGCATGCCCGCCCGCCGTCTGGCGGCCGCCACGGCCGCTGCCGCCGTCACCGTCCTCGGCCTGCTGCCCGCGAGCGCGGCGCACGCCACCGACGGCGACGGCAAGGCGGGCGAGGCAGCCAAGACGAGCACGCACCAGACGGGCGGAGCCGGCGCGGCCGTGCTCCGCGCCGATCTGACCGTCTCGACGCTCAACAAGACGGTCAAGGCGCCGCTGGCGCTCACCCTCAACGAGGTGCGCGCGCCGGCCTCCGCCAACAAGACCGCGCTCAGCGCGACACTGGACGGCGTCGAGGGGGGCAAGCCGTTCAACGTCCTGCGCGCGGACGTGGCCACCGCGCGTGGCACCGTCGACAAGTCCCGCGCCGAGGGATACGCCAACCTCGCGCACGCCAAGGTGCACCTCCCCGGGCTGCCGGCCGTGCCGCTGATCGAGGTCCAGCAGGTCACCTCGAAGGCGGTCTGCAAGGCCGGCAAGCGGCCCACCGCCCAGTCCAACGTGCTGGGTGACGTGGTCGTGCTCGGCAAGAAGGCCACCCTCTCCTCCAGCGGCACCACCACGGTGGACGTGCCCGCGGTCGGCACCGTCCGGCTGGACCTGTCGCGCACCGCGACCACGTCCCGCACCGCCGCGGCCACGGCACTCGAGCTGAACGTCTCGGTGAACCCGCTCAAGCTGAACGTCTCCGAGGTCGAGGGGAAGGTCACCCTGGCCAAGGCGACCTGTGAGGCCCCGGGTGCCCCGGGCTCCGGGATCGGCTCCCAGGCCGCCCCCGGCCCGAAGAAGCCGGAACACCTCGCCGAGACCGGCGGCAGCTCGGCCACGCCGTACCTGGTGGCCGGCGGCGCGGCCCTGCTGGCCCTGGGCGGCGGCGCCGTCGTCCTGGGCCGCCGCCGTCGCGGCGCCGGGGCGGGCGACGGGGTCTGACCCGGCGCGGCCCAGCCGTACCGGCACCGGCCCTGACCGGTGCACGGTCGGCCCTGGCCGGTCCTGACCGGCCTTGACCGGCCGCGCGTCACCGCTCGGCGAGAGCCTTCGCCAGGGCGGTGACGAAGCGGTCGGTCGTGGCCGGGTCGCGGACCGCGAGCCGCAGCCACTCCGGGCCGAGACCCGGAAACGTGTCACCGCGCCGCACCGCGAAACCGAACTCGCGCAGGCGGGCGCGGACCGCGGTGGCCTCCGGCAGCCGGACCAGCAGGAAGGGTCCGGCCGCCGGGGCACACACCCGGACCTCCTCGAACTCCGCCAGCCGGGCGGCCAGATGGGCCCGGTCGGCGGCGATGGCGTCCGCCGCCCGCTCCGCCTCGGCGAGCGCCGCGGGCTCACAGCATGCCTCCGCCGCCACCAGCGCCGGGGAGGACACCGGCCACAGCGGCTGCGCCCGCTCGAGCGCCGCGACCGTCTCCGGCCCGGCCAGCACATAGCCGATCCGCAGCCCCGCCAACCCCCAGGTCTTGGTGAGGCTGCGCAGCACGACGAGACCCGGCACATCGGTGCGGGCGGCGAGCGACTCCCGCTCGCCGGGCACGGCGTCCATGAACGCCTCGTCCACCACCAGCGTCCGCCCGGGCCGGGCCAGGGCGGCCACCGCGTCCGCCGGGTGCAGCACGGACGTCGGGTTGGTGGGATTGCCGACCACCACCAGATCCGCCTCGTCCGGCACCGCGCCCGGATCCAGCCGGAAGCCGTCCCGCTCGTCGAGCACCACCCGCTCCACCCGGTGCCCGGCGTCCCGCAGCGCGGCCTCCGGCTCGGTGAACTGCGGGTGCACCACGACCGGGCGCCGCATCGGAAGGGCGCGCGCCAGCAGGACGAACGCCTCCGCCGCCCCCGCGGTCAGCAGCACCCGTGCCTCCGGCACGCCATGCCGCGCGGCGACCGCGCGCCGCGCCGGACCGCCGTCCGGGTAGGCGGCCAGGGTGTCGAGCGCGGCGGCCAGCCGGGCCTTGAGCCAGCCGGGAGGCGTGTCGGCCCGGACATTGACCGCCAGATCCGTCAGCCCCGCGCCCGGGCCCCGCACCTCGGCGTCACCGTGGTGACGCAGATGGCGCGGGTCGAACCCGGCGGCCGGACCGGCGGACGTGTCGCCGGACGTGTCGCGGGCCGGCCCGGCGGTCGCCTCGGCGGGCCGTTCAGCCGACATGCGCGGGCGAGCCGGGGTGTCCGGACACCACCGGGGAGACGGCGACCGGATCGCCCGCCCCGCTGCCGGCCTCACCACTGCCGGTCTTACCGGTGTCAGCCCTACCGTTGTCGGCCCCGCCCCCGGCCGCCTCCCGGTAGCGCTCCAGGACCAGCTCCAGCAACTCCTCCGCCGGACCCGGCACCTCGGCGGTCAGCACCTCGACCTCCGGGCGGGCCAGCGCCCACCCCTCCGCCTGCTGCAGTGCCCGGTCCAGCGCCGCCCCCGCGAAGAGGAAGTACGGCAGCACCACGATCCGCCGCGCCCCCAGCAGCGCGCAGCGGTCAAGACCGGAGGCCACGTCGGGCGCGGCCACCGAGACGAAGGCCGTCTCCACCCCGGCGAAGCCGCGGCCCTCCCACAGCAGCCGGGCGGCCCGGTGCACCTCCGCGTTGGCGTCCGGGCCGGTCGAGCCCGGGCCCACCAGCAGGACGGTGGTCTCGGCCCGGTCGTAGGGGGAGCGCGGGCGGCCGCCCAGGGCCTCGTCCAGGCGGCGCTCCAGCACGGTCAGCAGCCGCGGGTGCGGGCCCAGCGGGCGGGCGCGGAGGAACGACGCCCCGGGGCGCAGCTCCAGCTCCCGGTCCAGCGCGGCGGTGAGGTCCCGCTCCGCGCGCTCGGAAGGGATCAGCGTCAGCGGTACGACGGCGAAGCGGGTCACGCCCTCGTCGGCGAGTCGGGCCACCGCGTCGGCCAGCGGAAGAGGGCTCGGGCCGGTGAAGCCGCCCGCGACGGGCAGGCCGGGGTTGCGGGCGCCCAACTCCCGTACGAAGTCGCGGAAGGCGTCGGCGCGCTTTTCGTCTCGGGTGCCGATGCCTGCGATGAGCAGCGCGGGCGGGGTCGTCACGGGGTCTCCTTGGTGCTGGTGGTGCGGGTGCACGGTGCGATGCGGGGTCGGGTCCCGCCCCGAGACGTTACTGAGGGCGGTCGGGCGGCGTGCAGGCAGGTCATCCCTGCCCGACCTGCCCGCCTTTGGCGGGTGCCGGGCGGCGCGCGACGGCGCAGGTGGCCCGCGCGGGACGGCCGGGCGGCGCCGACTTCCGTTTGCCCACGAGCAGTTCGCCCCCCGGCCCGGCGGCCAGCAGGGCGGCCGCCTCGGCGACACTGGGCGTCCCCACGGCGGCCAGCGCGGCGCCGCCGGACGGGCACGGCACCGCGACGCGGGCCAGCACCGCCGCCCCGTAGCCCCGCAGCGGCACACCGAACCGGGCCGCCGCCGCCACCAGCCCCGGCTCGGCGGCCTTCGCCTCGACCGTGGCCAACTCCACGACCCCGCCCGCCGAAAGCCCCGCGGCGGCCAGCGTCCGCCCGATGAGCCCGGCGACCTCCTCCATGTCCACCCCGTGCCTGGCCCCGACGCCGACGACGAGCCCCGGAGGCGCAGCGGACGGTATTTCCGCGGCAGGCATCGGCGCCGACGGCACCGGGGTACCCGCCGCCGCCGGCACCGCCGCCGTCGGCCCCGGCACCGCCCACACCGGCGCTGGCGGCACCGGCGTGCCCGGCGCCGTCGACACCGGCGCTGGCGGCACCGGCGTGCCCGGCGCCGTCGACACCGACACCGGTCTAGCCGGCGCCGCCGACACCGACACCGACGGGCCCGTCGCGCAGCGCACCGCCGCTGGCGGCACAGGCGCCCACGACACCGGCGCATCCGCCCCCGCCGACACCACCGCCGCCGACACCGACGGCACCGACGCCCCCGGCGCCGTCGGCACCGACACCGACGGGCCCGTCGCGCAGCGCACCGCCGCCGCTGATGCCCGCGCCGATGGCACGGGCGCCCACCGCGCCGACAGCTCGGGACGCGCCGGAAGCTCTCCCGGCGTCTTCACCGCCCGCCGCCCCCTGAACCGCTCCGCGGAGGGGCGCAGGCCCCGACGAACCGGACCGCCGCCTCCGGCATCGCCGCCCAGTGCACATGCAGATACGAGGCATGCACCCTGCCCCGCACGAACCCCTCCGCGCGGCGCTCGGGCCGCACCAGCCCCCACGCGGGCTCCGGGCCCGCGCCCGGTTCCACGGCGGTGCGGTGGAACTCATGCCCGCGCACCCGGGTGCCCGCGGCGGCGAGCGGGCTGTCGCCGACCGCCACCGCCTCCCGGTAGCCCAGTGTCAGCCGCTCCGACATCCGCGCCTCGGCGGGCAGCACCCCGCACATCGGCTCGCCGTCCAGCGAGCGCGCCAAATACAGCAGCCCCGCGCACTCGGCGGCGATCGGCGCGCCGGCCGCCGCGAGGCCGGCCACCTCCGCGCGCAGCGGGCCGTTCGCCGACAGCTCCGGCGCGTAGACCTCCGGGAAGCCGCCGCCGATCACCAGCCCGGCGGTGCCGGGCGGCAGACGCTCCTCCCGCAGCGGGTCGAAGGGCACCACCTCGGCCCCCGCGGCGGTGAGCAACTCGGCCTGCTCCGCGTACGAGAAGGTGAAGGCCGCCCCGCCGGCCAGCGCCACGACCGGCCGCGCTCCACCTGGCGCCACGACCGGCCGCGCGCCGCCCGGCGCCGGCCCGGCCCCGCCGCGCGCGGCCGCGGTCTCCCGCTCCGGGCACCAGGGCTGGTCCGGCAGCGGCGGCGCGCTGCGCGCCAGGGCGAGCAGGCCCTCCAGGTCGCAGCCCGCGCGCACCCGCTCGGCCAGCGCGGCCACGGACTCGACCGCCTCCGCCCGCCGCTCGGCCACCGGCACCAGGCCGAGGTGGCGGCTCGGCGCGCGCACCGCGCGCACCCGGCGCAGCGCCCCGAACACCGGCACCCCCGACCCGTCCAGCGCCTCGCGGAGCAGCTCTTCATGCCGGTCCGAGCCGACCTTGTTGAGGATCACCCCGGCCACCCGCACCTCCGGGTCCCACGACGCGAAGCCGTGGACCAGTGCCGCCACCGAGCGGGACTGCGAGGAGGCGTCCACGACCAGCACCACCGGCGCGCGCAGCAGCTTCGCCACATGCGCCGTGGACGCCAGCTCGCCCTGCCCGGCCGCCCCGTCGTACAGCCCCATCACGCCCTCGACCACCGCCAGGTCGGAGCCGTCCGCACCGTGCAGGAACAGCGGGGCGATCCGCTCCGGCCCGCACAGAAAGGCGTCCAGATTCCGGCCCGGGCGCGGCGCCCGCCCGGAGCGGGCCGGGGAGGAGGACACGGCCAGCGCGTGATAGCCCGGGTCGATGTAGTCGGGGCCGACCTTGTGCGGAGACACGTCGAGACCGCGCTCCGCGAAGGCGGCCATCAGGCCCGTGGCGACCGTGGTCTTGCCGCTGCCGGACGCGGGCGCGGCGATGACCAGGCGCGGCACGCTCACCACTGCTGACTCACCACTCGATGCCCCGCTGCCCCTTCTGACCGGCGTCCATCGGGTGCTTGACCTTGGACATGTCGGTGACCAGGTCCGCGAAGTCCAGCAAGCCCTGCGGCGCGTTACGCCCCGTGATGACCACGTGCTGGGTCCCGGGGCGGTCGCGCAGCACCGAGACCACCTCCTCGGTGTCCACCCAGCCCCAGTGCAGCGGATACGCGAACTCGTCCAGCACATACAGCCGGTATGTCTCCGCCGCGAGATCGCGCTTGACCTGCTCCCAGCCCTCGCGCGCCGCCTCCTCGCTGGAGATGGCGTCCTGGCGGGAGCGCTGGAGCCACGACCAGCCCTCGCCCATCTTGTGCCATGCGACGGTCCCCCCTTCCCCCGAGTCGCCGAGGACGCGCAGCGCCCGCTCCTCGCCGACCCGCCATTTCGCGGACTTCACAAACTGGAATACACCGACCGGCCAGTTCTGGTTCCACGCCCGCAGCGCCAGCCCGAACGCGGCGGTCGACTTGCCCTTGCCGACGCCCGTGTGCACGAGCACCAGCGGCCGGTTGCGGCGCTGCCGGGTGGTCAGCCCGTCGTCGGGTACGACGGTCGGTTGTCCTTGCGGCATCAGGCGGCCCTCCGTGTCTTCCGTACGATCCGTGGGGTGCTTGTCGCGCGCGCGTCGCGCACCAGCGCGGTCACGCTGTCCGCGCGCAGTTCGTCGAGGGTCACCGGGGTGCCCCGCAAGTCCTGGGCCAGCGCGCCCGCCAGGCCGAGCCGGACGGGCCCCGACTCGCAGTCCACCACCACCGAGGCGACCTTGTCGTCCGCCAGCAGCCGGGCCGCGCGCCCCGCCCGGCCCACCGGGTCCACTCCGCCCGTGGCCCGCCCGTCCGTCACCACGACCAGCAGCGGACGGCGCGACGGGTCCCGGAGCCGCTCGATCCGCAGCACCTCACGAGCCTTCAGCAGTCCGGCGGCCAGCGGGGTGCGCCCCCCGGTGGGCAGCCTCTCCAGCCGGGCGGCGCCCGCGTCCACCGACGAGGTGGGCGGCAGCGCCACGGCGGCCTCCGACCCCCGGAACGTGATCAGACCGACCTTGTCCCGCCGCTGGTAGGCGTCCAGCAGCAGCGACAGCACGGCGCCCTTGACGGCGCTCATGCGCTTGCGCGCGGCCATCGACCCCGACGCGTCCACCACGAACAGCACCAGATTGCCCTCACGGCCCTCGCGCACCGCCTCGCGCAGGTCGTCACGGCGCACCACGAGCCCGGGGCCCCGGCGGCCGCGGTCGCGCTGGTGCGGGGCGGCCGCCCGTACGGTCGCCGCCAGATGCAGCTTGGTGAGGGCCCCTTGGGGGCGGCGGGCGCCGGTGGTACGGCCGTGGGCCGTGCGGGCGCGCGGCCGCCGCCCCGCCGCGCCCCCGCCGTGCCCCGGCACATCGAGCCGCCGGGCCCGGAACGGCTCGGCCACGCCCACCGCGCCGCGCTCGCCTCCGGCCCCGCCCGCCGGGGCCCCGTCGCCGGGGGCGGCCTCG